>NZ_JBHLYW010000007.1:0-340878 GCF_042431625.1 Flavobacterium procerum | reverse complement strand
GCGCTAGCAGTGGAAATTGAAAAAAAAGAAAAAAATAAATTAAAAATTTACCCGCTAGCGCGAGCGTCCCGCTCGTGAACGCTATCTAAATCAATTTTAAAAACTATACGTGCACGAGCGAGACGCTCGCGCTAGCAGTGGAAATTGAAAAAAAAGAAAAAAATAAATTAAAAATTTACCCGCTAGCGCGAGCGTCCCGCTCGTAAACGCTATCTAAATCAATTTTAAAAGCTATACGTGCACGAGCGGGACGCTCGCGCTAGCGGGGTTTCTACTTAGTGTCGTGTTTGTTTACAAATTAAACGAGCAGAACGTTAATTGCAATTCCAAAAAAATTTGTAAGAATCTGTTTTGTTTCTATCTTTAGTCTTTAGAAAAACAAAAAGACATGAATACACCCAACAGAATCTATTTTTTAGGAAATCCGTATCCAAACGGTCACGCTTTAGAAGAATTTGAATGGAGCGGCAGAATTGAAGAAGACGAATCTATTTGGTTTGATTTTCATCTAAAAACCGAAAATTATTACGCCGAAGACGACACAAAACTGAATGACGAAGAAGATGAAGAAGATGAAGAAGCTGCAAGCGACTGGGATTCTAAAGTAGTCTGGGAAAATTTTCATCGTTGTACCCTATCTTCAACCTTTTGGGGCGATAACGGAATTAAAATCAATACAACTGCTGAAAAAGTCACTTTTAATGATATTATAAAAGAAGCTTTACTGGCAGACACTTTTCCGCTAGGCGACGATTACGATTATGATGATGTTGCTTTCGGAATTTATTTGCTAGGACACGACAGCTGCGCCAATCATCGTATTCAAATTACTCCAACAGCTTCCAACCAATTTGATATCGACTGGTCCGGAAAAATCGCTTTGACTTATGTGGGTGACGACGAATTTAGATATGATTTTAAACTGCAGCTTCAAAACGTACAATTTGACGGTTTTCACTATCCTAAAACCTGGTCATTAGAAAAAGCCAGCGATTTTTTTAAAACCCGTTTCGCAGATTTTGAAGAATATGAGTTTGTTAATTTGAACCCGAAAAGTAATAAAAGGGAATATAAGTTTAAGAAGAAATAGTTTGTGAAAAACAACATTGAGCAAGATATACAAAACCTGACAAGCAGTTTACTCGAACTGGTAAATACCTATTGTTGGAATACGATTTCGAAAAACTTACCCGCTAGCGCGAGCGTCTCGCTCGTGAACGCTATCTAAATCAATTTTAAAAACTATACGTACACGAGCGAGACGCTCGCGCTAGCAGTGGGCTAAAATTGTTATATATTTCACGCCACAGCACACTCCATATTATTAGCTTCCATAATCTGCATATCCCTTATTTTGTCGGCGATAGTTCCTCTTTCGAATAAGCGGATGAATTTGAAAACGGCACTCACAAAATATCCTGGGTTCGAAACCAATCGAGCGATTTCTGTAATTCTTTTATCTCTTAGCTGTGTACAGGCTTCTCTTTCGTTTTCGGGAACGGCTACAAATTCGTTGGCAAATTTCCAGGCGCCGTTTCTTGCGGTTTCCATGCTAAAATCAATACAAAGTGTGTCTATTTTTCCTGTGCATTTTAATATCCAAGCGAGCGTTGGCCAAATTTTAACTAAGCATTTTTCGACACCAGCAACCAAATTGCTGAGAATGGAGTTTATTTGGTCGAAATCATGTTTTAAATCTGCAATGTCTTCTACGGTGCACACTTCGGCCGAGGCTATTCCTAAATCAAGGTTGATATGCGCATTCATTCCGAGGAGAAGATGCTGGAGTACTATCGGCCAGAACTTTTCGGCTTGTTCAAAGGCAAATCCCCAACATTCAGATGGTTTTTCTTTGGCTTGATACTCATAATATGCTTTTAAGTACCGATTGGCAAAAGTCACATCCAGCTTTTCCATTCGCTCGCCATTCTGAAAAGAGCCGGCCAAAATACCTTCTTTCACTTTTACCGTGACTTCACGATATAGAATAGCAAACAACCCTAAATTGCTTTGGTCGAGCTTTGATTTTTCTATTATTTCATCTAAAAATAAAATTACCTCATCTATAGTTTGCGCTTGTTTCATACTCATTTATAATTGGTTATGGTTATTCAGAAGAACGAATTTAACAATTTTATTCTTTCAATGAAAACAAATTATTAGTATCTAAAAAGATTTAATTTATGGAGCGATTCAATTACAGCAATCAAAAAAATAAAACACATTTATGTCCAAAACAAATAATAAAACTGCTGTTTTTATATTATTTATAACCCGTTGGCTGAAACTATTTTTTTTCAATTCAATCACAATCTGCTTAGATATAAATCTGCTTTAATCTGTCTAAATCTGCGTGAAAAATTAATACCCAAAAATATTTCACGCTCCCAATAGCTATCGGGATTAAAGGATTTCTGCAGATAAAATTAGATTTTAATTCTTGAATGAAACTATTATATTCTATTTCACCCAACGAGTTTTTATATTATTTTCGTACAAAAAAGCACCGCTAGCGCGAGCATCTCGCTCGTGAACGCTATCTAAATCAATTTTAAAAACTATACATGCACGAGCGAGACGCTCGCGCTAGCAGTGGAAATTGAAAAACAAGAAAAAAATAAATTAAAAATTTAACCCTGTAATTGACCTAAAGGTTTTTATATAATAGCTACTTGCAAAAAACTAGAAATCTAGTATAAAATGGGTATCGTTACATTCATTAATAAATAAAATGTTTAGAGATAAGTACACAGATATTGAACTAGCTGAAAGGACAAAACTAATTTGGTTTGAACTAGAAAAACAATGCGCAGAACTCAATTGTGATGAATTTGAATATTATTGGGAAATTTGGGGCTTGGCGTGGACAGTTTATTCTGTAGTAGTTGCTCAAAGTCAAAAATTCTTAAGTTTTTCAAATAATGATGTTTCAAGTGAAGATTTAGATTTTTTGGTAAAACAAGGAAAAATTGAGATAATTAAAATTTACGAAAGACACGAAATGACAGACGAATTCGATAGAGTAAGATATCGAATTATTAAAAAAATCGATTAACATTATTTGTTGAAAATTCTTGGCTAACGAAATCGTATCGGTTTGTATCAAAATATTTTCTTTATATTAGCTCGAGACGTGAAAACCAAACCGAAAAGCTCTATAACCAAAATGAAAAACAACATTGAGCAAGAAATACAAAATCTAACAAACCAATTACTCGAATTGGTAGCCTTAAATTGTTGGAATACAATTTCAAAAAACTTAGTGTTTATTTTATCTAATATTTCTGAAACCGATACAGCAGGAGAAAATGTTTTTCTTCATCGCCATAACAAAAACATTGCTAATAAAAAGAAAACACCTCAACAATTCAATGACGCGATTTCAAATCTGGCAAAAATTTACGATTCGGTTTACGATATAAATCTATATGTTTATAAAGCCGAAAAAAATCGAACTATACTTGATATTCGGTATTTTCTTAAAAGCGAACTTGATCCGGAGTTTTTATCAGTTGTTGCAGACAATTCGCCAATGCTTCATTGTAAAATTGCACACCCTCCTTATCGAAACACAAACAGCAAATTTGATGTTAACTGGGAACTGGGCGGTATAAGACATAATTGGAATATGTTTTGGTACAAAAGAAAATTTGAAAAATAAATACCAGACAAGATGTTAATCCCAAAAGCTCAAATCTGTAACCATTCAAAACCAATTTAGAAACTTTAAATATTCATGAATTGAAAAAAATAATCATCCTCCTGTTTATTGTCCTATTTTCATCCTGTAAAGAAAATAATGAAGCTGAAAAACTTATGTACAATCAACTTGTAAACTGTCGAGATGAATTAAAAATGTATTCAGCAACTGCAGATGGACAAGTTGATGTTCGCATTGCAAAAGAGAAAACAGGCAAAAATATCCTTGAAGAAAGAAAAAGAATTTTACTCGATTATGAAAGATCTTTTGAGAAATTAAAATTTGAGGAAAGAGATAAGCTCGTTAAACTACGTGATTCATTTAATGAGAAACATAGATTACAACTACATTTCGACACTTCTAATTATAATCATAATGTACCGGATACCGTTTTTAAAATAATAATGGAAATTGACTTTTATCGTCTAAAAATAAGCTTTCAAAATATATATTTACTAAAAAATGGATACTTATGTATTTAAAAACCTTTAATTTTTTTATTGAAATTGAATGAAAAAACTATTGATAAAATGTAAAGGCATAAGAACCAATGCGTATTTTATACCGCCATTTGAGTTAAGAGAAGGAGAATTGGTTTTCCTTTATTTGCACAATGGACCTCATTATCAAAACATTAAAACCGAATTACTTGATATTTTTACTGGAAAAATAAAAAATGAGAATGTAATTATCTCAAAGTCTCTAACTTATGTGGATTATTTTAGAGAATCAAAATTTAGAAATTTGTTTTTCCCACTTAGAGTCGGCAACTATTTAAAGAAAAAAGCCAATCTAGAAAGTAAATTTATCGAGAAAATTTATGAATTTCCATGGATTAATAAGGAAACCAAAATAGAGGATCTTTACTGGAATTCTAAAAGACTACTTTCATTATACGCTACATTTTCTACTACCAAATATATTATTTTTGAACTAGCTGGACAAGGAGGTGCTGATGCAAGCGAAATGGTTGATATCATTAAAAATGAAATTAGAAAAGAAGGTGCCGCGATACTTCTTGACTGGTCTCCCGATATGAAAGATAATTGCGATAAATTTATAGCTTCAGAATGGTTAATACAAAACAGTCAAAAATGACAAAACACAAACAGTTTTTATACCGTATTTTTTTGCTTTCAGTACTTGCATCTTTGTTTATTTATTCTTGTAATACTGCAAAAACTAATAATGAAAAAAATAATGTAATAGAAAATCATGTTGCCGAAAAAACACTGGATATTGAACTTAGTTTAGGAAAAATTGAAAAATACCTTGAAATCGAAAAAAGACAAAACTCGATTGATGTAACTCGCAAGTATTTTGTCGATATTGACGAAGGAATTTATCCTTATATTAAAAATCATAGTTTTGAAATTCCGAGAGAATTTGAAGTGCCAACTGAAAAAGCAATCGAATTAAATAAATCCTATTACTACACCAATGAAGGAGATGTAAAACTTATTTTGTATGAATGGAACGCTTCGAACAGAACAGAAGTCGAAAACGGAAAATTCAAATCAATATTTCTTGCCATTGAAAAAAAGGTTTCTGAAAAAATTGGTCCGTCTTCTTTAAAAAATATTGAAAGCGAAAAGATTAAAACTGATGATACTTTCCGCGATGACATAAAATGGGAAACTCAAGAACTAAACGCTTATTTGTTTAGATTTGGAGACAGAAATAACGATTATAATCAAATAAGATTGGCGATTTATAAAGATTGATAGTTATCTTCGTTCATGTGCGAGACTCGTGTAGCAACAAAGATTTCTTAACTTAAACAAACTATTCATTTATGCTGAATTTTGATAAAAAATATTGGATTATATTGATTGTGACTTTCATTTTCTGTATGTTTTTTAAACCCGTACTCTGTTTCCTGATTCTCGGAACATTTGCATTGGGTTATGCTTGTTATTCTCTCGTATTCTTGAATAAAATCAACAAAAACGGAATCGAAATTGATGGAAGAATCCTGTCTTACGAATCTGATAGCGAAGGTTATAAAACGCCTGTTATTGAGTTTCAGATTGCTGCGGGAATAATAATCACGGGAAAACCTTTTTTGCATACCTCAACAGACCTTGACAAGTTTCGAACTTACAGCGGCAACATCAACAAAACCATTAAAATTATCTACAGTCCCGATAATCCCCAAAGGTTTATTCTAAAAAACAGTTTTAACGGTTTCGGGATGGTGCTTTTTATAATTGTGGGTTTGGTCTTTTTGGGTATTTCTATTGGAAATCTGCTGGGGTATAATGCTATATTTAATTGATTTTATATCGATAGCATACGAACGAAACGTTTGTATTGGTCAGAGAAATTACTAATTTGACCATCTTTAAAATATAAAAACTTAAAAAGCGTAAAAGCCTAAAAAGCCTTTACGCTTTTTTTCTTCATCCTTTCCAAAATAAGGAAATAGAGTACTTATTTCGTTTTATTTACGGATTTCCGTAAAACCACTGATTGTAAAGCCATTAGTTTTGGATAAGAAATTAATTTGAGTTTGTTCACATACACCTTTTGTTGCAAAACGAACTTATAGTCATTTTTTAACAACCAAAATAAAACAGATATAATCTTAAATTTTATAAACAATGAGTAAAAAATCAATTCAAGTAACCGACATCTTTTTGGCTATTCTTGCCGTTTTGTTAATTAGCGTAAGTTTCTACCAAACCTGGCTGGGACTGGATCAGATATTTGGTCCTGCTTCTTTCATAATCGCTTTAGTTTTATCGTTTTTATTGCTGTTTTTAGTATGGATGATACGATCTGCAAAAGTACAAGGCAATTCAACTTCAAATCTGGTTGGAATTTATGTTTTTATAGCTTCCTTTTGTTTCATAGCCAATTTTAATGCTCTCTATACCAGATTTATGAAAACCGATATTTATACTACTCAATTGAGGGATATAAACGAACATTTTAACAATTTGGAAGCCGATGTTCAATCAAAACTGAGCTATAAATACAACAAGGAAACTGCTCAGGATATTGAGATTAAAAAGAAACAAATGATGGAGCAAATTAAAGATCCTGGAAATAAAGGAATTGGTGCCAGAGCTCAGTCATTAATAAGAGACATCGAAAAATTAACGGGACAAAAAGTAGATTTTCTTACTCCTGTTGGCAATGATTATGATGATCTGGCAGAAAGAATGGGATTACAGATTGACAATATGATTTCTGACTTATCTCACGAAGAAAAAGCTTTGAAAACCGATATCAATAATGCAGTTTTAAAATGGAACAAGAAAATTCAGGATTTACTATTGCTTTCTAAAAAAGAAAAGGATGATCTCTCTCAGGGTTTAATTGATGATTCTTTATCTGAATATAATAAACTAGGAAACCGCGCCCATGCCGTTTTAGGTGATGATAAATTTAAATTTACTCCAGAAATTTCAAAAACACAGGATGTTGGAAAAATTGGTTTTGCCTTTGACCACGCTGTTAAAAACTTTGGGATGTATCAGTTTGTAGTATTAATGGGCTGTATACTTTTAGACTTTGTTATTGTAATTATTGTTTTACTGGCTACTCCAGGCAATGGAGACAGCAGTAATAATTCGAGTATATTCAGTGGTAGTAAAAGAAACGGAAAAGTATTAATTGCTAAAAACTAAATCAAGATGACTGAAGAAAACAACACTTTGAAACCTTTGAGTCTTAACGATGAAAAATTAAAACCAATTTCATACGATACTCCTAATAACACAAAATCTGATTTTGTTCCTTTAGCCAATGCCAGTACTAATCAAATCAAAAATAAAGACAGTAATTTTATTTTCTTTTTTGGTGTGGGAGAATCGGGAAAATCGGTTATTCTTTCTTCAATTTTATATTATTTGAGCTCTCAGGCAGGTGTATTACGTCCAAAACTAGGTACTCCCAATACAAAAGAAGCTCAGGTTTTGCTGGCTGATTTTTTTGAAAACATCAGACAAGGTATTCTGCCTAACAGAACTACCCGCGATCAGGTAACAAGATTGGATTTAATATTTGAACCCAATAATAAGTCTAAAAAAGTACCACCAATCAATCTGACTTTTTTGGAAACTTCGGGCGAAAACCATAAAGATATAAGCAGAGGCGGTACTTACCACAGCAGCATAGAAGCATATCTGAATGCTAATATTCCGCTAACCTTTATTATTGTTACCAGTTACGATAATGCACATTTGGAAGATACCTTAATAAATGAATTTCTGGATGAGCTTGAACGAAAGGGGAAAAACCTGAAATCGATAAATGTAATTCTGGTTATTTCAAAATGGGACAAATCCGGAAGAACAGATGTATCTAACGAAGATGAATTGGAAAATTTTATTAATGAAAGACTGCCAAGAACCAATACCCGAATAAATTCTTATGAGCTCAACAAAACCTATTTTACAATTGGCAGTATTGAAAATAATGGCAATGGAGAAAGAATAACTCTTTTAAATCTGGCTCCTGCAGAGGTCTTGTCAAACTGGCTTTATCAAAGTATTGTAGGTTATCCGTTGGATTATGAAGGAACTTTTTGGGAACGATTAAAATTTAGCTTTTAAAACTAATGACACAAAACATATATCTGCTGGCTTTTGGCACATTTGGAAATCCTTACGGTTTTAGGCAAACCTTTTTTTTAGGAAATCAAAATATTGCTAAATCAATCAAAACATTCGACCTTAATACTAATGCCATAAAACTATTCGAAAATAGTATTTTATATACTATTCGTAAAGAATCAGTAAATGGATTTAACGCCATTGCCTACTCTAAATATTCATTTGCTAAAGAAAAAAACTCTGATCGAGGAGGAACTTTTATTGGTGCCTCTATTCTATTTACCAATGAAATTGCCGAAGAAAATCTGACAATTACCAAATTAAACCAATTTCATGAAATACTTGTCCGTAAAAACATCGACGACAAAACCATAATGGTCAATCATTCTGATGATTTTATTGTTGATCTTCCTGCAGATTTTGATAAACTCAGTTTTAATCTTAAGAATATTGGTGAACCTTCAGATTTTAGGTCATCAAATTCAAATCTGGTTGTCTATTCTCGTATAGATGACAACTCCTTACATCTGAATTTTAAAAAATCGTTAGAATTATTGAATAATTTCGACACTATCTTTTTTACGGACAATCAGGAAATTGCCAATTTTACGGTTTCTAAAAATATTTACAGAACAACAGATGAAGAAAGATTTGAAGATGAGATTCAAATTGTAAGAGAAGAAAAAAAGAAGCAGAGACAGCTTGTACAAAATGATTTTGAAAAAGAAATTGCTGAGCTGGAAGAAAGCAAAAAGGCAAGTATCAAAACACTTAAAGATAGTGTCGATCAAAACCTAAAACTTCATCAAGAAAATGGTATAAAGCTGGAAGAATCAAAAAAACAAATAACCATTGTTGAAAATAAGTATTTAGAATTTTCAAGAAAAATAAAAGAAGCTATAAACTATATACATACGGATAAAAAAATTGAAGAAATAAAACAATTTCATAATGAAAACAAACGTGAGTTTATGAGCTTTATAAACGAAAATGTAAAACCTCAATATATAAGTAGTTTACAATCAAAAACAGCATCTTCTTTTAGAAATCTTCCTAACCAAGACTGGCCTCAATCTAATAACGAATTTCACAGAAGACGAGATTCCGAAAAAGAATCATCCGGAACCTATAAATTCCTCTCAATTTTATTTTTCTCTTTATGGATTTTAACTTCTCTATATTTTATATTTTTAGATGAAATAAATAAGCTTTTATTAGGAAATTAAACTCTTTTAAAATTTATGATTGATATTCTTGAATTAAGCAAAAAAGTACTAACCCGCCTTGCTTTTCTTGGAAAAGAAAATGCAATTAGAGATTCAAATGAACAACTCATTTTTCCATTGAAGAGATTAACTGATGGTACAAAAGAAACGATTCGGATATCTGAACAGGAAATGCGTCTTTTATTTATTGAAGAGTTTAAAATAAAATACCCTAATCTTTATTATTCGATTGAAACACCTACAACCGGAAAATTTTCATTTGGAAAAACATGGAATGAAATCAAACTTGAAAATGAAGGTCAGTCTGCGTCCCATGATATGTGTATATTCGAAAAAAAAGATTCAAAATACGAACGTATTATGAACATCGAATTTAAACATCGTAATTCGGGGATTGCTAAAAGCGGAAAAGATGTTTTAAAATTAATACGAGAAGAACAAGATGGAGCATTTATTCATTTACTGGAAAACACTAATAGCAATACAATAATTAGTGTTTTTAGAAAACTCGCCGAATCTTTTGAAAAATTTAAAACAGTTTGGATTCAGGAAAATAAAACGATACAAATAGTCATTCTTTCCTTAGAGCAGAAAAAACTAATACATTGTGAACTGCGAAAAAGTGATTTATTCGACAACAATTTTTTTGTACTGGAACAAAAATTCGGGAATATCGATAAGTTTAATAATAGTTATTGGAGTCTTGTTGAATTAGATAAAAATTAAAAGCCCCAAAAGAAAAACTCTTTTGGGACTTTTTTAATAAATCTAAAAAAAACAATATTTAAGCTTCTACCTCTACTTTCAAAATCTCCAATTTCAGATTTCCTTTTTTGGCTGGCCATTCTATAAGGTCGCCCTCTTTGTATCCAATCATAGCAATTCCTTCATCTGAAAGAACCGAAACTTTGTTTTTGCTTGCTTTTGATTTTTCTGGACCAACCAAAAGAATAGTTTTTTCTTCGTTATTACTATGATTTCTGTATGTAATTTTTCGGTTTATAGAAACAACGTCTTCCGGAAGATCTCTTCTCAATACTTGAGAGGCATGTTTTAATTGCCCCAGCAAAAGTTCTTCTTCCTGTGGTGTTACTTTTTTTCTTCTTACGTGATCTTTAATTAAATCGTAGGTTCCAGTGGTTAAAACAATATTTTGTGACATAACTTTCTTGTGTGCTTCATTTTTCATCAATAATGAAATACAACTCTTCACTGATTTTTTACAGTCTCGTTGCGTTCAGTGCTATCTCATCCTGAATTGAAAATGAAAGATTAAATAAATTGAAACTGGATTAATGAAAGTGCTCCCTGTCTAGAGTTGTGACAGGGCAAAAGGAATAAACTCTTTTGAGCTTCTTAAGAAAGTATCGTCATGCAGATACAACAAGGTGTGCAACAAGCACATCAAACCAGTATTTACTAAATAAAAATTGGCTGTTACCATTATTGTAATTCTTTTCCTCGCAAGATACGCTTTTTTCTTACAAAAAAAAACAATTCTATTGGTTAAAAGTGATTCCAACATCTAATCAAAAAATTCTATCTTTAGCAGAAAAAAAAGAAAATTTGAAAAGGAAATAATCGAATTGGTAAACCAAAATCCCTGATTTGGCAATTAAATAAAAAACCTATTATTATCATATTTAGAAAAACTAACCTATGTCTCCAGAAAACCAAATTGAAATTCCGTTAAGCAAGAAAAAAATGTACTTAATACTAGCCATTTCAATACTCTTTGTCTGTCTCGGAATTTGGTTCTTAACAGCTCCTCCAACAATTGATCATCCTATTTATGGAAATCCAAAATTTATTTTCTCCTGTGGTATAGCTTCAATTGTATTTTTTGGATATGCAGGATTTTCAATCTTCAAAAAACTAGGCGATAAAAAACCGGGTTTGTTAATTAATTCTGAAGGAATTACCGACAACTCAAGCAATGTTGCTGCTGGACTTATTTTGTGGAGTGATATTATCAGAATTACTACTGCCAATGTAATGAACCAGAAGTTTTTAATCATTAAAGTAAAAAATCCAAACGAATACATCAACCGCCAAAACGGAATTCTAAAAAGAAAAACAGTAGAAATGAATTATAAAACGTATGGTTCGCCAATTAGTATTTCAGCCAATACACTGGATACTAATTTTGTAGAATTATACAATTTGTTGCAAAGAAAATTTGAAGAAAATAAAATCTGACAAAAATGGAAAATTTCGACTGGACATCCTTCACCAAAAAAATAGCCGTTAAAGCTAAAATCTTCGACATTTACAATGCTTGGACCATGGCGAATGAACTTGAAAAATGGTTTCTCGAAAAAGTTTCTTTTTTTAATGCCAATCAAGAACCAATTGGCAAAGACCAAAATGTTACGGAAGGTAATACTTATGAATGGTTTTGGTATTTGTACGATGATGCCATGAAAGGAAAAATTACTTCGACCAATGGAAAAGACTTTTTGCAATTTACGTTTGAAGGAAATTGTCTGGTTGATATACAATTGAGCGAAACAAATGGTTATACGATTGTTGAACTCCGTCATTATAATATTCCAACAGACGATTCGTCTAAACAATACATCAGACTTGGCTGTTCAAACGGCTGGCATTTTTATTTGACCAATCTAAAATCGGTTTACGAAGGCGGATTAGATTTACGAAACAAGGATGAAAATTTGAATCCGATGCTTAATAATTAAGCGACAAACATTCCAAAATGGATTTAATAGAAATAATATCGGGAAGAATTATTCTGGAGTTTTTGGGAGCTTCGGTACGGTTTCTATATTTTAACTTATCAACTCTCTCAAACAATGATGATTTTAGAACATTTTCGAGTTTTTGGTCGCCATCTGGGAGTACTCAAAAAAAGAATGACAACAGTGATCGAAATCATATGATTGGAGTTATTTTTCTTGGAACGTTTGTATTTATTCTTATTATTTTCAATACTTAAATTTCTATGGAACAAGCAATTACTAAAAACATAGCGACAAAAGACGGAGCAAAAGAATTTCAGGTACGTTTGATAAAAGAAGAAGGCGTAGGACTTTTGACGACTAAAAACGAAGAAAACTATCTTATTCTTGACAGTATTGATTATTGGTACGATTTAATTCAAAACGAATATCCTAAAAAGAAAAAATGCAGTTGCAAAAACGAATGGTTTAACGTGACATTTGATTATATCTTTAGACAAGAAACTAATGATGTTAGAGAAATTGTAATAACAACAATTTGTACAAATTGTAATAAAATTTCTAAACCTATTTATATTGATATTGATTATTCGTCAACCGAAGAATTAATAGAAAATCCGATTACTTTTTGCGAGAAGCCAAACATTAAATATAAATTTCAGCAGTTAACAAGTTATTGGTCCGGAAAAAATATAAATGAGTTTTTACAATTTATTTTTCAAGATCTAAAACTGAATGTTTACTGTTGGTTTTCACAGCATCCAGAGAACAAAAAGAGATTTGAAAAAGTTTCGTTTGAGAAAGCAATTCAAATCATTACTGTGAATCATCGTTATTTTAACTTTTATTTTTCTGCTCATGAACTTGATACATCAAGCTCAAACTACTTACAACAATCTAATGATAATGAAACACATCTAAAAATCGGAATTTGGAGAAAAGACGAAATAATAGAACTTTCTGCTCCATTCTCTATAATGGGTTATGGTCTTTTATATTACATAAACTTTTGCAATCAATATCTTGACAAGGGAAATGTAAAGGATAAATCGGAACAATTTGAAATAATAACAACCCAGCTGAGACAATGGCTTGAAGAGAATTTTATAACAAAACGAGGAAAAAATTGCTTTGACGGCAAAGAGGCATATGAGAAACTTATGAAGAGAAGAAATATTGAAAACTAAATAGTATATCTATTCATATTATTTCACATATTACATTTCACATATTACATTTCACATATTACATTTCACATATTACATTTCACATATTACATTTCACATATTACACTTTACAATATACATTTTACATTTTATCTGTAGCACAAACTAATATACATCCAGAGTCAAAATTCAAAATATTAGATTTACGAAACAAGGAAGAAAATTTGAATGCGATGATTAATAGTTAGCCTTATTTCGAAATTGTTTTACAATTGAAAAATTCCTCAATTCGCGGCAAAAAAATCTAATCAAAAAATTATCCTCAAGAAAACAGAACAGCAGCTCATATTTACTACAATGCTGTAAGAAAAATAATTACATTTGAATGATTAATAAATTTCTGTTTAACAGTTAAGAAATAAAGAGAAGATGAAAACGCATACTACCAATTATTTTGACACTTTTATAGAAGTTGCTGCTGATACCAAAACAGACAGTGGCACAAAACCGCCATCAAAAGAGAAAAAGACGGTTGCAGAAATGCAGTACGCTTTAATTGCTAAAAATCCGTATAAGTACACTTCAGACGATATTCTTTTTCAGGTATTTGCAGACCGAAATGATCTAACCAAAAACGAATATAAAGAAGCTCGAGAACAGTTTTTCTCAAAAGGTCAGACTTGTCTGCGCGCTTCTCCTCTAACAAAAACATACGGTTTCGGAATCCACAGCAATAACGAAGGAAAAATTGCCTTGTTCGGAATGGAAACCGACGAATACCAAAAGTTTCTAAAGGATTCAGAAGTCAAGAAAGTAAAAGCGATGAAATCAAACCGATAAAACTATTATTTTATGAAAAAATTTATAACCACATTACTTCTAATTTCAAGCCTGAGTTTGTTTGCTCAATCAAATCAATTTTCAGGAGAATACAACCGCTCTTTAAATGAAGGAGACAAACACATTATTGAATACAAATTGACTTTGAATCAAGACGGAACATTTGTGTTTCATTCCTATTCAAAAATACAAGGTGGAAATCCACAAGAAGTCAATAAATATGGAAAGGGAAAATGGATTGCAAAAGACAATCTAATAACTTTCTCTGCCGACAAAAAAGAAGATTTCGACGAGAAATACACCTTAGATTTTAATACTTCTACAGCAAGATTTGTAACAAAAAATCCGCGAGACAAAAGTGATAAAGTAGTCAAAACCAAACTCCAGTTTTTTGAATCAGAAATTGCTTGGCTGAAAAGAATTGATGTTTTTAAAGTATAATTGGAATGAAATTCATGAAAATCATCTATTATAAATCCTATTTTTTTCTGTTTTTTTTATTCAGTTTCAGCTCTTATTGCCAAAAAGTAAAAATTGAAGGTTATGCTTTTGACAAAGGAGACAATCAAAATAATGTCGGCATTTATGTGAATGACACGCTAACGAAATTTCGTAATCAAGCATCCAAAACAAAAAATTGGGAAGGCTATCGTGAATTAACTAAAAATAAAGATTTTGTAGTCAATACCGATTCTACAGGACATTTCAGCATAAATGTGAAACCAACAGATTCTCTTTATTTTAGTTCATACCTGTATCTTGATCAAAAATATGCTGTCGCAGATCTTTTAAAAAGAAAAGCAATAAAAATACAGCTCGAAAAAGAGCCGTGTGTGCCGTACACCTCATGCGAACAGAAAAAACCGTCTAAATTTTATGCCTTTGTAGGAACCAAAATTGACTTAAAATACGAAAAAAACCCAAATTACTGTGATATGGTAGTAATGGATGCAAAGTATAAAGCATTGTATAAAATTGAGAAAAACTTATACGGAAATTTCAAAAAAGATACAATCAGTTTTACGGCTTTTGATCATTATGGTATACCCGCTTTTAGTAAGTACGAACATGTTCTGCTTTTTGTAAGCGAATATTGCAATAAACTGTTTCATGAAAAATACCAATACTTTGATGTCTATAAAACCGAAGACGGAAAATGGGCCAGACCTGGAGATCCTTACAAACAGGAACACAATACTGAAAAAACAGTTACTATTAAAAAAATCAGCTTTGATAAAAATGTCTGGTTTGACATTTCTGATTTAACAACAGAACAAATTGAGGAAAACTATCCTGCTGCTTATTTTAGAATTATAGATCAAAAAGCGATTCCGTTTATGGGAGTTTATGCTGAAGATTTAGTAGAAATAAAAAAACTGGGAGTCTTAAAAGCTCGAAACATTACGTTTTAATTCAACATCAATGAAATTACGTTCAAAATTTAGAACTTTATATTTAATTCGAATCAATATCATTTTTGTATTATTTTCTTTTATAGCGCTTTCAATGTTTAATAATGATTACGGTATTTATGAAATAATTATAGTACGATTTTTACTTCTTACATTTGGAGTTATTTGTCAACTATTCTTTTTAAGCTCTGTAAATACAATAATTGTTTTAGAAAACGGCTTATCAATAAATTCTATAATTCTAAAAAAAACTGAATTCTATCTTTTTTCGTCCATCACAGAAATTCAAAACTATCATGTTCAAGGTTCGTATGGTAAGACTGGACAAATAACTTCTGGGTATTTTGAAAGTGAATTATTTTTTAATGACGGCAAAACACTTAAAATAAGTCCGGATTGTTTTGAGAATTATGGTGAACTTATTACATTCATTAGAAGTAAAGTAATTTTATAAATTAATAAACTTTGTGCCCTAGCGCCTTAGCGGCAAAAAAACAAAAAAAAATGAACAACGATTTCTATTACCAATTTACGCTTCCAGAGAAATCTGCAGCAGATTTTGTTGAGAACATCGGTATGTTTCATAACCAGTCCGATCAGCCAAAAGAAGTGGTTATTATGCCTGATGGAAGGATTGACTTGTTTTTTATGCAGTCTGAGTCAGATTCTTTTGATACTATTTTAATTGGGCTGGAAACTATTCCAGAGCAAAGAAGTATTCCGCCTCATACCCTCGCCTTCAAAATTAGTTTTACACCTTTGGGAATTGAATATATCTTGAAAACCGAAATTGGCGATCTGCTTAATTCTTCTAAAAGAATGCCTGACAATTTTTGGGATTTCAAGAAAGAAGATTTTAAAGATTTTGAAACTTTCAAAGAAAAAGCATCCTTAAAAATAAAGGAACTTTTACCAATTCAAATCGATGAAAGAAAACGTCGTCTGTTTGAACTTGTTTATGCCTCCAATGGCGAAATGACCGTAAACGAACTTTCTCAGAAAACAGATTGGAACGGCAGGCAGATCAACCGATATTTCAATAAACAGTTTGGGCTTTCGTTAAGTTCTTTCTGCAAAATCCTTCGTTTTAAAGCTTCCTTGCCTCATATTGCAAAAGGAAAGCTTTTTCCTGAACTGAATTTTACCGACCAAAATCATTTCATTAAAGAAATCAAAAAATTTTCTGGAGTTGTACCCAAAGAATTATTAAAAAATAAGGGTGACCGATTTATACTATTATCCGTTCTCAAAGAGCAATAATTTTGTCCCGAACAAAGGCTGAAAAGCCCTAACAGAACAAAATTAAAAAGAAATGTTACAACAAAATAAACAAATTGCCATTATCGGCGGTGGTCCAGGCGGTCTTACACTCGCAAAACTACTTCAACTTCAAAAAGCAAACGTTAAAGTCTACGAAAGAGATTTTGATAAAAACGCAAGAATCCAAGGTTCTCCTCTTGACCTTCATGACGAATCGGGTCTAGCGGCGATTCGCAAAGCTGGTTTGTTAACTGAATTCAAAAATAATTTTCTGCCAGGCGCTGATAAAACACGAATTACAAACGAACAAGCCGAAATATTCTTCAGCGATCACGAACTGAATCAAAATGAAAATTTTGGAGACGAACATTTTCGTCCAGAAATTGACCGCGGTGCGCTGCGAAAAATATTATTAGAATCTTTAGAGCCTGAAACAGTCGTTTGGGACAGTCATTTTCTTTCAATGGAACCTCAAAACGACGGCTGGATGTTGTACTTTAAAAATGGTAATTCTGTTTATGCTGACCTTGTAATTGGCTCAGATGGAGCTAATTCTAAAATCAGGCCTTATGTCACAGATATCAAAGCTTTTTACAGTGGCATAACAATGCTCGAAGGCACCATTTACGAATCTGCAAAAGCAGTTCCTCAAATTGCTTCATTGGTTAATGGCGGTAAAATCATGGCTTTCGGAGACACAAAAAACATTTTGATGGGACAAAAGGGAAATGGTGATTTAGGATTTTATGCAAGCTTTAAAGCCGATAAAAACTGGACTTCAGAAAACGGTTTGGACTATACCGATAATAAGCAAATACTGAATTGGTTCCAAAATGAATACCCTGAATGGAGCAACATTTGGCATGAGCTTTTTGAAAATGCTTCGATTCCTTTTGTACCGCGTCCGATTAACTGCATGCCTCTCGACCAGACTTGGGAAACAATTCCGAATTTAACCTTAATTGGAGATGCCGCACACGTAATGCCTCCATTCGCGGGCGAAGGCGCCAATATGGCTATGCTAGACGCTTTGGAATTAAGCGAAGCTTTAACCTCTGAAAGCTTTGCATCATTACAGGAAGCAATTTCATCTTACGAAACCAAAATGTTGCAAAGAGCCTCAAAAGCAGCACAGGAATCGTTAGAAAACGGAGAGAAAATGCATGCAAAAGATGCCTTAAAAACAATGTTGGAATTTTTTCAGCAACACTAATTTTAATCTGCCGCGAAATAATGCTTTTATTTTTAAAACAGTATTTCGCGGAAAGATCTAACGATAGCAAGAAAAACTTTGTCTCTTTCTCTCTTTGCCACTATATCCCGTCCTTTCTATCCCAGAATCTTTGCCCCTTTCTCATAAAATTCATAATTTCGCTCCTTAATTTAGAAAGTAGAAAATGAAGGTCTGTATAGCCGAGAAACCAAGTGTAGCGCGTGAAATAGCAGCTGTTTTAGGTGCTAATACCAAGCACGATGGCTATTACGAAGGAAATGGTTATGCCGTGACTTATACTTTCGGACATTTATGCACCTTAAAAGAACCCAACGATTACAAACCGCATTGGAAAAGCTGGGATTTGAACAATCTTCCTATGCTTCCTGAAAAATTTGAGACCAAAGTGGTTCAGAATTCGGGTATTGAGAAACAGTTCAAAATCATAAAAAGCTTATTTGACAAAGCCGAAGTAGTCATAAACTGCGGGGATGCTGGACAAGAAGGAGAACTGATTCAGCGCTGGGTGATGAACGAAGCGCATTATAAAGGTGAAATAAAACGTTTATGGATTTCATCTCTGACAACCGAAGCAATCAAAGAAGGTTTTGATAATTTGAAACCTTCTGAAAATTATGATAATTTATTTTATGCCGGATTTTCACGAGCAATTGGAGATTGGCTTTTAGGAATGAATGCGACTCGTTTGTACACTGTAAAACATGGAGGTTACAAACAGGTACTCTCGATTGGGCGTGTTCAAACACCAACGCTCGCAATGGTAGTGAATCGTTTTAAGGAAATTGAAAATTTTAAGCCTCAGCCTTATTGGGAATTACAAACACTTTACAGAGAAACACTTTTCAGCTATGAAGAAGGTCGTTTTCTGAAAAAAGAAGACGGCGAAATCTTAGCCGAGAAAGTCAAAGAAAGTGATTTTGAAATTGTTTCTGTGGATAAGAAAAACGGAAACGAATATGCACCAAAACTATTTGATTTAACAGGTTTACAGGTCTATTGCAACCAGAAATTCGGATTTTCTGCAGAAGATACCTTAAAAATTGCGCAATCGCTTTATGAGCAAAAAGTGGTGACTTATCCCAGAGTCGATACCACATTCTTACCCAGCGACATCTATCCGAAAGTACCAGGAATTCTCCAAAAACTGACCAATTACTCGGAATTAACAGCACCGATTTTAGAGAAAAAAATCAAAAAATCTCCAAAGGTTTTTAACGATAAAAAAGTAACCGATCACCACGCAATTATTCCGACCGGAATCGAAATTAATCTACCTCACAATCAGCAGCAGGTTTATGACATTATTGTAAAACGTTTTATTGCTGTTTTTTACGATGATTGTCTTGTAGCCAACACGACCGTAATTGGAAAAGCAGCCGATGTGACTTTTAAAGCAACGGGAAAACAAATCCTAAAAAAGGGATTTAGAGTGGTGTTTGAAGATCCGAATGCAAAAGAAAAAGAACCCGATTTGCTTCCTGCTTTTGTTGTGGGCGAAAAAGGTCCTCACGAACCTTCTTTTCTTCAAAAAGAAACCAAACCGCCAAATCATTTTACGGAAGCGACTTTACTGCGTGCCATGGAAACCGCAGGGAAACAGGTAGATGACGAAGATTTACGCGAATTGATGAAAGAAAACGGCATCGGGCGTCCGTCGACTCGTGCCAACATTATCGAAACGCTTTTTAAGCGCCAGTATATCGTGCGAAACAAAAAACAGGTACTCCCTACTCCAACCGGAATTCAGCTGATTGATACGATTCAGAACGAATTGATAAAATCGGCAGAACTTACAGGTTCGTGGGAAAAACAGCTAAAAGATATTGAAAAAGGAACTTTTACTGCAGCTGCTTTTATTCGAAACATGAAGCGCATGGTGGAAGCTTTGGTCTATGAAGTTCGAAGCGAAACCAAACACGCTAACATTTCGCATGTGGCAACGACTCAGAAACCAGTTGTAAAAACAGAGAAAAAGAAAGCTTCTGGAATTTCGGCAGAAACCTGTCCAAAATGCCAGAAAGGAAACCTGATGAAAGGAAAAACAGCTTTTGGATGCAGCGAATACAAATCCGGATGCGATTTTGTGCTTCCTTTTGTTTTTCATGATAAAAAAATCACTGAAAGCCAATATTTACGATTGATTCAAAAAGGATCAACTGTAAATATAAAAGTTTTTAAAACTGATTCTGGAACTGTTGAAGGCTTGATACGTTTTGAGGAAAACTATAAATTAAAGCTGGAGCCAAAGAAAACGGAACCTAAAAAAGTAAAACAAGAATCGTCAGATTCTTTGTTGTGTCCAAAATGCAAAAAGGGAAATATTCTGAAAGGCAAAACTGCTTACGGTTGTTCTGAATACAAATCGGGTTGTGATTTTAAAGTGACTTTTGATGAAGTTCGAGCTAAACTACAAGACCAAAAACCAACAAAAGAATTGGTATATTCTATCTTGAAGGAAAGTGTTTAATTGTTTTAGCCACAGATTCTTTTCTTTATCTATTGCTACAAATTACACTAATTTCCACGAATTATTTTTTCACGCAGATTTAGCAGATTTGATTTATAATTAATTAAAAAACTATCAGGTTTGTCATACAAAATCAATGTAATCATTTTAATCTGTGGCAAAAATATCGTTCCATTTTTCAAAGAAAAATTCGTGGCTACTTTCAACGGCAATATCAAAATGATTTTGTTTCACGCAGATTTAGCAGATTTAGGCAGATTAGTTTTGATTAAAATTATAAAATCTAGAAATATCTGCTCAAATGAGTTAAATCTGCGTGAAATAAATTAGTGAATTGCCGCAAGCCTTTACTATTGCATTTCAAGAAAATTCGTGAATTGCTTTGCCAGTTCGCTATCGCTCGGGTCGTGGCTACTTTCAATGACAAATATTTTTTTCATACATTAGCACCCAACCAAAATCTTAAAAATATGTTCCAGAAAATTACCCTTATAGCCCTTATAATAGCCTTCGTTTCTTGCCAGAAAAAAGAAACAGTAGAAAAAGACAAAATCAAAAAAGCGGACTGGCTGATTGGAAACTGGGAAAATACTTCTGCTGATGGTGTTTTGACAGAAAACTGGCAAAAGTTAAATGATAGCACCTTCAGCGCGGCTTCTTATTTCATTAAAGGAAAAGATACGCTGCACTTTGAAAGCATCGTTTTGGCGCAATTAGGAGAAACACTGACTTACAAAGCTACAGTAAAAGGCCAAAATGAGGATCAACCTGTTTTTTTTCCATCAACTTCTGCATCGGATAAACAGTTGGTTTTTGAAAATCCGAAACACGATTATCCACAGAAAATTACTTATACAAAAGGTGCAGATAATACCTTAACTGCTGAAATTTCAGGAAATCTTAATGGGAAACCTGCATCAGAAAAATTTGTAATGACAAAAAAATAAACTTTATACTGACTAAAATATGAAAATCAAAATTGTACTATTCATCGGCTTTTTTGCGACATTAAATGTTTTACAAGGACAAAGCATTATTTCTAAAATTAGTGTTCAAAACAAGAATCTAATATTCGGAAGTCTAAACAAAAACCTTTATTCCTTAAGTATTGATTCAAAAAAAACAAATTGGATTTTTAACGCCGAAACTGAAATCTACGGTCAATCAGAAATTAAAGACAATAAAATCTTTTTTGGTGATGGAAACGGTCTTGTATATTGCATCGGCGCAGACGGAAACCAAATCTGGCAGAAAAATCTAGGTACTTATAATGCCATTGCCTATAAACCTGTTTTTATAGACAACAATCTGTACATTTCATCGGGTTCGAGCCTTTTTATTCTTGATCCTAGAGATGGTTCTACTCTCGGCAAATTTTATGCAAATGCCCCAATTACTTCGCCTGTTTCAACAAAAGACAATTTTCTCATTATTGCCGATAATAAAGGAAAAATCTATAAGTTAAGCAAAGAAGTCGCATTGATTGACTCGTATCAAATTGCTCTAGGAGCAGTTTTTGGCAAAATTATTATCGATGAGAACAATATCTTTTTTGGAAGCAATGACAGCAATTTTTACAAATACAGTCTGGATGAAAAAAAGATAGTTTCGTCTATAGGAACTAATGACTGGGTTTCTTCAAGTCCTGTAAAAGAGGGTAATCTCATCTTTTTTGGAAACGATGGAGGTTTTTTCTTTTGTTTGGACAAAAATACTATGACGGCAAAATGGAAATTTAAAGCAAATGCTAGTATTCGTACCGAACCGCTTATTGTTGGCGATAAAATCTTTTTTGGAAGTGATGATAAGAATCTTTACGTAATAAGCAAAACTACTGGAAAACTGATTAAAAAGTTTTTGGCAAAAGAGAAAATAAAATCCAGTCCGACACTTATCGAAAACACCATTTATTTCGCAGACGAATCGGGAGAAGTTTATGCCATCGATACCGAATTAAAAGCGCTTAAATCTGTTTTTAAAACCTCAGGACAAAATGCAGATCCGTCTAAAACTGTTGAAACGGTAAAGAAGAATTAAATTCTGAAATATTATTGTTGCTAGAGTTAACAGCTAATTTAATCAGCTAAACACAATGCTGATTTTATTTCAAAACAGAAAAAACAAATGAGAAAGCAATTCATTAAAACATTTTTATTGCTTACTATAATTTCATTTTCTTCCTGCGGACAGGGAAAAATCAAAACACCATTGAATGCAATGAATCAATTTGAAAAATTTAAACTTAAGGAAAAATTTATACCCGAGCCAACCCTTTTTTATCCAGGTATTGGTGATGAAAAATTAAAACCGATAGTAACAGAAAAAATTAATTTGGCAGCTGATGATTTTATAAAAGCTGCCGAATTGCAAAATCCCTCCGCAGAAGATTATCACAACGCAATAAAAAAGGGTCTCGACAGATTTAAATCTATTTATCTTGAACTAGACACCGAAAACAGAGAAAGAATCTGTTCCTATTTTGAAGAATTGATGGACATTGTTGGCCTCGAAAGTTCCAATGGATTATTAAACGATTTTATGTACGATTTTGATGCCAATTAATAAAACTTTGGAATCTATAATCTTCTTACTATGACAAAAAGAAATAAAGTTATTATTGCAATTTCAATTCCTGCTTTGCTTTTTATTGTAAGCGCATCATTATTTTATTTTACGACTTTACGATATGAAGAAAGTTTTATTCCATTATACAATTCAAAAATAACATTAGAAAAAGGGAATTACAGTCTATACGATCGACAAAATGAAGGAACGAAAAGAGCGCATTTTGAAATAGACGCGGTGGAAAGCAGTGAACTTCAAACATTAAAAATTTCAATTTCTCCGCAAAAAACGGCTTTCATTATTGGTTCTTCAATGTCTATTAGTCTAGATGGAAAAGAATACAAGCATTTACGCCAGCTTAAAATTTCAAAAAGCTGTACTTACAGTGTTTCAATCCATAATACAACAAAATTTGAATCGAATATCTTCATTCAAAATCAAAATGCCAGTACTGATTTTTACAGATCTATGTTAATCTATTATGCAGTCTCAGTATTAAGTATTGTTGTTCTTTTGATTGTGCTAATAGTACTTTTGGTAAAATCTCTGAGAAATAAAAAAAAGCTGCTCTAAACATTCACTAACAAAAAACTTAGCAACTCAGAACCTGAGCAACTTAAAAAGATTACTCATTCTCTCCAATCTTATTCACCATAAAAATCATCAGAATACCTAAAAGCGCCATAATAAGAAATGCCCATTTCATGCTTAAATATTCAGAAATAAAACCGACCATTGGTGGCACCAATAAAAACCCTAAATAACCAATTGTCGAAATTGAAGTCAACGCCGAACCGCTGCTTAATTTTGAAGATCTTCCTGCAATACTAAACACCAATGGCACTACGCAAGAAACGCCGAAACCAATTAAAACATAACCAAAAATAGTTGGATATGCATATGGTAGAATAAAACAGATTCCGAAACCGATAGTAATTAAAATACCGCTATACAACAGGATTTTTTTGGTTCCGAATTTCATTACCCCATAATCACCAAAAATACGTCCTAAAGTTACAGCTGTGGCAAAAAACACAAATGCCGCGCTGGTCAGCTTAGGAGAAGCTTTGAGTATATTTTCAAAATAAATTCCGCTCCAATCGTACATCGTATTTTCGCAGGCCATAGAAACAAAACAAATCAAAGCGAATTTTACCAGATTCTTTTCTGGCATTGAAAAGAACTTCTTCTTAACCGGAACTGGTTCGTTATGAATGCTCATTGGATAAAAACAAGCCGTAAGCGCGAGCATGAAAACACTTACTCCTAATAGATGGTGCGAAGGCGCAATCTTTTGGGTAACCATAATATAACCCAATCCCGCTCCCGAAAACACCGCGATACTCCAAACGGCATGAAAACGCGTTATAATCGATTTGGGATACAATTTCTGAACTTCAAGCGACTGTGCATTAATCGATAAATTGAAGATATTACGAGAAGCTCCAAAAATTAAAAGTACAATAACCAGCTGCCATACAAAAGCAACTAAACCCGGCAAAGACAGTACAATATTGAACATAATTGCCCCCAACAGCATAATATAACGGCTACTGTATTTGTTTAAAAGCTTTCCTGTAAAAGGCATTGTCAGCATTAAACCGATTGGGAATGCGAATAAAACAGCTCCAAACTGAGCTTCACTTAACTGTAATTGTGCTTGTATATGCGGAATTCGAGACACCCAAGAAGAATATCCAAATCCAGATAGAAAGAAAAAAACCGTGTTGGCTATACGATATCCTTTTGGTGTATTCTCAAACTTTTTTAAGAAAGGTAAAATCATGAATTCATTTTTCAGAGTGCAAAAATAAAACATTTTGAACTTTTAAGCCTTCTTAAACTCTTTAAATAACGATTAAAGATGTCCGTATTTTAAATCTTCCTAATCTCTTAATTAAAATAACATTAAAAAAAATCGACTTGGCAATTGTTAAAATAATATTAATTTCTAAATTTGCGTTGTTTTTATTTATTCTAAATAAAAGTTATTATAAACCAATAAAAGCCAAAATGAAATATCTTAATCAGAAAACATCTCGTTTTCTTCTATCAATCAGTTTACTATTTACATTCTTTGCTGGATTTTCGCAGCAAAACAACGGAAAAATCAAAGGACAAATAACAACCTCAGACGGCGAAGCAGCAGCTGGCGTAAATGTTATCCTAAAAAATTCAAAATACTGGAGCATTACCAATGATGACGGAGGTTTTGAATTCAACAAAGTAAAATCGAATACCTACACACTTCAGATTTCACTAACGGGTTACGAAACGTTAGAAAAGGAAATCACCGTTACCGAAAACGAAACTACATCCTTAAATCTTCAATTAAAAGTTTCGAATAAAGAACTCAAAGAAGTGGTTATCAATAGCAAAAAAAGCATTTTATCAAAAAAAACAGATTATGTAGCCCGAATGCCTTTGACTAATCTTGAAAATCCACAGGTTTATAGCGTGATACAAAAAGAACTTTTGCAGGAACAAATCGCTGTAGATATTAGAAATGCAGTACAAAATTCTCCAGGAGTTGTGCCAATCAGTTATCCGTCAGGAGGAATCGGATTGATTTTTAGAGGTTTCTCTACAGGAGTAAATGCTCGTAACGGAATGGAAACGGTTTCTGGACGTTCTTCTGTTGATCTTGGAAACGTAGAGCGAATCGAAATCATGAAAGGTCCTTCAGGAACTTTATTCGGTTCGTCTGTATCTTCTTTTGGAGGTGTTGTAAATTTAGTTACCAAAAAACCTTTTGAAACTACTGCTGCCGAAATATCTTATACTGCCGGAAGTTTCAGTTTAAACCGCCTGACAGCAGATGTAAATACACCGCTTAATGCAGATAAGACTGTTTTATTTAGAGTTAATGTTGCTGTAAATAGAGAAAAAAGCTTTCTTGATTATGGCTTTAACAACACGTTGCTTTTTGCTCCGAGTTTAACTTATAAAGCATCTGAAAAACTTACTTTTAATTTTGATGCCGAACTTTATAATGTAAACAATACTAGACGTACTTACAATACTTATGCGGCAAATTCAGGAATCACCAATCCGAATGATCTGAAAATAAACTACAAAAAATCGATGTTTCATGACGATAATGATGCTAAAACAACAGCAACAAAAGTTTTCGCTCAAGCGGAATATGAAATATCAGAAAACTGGAAATCGACAACTGTATTCTCGTTTGTAGGCGAAGATGTTGAGCGCAGTTATCAGACTTATGCTGTTTGGAGCTCTCCAACACAGGTTGATAGAAGAGTTGGTTTATGGGGACCAATTTATAATAACTACACCAATGTTCAGGAAAATATTAACGGAAAATTTGAGACCGGAAGCATTAAACATAAATTCCTTGCTGGTGTAAACTACAGATTATACACTTCTAATTTTTCTGGCGGAAGAACATTTACTCTAGATAATATAGATGTTACTTCAGACTTTGCTCCCATCAGAAGAAAAGCGGTTGACGCGGGACTTGCTTTGACCTCTTCTCCGGTTGCAGACCAAAAAACAATTAGTGTTTATGCTTGCGACGTGGTTAATTTTACCGACAGACTTTCTGCCATGTTAAGTTTACGTCTTGATAATTTTGAAAGAGCTAAAGTAGGAGTTACAGAAGGTTACAGCCAGACAGCACTTTCTCCTAAATTAGGTTTGGTTTATGAAGTTGTAAAAGATCAGGTTTCGGTATTTGGAAATTATATGAATGGTTTTCAAAATATGCAACCCGTTACACAGCCTAACTCTACGCAATTGGTTTTAGACCCTGTGTATGCTGTTCAGTATGAAGGTGGTGTAAAAGCAGAAGCATTCAACAAAAAATTAAGCGGATCGATCAGTTATTACAATATCACAATTGATAACGCTACAAGAACAGATTTGAACGGATATACATTTCAAGATGCTAAACAAGTTAGTAAAGGTGCTGATTTTGAATTGATGGCAAATCCGTTTAACGGATTCAACATTGTAGCAGGATATGCTTACAATGACAACAAAATTGTGAAAGCTTCTGTTGCTGCTATTGAAGGAAACAAAGCAACAGGTGCTCCTGAAAATGTAGTTAACTTCTGGACAACTTACACTTTTCAAAATAAGCTGAAAGGTTTAGGAATTGGAGCTGGTGCAAATTATATCGATAAAAATTACTTTACAGCAGAAAATACAGTTTACATGCCTTCTTACACTGTTTATAATGCAACTGTGTACTACGAACAGCCTACGTGGAGAATCGGTTTGAAATTCAACAACATAACAAACGAGAAATACTGGGATTTCTGGGGATCATCAAATGCTCCAACGAGTGTCTTGGCTAATTTAACAATCCGATTTTAAATCTTAAATAGCAATTAACTGACGCCTCAATCTTAAAATTGAGGCGCTTTTAATTATAAGTAACCGTTATGACTTTTAAAAAACTTATTCTTAAAATCCATCTCTGGCTGGGGCTCGCTTCCGGCTTAATTGTCATTATATTGGGCATTACGGGCTGTTTGTACGTTTTTGAAGAAGAATTGCGCCCTGTGGTTCATGACTATTATTATGCAGACGAAATAAAAAACGAAAAACTTCCGATAAGCCGATTAATACAAATTGCGAAAGAAACAAACCAGAAAACAAATCCAAAACAATCACTTTCGGGATGTAAAATCATTAATAGTGATGACCGTACGGTAATGATCTGGTTTTTTGAAGAATTAGACAAAGATGCTTTTTGGTATTGGAACCGCTATCAGAGCACTTATCTCTATCTCAATCCGTACAGCGGAAAAGTACAGCAACAAGAAGAATATAATTTTGAATTCTTTGTTTTTGTACGAATGATGCACCAGACGCTCTGCCTTAACAGCAATATCGGAGATCCGATTGTAGGAACTGCCACTATTATCTTTATAATTTCTCTCATTACGGGTCTTGTGCTTTGGTGGCCAAAAAACAAACAGGCCGCAAAACAGCGTTTTTGGTTTCGATGGAAAGACACCACTCAGTGGAAAAGGAAAAATTACGACCTGCATAATATTCTCGGATTTTATTCTATGCTTTTTGCTTTAATCATTGCGTTAACAGGTTTGGTTTGGGCTTTTGAAAGTTATGATAAAGGCGTGCAATGGATTTTTAATGGAGGAAAAACATTTGAAAGACCTGAGCCTTTGGTTTCTGATACTACAAAATACACCAAAAATACAGCTACAGATAAAATTTTTGCTTCTATTAAAAAATCCTATCCAGATGCCAAAAGTTATTTTATGTTTCTTCCAAAAGAAAATGATTCACTGCGAACTTTTAATACCTTCATCAGATTTGAAAACCGTTTTGATGATACAGCAGAAGAATTTGATCAGTACACTGGAAAAAAACTTAAAACAACTACGTATCAGGATAAAAATAATGGCGAAAAATTTCGATTTATTAATTATGACTTGCATGTAGGAAGCATCCTTGGTTTCCCCGGAAAAGTATTGGCCTTTTTTGCCAGCTTAATCTGTGCGAGCCTTCCCATAACTGGGTTTTATATCTGGTGGGGACGCAATAATAAAACAAAGAAGAAAAAGTAATTCTAAACCTGATCCGACAAATTTTATTATAAGACTTAAATGAAGAAAAATCAAACAGTTTTTAAAGTTTTATTTTAAATTGTTCTAAATAAGGCTTAAGTTTGTAAAAAATATCATCTAACAATTAAAACTTGATCGCATGAAATCAAATACTTTTAAAATCATAGCTTCTTTCTTTTTAATGCTGGTTTCTTTTCCAATATTCGCACACGCACTTTGGATTGAAACTAAAGCAACGGGAACAAAAGGAAAAGCTCAAGAAATTTCAATTTATTTTGGAGAATTCTCAGATAATGACATCACAAAAGCCGATAAATGGTTTTCAGATTTAAAAGATTTTACTTTAGTAGTTATCAGTCCTTCAAAAAAAGAAACAAAACTGACTACAAAAGCTTTAGATAACAGATTTCAGGCTTTCTTCACTCCAGATGAAGATGGTGTTTATACTATTGTAATGCATCATACAGTTGGTGATGTTTACGGAACGATGAAACTAGATTACAACTCAAGCGCAACGGTTGTGGTTGGAAACAAAAATGCAGGAAACAACATTGCTGCAAACTCAAATAAAATCGCCGTTTTCTCTGAAAATGCTGATAGTGCTAAGAAAAACGTAAAAGTTTCTGGAGTTGCTTCTTATGACGGCGCTATCGCTAAGGAAGCAAAAATCAAAGTAATTGCTCCAAACGGCTGGGAAAAAGAATTATGGACAAATGACAAAGGAGAATTTTCTTTTACTCCAATCTGGTCTGGAAATTATATGGTAGAATACGCTCATACTGAAAAATCTGCTGGTGAGCAAAATGGAAAAAAATACGATGAAATCTGGAAAATGGCTACTTACCAAATCGTAGTCAAATAATTCTAGAAAAATTCATTCTCAGATTTTAAAAAAGACCTTGCACTAAAACAGCAAGGTCTTTTTTTTGGCTCAAACAACTAATTCATTACAAAATTAAAATAAAATTAAAAAATTATTAAGACAATCTTAAGGAAAAACTAATAAAGGTTTAAGTAAGAAAAGCTCTTCGAAATTTCCCTCCTAGGAAGGCGTGTATTTATATTTGCAGAAATTTATTTTTATTAAATCTAAATAAACAACATGAAATATAATTTACTTTTACTTCTATCCTTCGCCAGTTTTGCATCATACAGCCAAAACTATACAAGCACAGAAAACACCAAAGTTTCTGATACTGTAAAAAACAGAAAAGGTGAAACACTTAACGAAGTAGTGGTTACCAAAACAAAAGAACCAAAACCGGTAACCGCAGTTCGTTCAGGATTAAAACCAATGGATAATCCACAATCGATACAAGTTATTGGTTCAGAAGTTATCGAACAACAACAAGCCATTCGCTTAAGCGAAGTTCTCAAAAATGCCAATGGTGTTTATGTTGGTTCTGCAAGAGGTGGTGCGCAAGAATCTTTTTTCTCAAGAGGATATGATATGTCTGCCAACAATATGTTTAAAAACGGATTTCGCTATAATTCAGGTTCTATTCCTGATGTTTCTGGTTTAGATAAAGTTGAATTTCTTAAAGGAGGTTCGGCGCTTTTATTCGGAAATGTCGCTCCTGGAGGTATTGTGAATCTTGTGACCAAAACTCCTTCTTTTAAAACCGGAGGAGAAATCTCAATGCAAATGGGAAGCTTCTCGTATTACAAACCTGCCTTCGATTTTTATGGAGCGTTATCTAAATCTATTGCTTTTAGAATTAATGGTTCTTATGAAAACTCGGAAAGCTTTAGAGATGTGGTAAAAAACGAACGTTTATATGTTAATCCATCCTTGCTTTTTGTAATTAATCCAAAAACACAAATTACGGTTCAGGGAGATTATTTAACTGCAGACTGGACTCCTGATTTTGGAACTGGGATTATCGGAAAACAAATTTTAGATCTTCCAAGAAATGCTTTTTATGGATCACTTTGGTCAAATGGAAACACAAAATCTTCAAGCGCTTCTGTATTAGTAAATCATGATTTCAATAAAAACTGGAAACTGAACTTCAATTCGTCTTTACAAAATTACAATAGAGGCAGTTATTCTACAGCACAGTTGTCAAACTTAGATACGTATGCAACTCCAGGTGAATGGAACAGAGGTTTGGCAAAAAACAAAAACTTAGAACAAGTTTTGGGAGATCAGTTGAGTTTACAAGGAAATTTCAACACTGGATCTGTAAAACATCAAATTTTTACAGGTGCTGATTGGGAAAATTCATTTGCAACAGCCTACACTTATACATTTGATGAAAAGTATGTGCAAACTGGAACTAAAAACGGACAGCCAGTTTACGGACCAACTTTATACGACAAGATAAATCTGTTCACTTTTGATCCAAGCACGCAAAGAAACGACATTCCAGTTACAGACAGAGCAACTCAAATTGCAAAAACAGAAACAAATCGTTTTGGCGTTTATTTCCAAGATTTCGTTTCAATCACAGAAAAATTCAAAGTATTGGCTGGAATCAGATGGTCTTGGCAGGAAGCTGAAGTAACGACTTACAAAGAAACCTATGTTGGAGGAAAACAAACTGTTGCTCCAGAAAATGCAGTTCCAGTCATTACGCCAAAACGTTTAGACAATGCTTTTTCTCCAAAAGCAGGATTGGTTTATCAGCCTGTAAAAGAAGTTTCTTTGTTCGGAAGCTACTCGACATCTTTTACGCCAAATACTGGAACAACTGCCGATTTGCAACCTATAAAACCTTCTATAATCGACCAATACGAAGCTGGAGTTAAAACCGATTTCTTAAACGGATTAGTAAGCACAAACGTAACAGTTTACCAAATTACGAACAGCAATCTAGCTCAAATGGCAGAGTTTAAAGCTGACGGAACACCAAACACCGATACCAACGTTAAAGTTTTGAGCGGAGAAACCAAAAGCAAAGGTGTTGAAATTGATGTAAATGCCAGACCAGTTGACGGTTTAACTATTGTTGCAGGCTATAGCTACAACGATATGCGTTATACAAAAACCTCTGGATTAAATGGCAGTTTTATAGAAGGCGATCGTGTTGCCAGAACTCCTCAAAACACAGCAAATTTGAGTTTCTTTTATACCGTACAAGAAGGTTTCTTTAAAGGTATTTCTGTTGGAGCCATCGGAAATTATATCGGAGACAGAATTGGTGGCTGGAACAGTCAATACGATTCTACAAGACCAGGAGGAATCTGGGATAGAGAAATTCCGTTAAAAGGATATGCAACAATCGATGCTTCTGTTGGTTATTCGTGGAGAAAAATCTCTATTCTTTGCAAATTATCAAACATTACAAACGAATTAAACTATACGGTTCACGAAAATTACAGTGTGAATCCAATCGCGCCTCGTCAAATTATGACAAGTCTGCGTTACAAGTTCTAAAATTTTAAATTAGATTGTAATCCTGCAAAGCTTTTTCTGTATTCTTCATTTTTAAGAAAAACAGAAAAGGCTTTGTTTTTTTGCTTAAATTCTATTCCAATAATAAATAAGATTTTTTCTACTTCTTTAAATGTTTTTCATAAATTTGGTTGTCATCAATTGAAAATCAATAATCTAAAACCATTTAAAAAATGAAAGAAAAATTTATGTTATTTGGTCTTTTTTCACTGCTAGTGCTTCAATCGTGCAAAAAAGAAGAAAAAAATCAGGAAGCAAGAATGCCAAAACAATATGCTGTAGAAGATTTCTACGATACCAAATCAATCGGTGCTGCGGGTTTTAATAAAGATGAAACCAAAATCTTAATGAACAGCAACATCACCGGAATTGCTAATCTCTACGAATTAAACATTGCCGACACATCCTCTGTCGCGCTTACGAAATCTAAAACAGAGAGCAACTACTCCATCGATTATCTCCCAAACAGTTCAAAATTTATCTATTCTTCAGATAAAGGCGGAAACGAAAATGCCCATCTTTACTTAATGGACAAAAGCAATGCCGCACCAAAAGATCTTACTCCGTGGCCCAACAGCGCCAATAATTTTATGGGATGGAGTCTAGACAAAAAAAGCATGTATGTAAGCAGCAACAAACGTGACATTAAATATTTTGATGTTATAAAACTAGACACACTTACTTGGAAACCTACAGTTTTATTTAAAAACGAAACAGGCTTTTCGCCATATGCAGTGAGCAAAACCGAAAGATATATCGCTCTTACAAAAGAACTTACAACCGATACGAACGAATTATACATTTACGATAATACAACCAAGACGACCAAAAAAATCAGTTCTGCAAAACCAGCAAACTACAATCCGATGGTTTTTGAAAAAAATGACAGCATTTTGTATTATGCCACAAATCTGGACAACGAATTCAGTTATCTCGTAAAATACAGTTTGAATACCGGAAAATCTGAAAAAGTTTTTGAAGATAAATGGGATGTCAATTTTATGAATTTGAGCGAAAACGAAAAATATCGTGTCATTTTCATTAATGACGACGGGAAAAACAAAGTGTTGCTTTTTGATCATAAAACGGGAAAAAAAATAGATTTCCCTGATTTGAAAGACGGGGACGTTCAAAACGTCATTATCTCTAACAGTGAAAATAAATTATTGTTGACCGTTGGAAGCAGTACAAGTTCGCCAAACTTATACGTTTACGATATTCCTAAAAAGGAATTAAAACAGCTTACCTCAACCTTTAGTAAAAAAATTGACCAAAATGACCTTGTAAAAGCAGAAGTTGTCCGTTTTAAATCTTTTGACGGAAAAGAAATCCCAGCTATCTATTACAAACCGTTGCAGGCATCAGAAACCAATAAGGTGCCCGCTTTAATTTGGGTTCACGGAGGCCCAGGCGGACAAAGCAGAATCGGATATTCAAACAGCATTCAATACCTTGTAAATCATGGTTATGCAGTTCTTGCAGTTAACAATCGCGGTAGTAGCGGCTACGGAAGAACATTTTACAAATTAGACAACAAAGATCACAGCAATGGCGATTTGAAAGACTGTATCTGGGGCAAGAAATGGTTGGCAGAGCAAAATTATATTGATCCAAATGCTATCGGTATTTATGGTGGAAGTTATGGAGGCTGTATGGTTTTGGGCGCTTTGGCTTTTCATCCAGAAGAATTCAAGGTTGGAGTCAACTTGTTTGGTGTTGCCAACTGGCCTAGAACTTTAAAAAGCATTCCGCCTTACTGGGAATCTTTCAGAAAAGCTTTGTATGATGAGTTAGGAGATCCTTATACTTCAGACAGTATTCGACTAAAAAAGATTTCACCTTTATACAATTATCAGAAAATCAAAAAACCGTTATTGGTTTTTCAAGGTGCAAATGACGTAAGAGTTCTTCCGATAGAAAGCGACGAAATAGTTGCTGGTGTGAAAAAGAATGGCGTTCCTGTAGAATATATTGTATATCCTGACGAAGGACACGGTTTTCAGAAAAAAGAAAATCAGATTACTACATCAAAAAAAACACTGGCTTTTCTGGACAAATATCTAAAAGCAACAAAATAAGCTTCATACAACCTATTTTAAAACCTCATTCTTACCGAATGAGGTTTTTGTTTTTCATAAAAAACTGTTTTAAAATGGCTATTTTTGCAGCATATATTCCCTAAATAATAAATACAATTTTAATGTCAGTTTCTAAAAATAATCAGTTAAAAACCACACTTGGTTTCAGCTTTAACATCGCTGTTTTAATCGGCGGCACCATCGGGGTCGGAATCCTGCGCACGCCTGGAGCAATCGCAAATCTTTTAGGCAATTACTGGCTGGTTGTTTTTTCATGGATTTTTGGTGGTTTATACGTTTTAATTGGCGCCAATTTGTATGCTGAATTGGGTGCCATGCTTCCAAAAGCTGGAGGATCTTACAATTACATCAAAAGAGCTTTTGGAGATTATTTAGGCTTTCTTTCAGGCTGGTTTGATTATATCACCAATGCGATTCCGCCTGCTTTTTACTGTATTGTAATCAGCGAGTATCTCGTTATACTATTTCCCGAGCTTAAAAATTATTCCACTATTATGGCCATTTCGCTTTTAACTGCATTTGTTTTAATTCATTTAAGCGGTGTCAAAAACGGAAGCATGATTCAGCAGATTACCAGTTTCTTAAAAGTAATTTGTTTTGTCGCTTTGGTCGTGGCTTGTTTTATGTATACAGGAATTGAAGTTCCGAAAATCCAAACTGATAATTCGTTTTTTCAAATTGGTCTTTTATTTGGATTTTTTAAATCGCTGCAGTTAATTATAGGGACTTACAACGGCTGGAATAGCGTTAGTTTTTTTGCTGAAGAAAATGATAATCCGGGAAAGAACATTCCGAAATCGCTTTTCAGTGGTGTTATTCTGGTAGCTGTTATTTATACTTTGGTAAATATTGCCTTTTTTCATGTCTTGCCGGTTGAAACTTTGGCACAATCAAATTTGGCCGCTGCCGATGTGGCTAAAGTTCTTTTTGGAAAAAACGGCGCAATTATAGTAACTGTAATTTCAATATTTTCTTTAATAAGTATTTTGAATGCTTTTATGATGATTCCACCAAGAATTCTTTATGGATTAAGCCGTGACGGATTTTTCATAAAAAAAGGAACTGAAGTAAACAAAGGCGGAACGCCAGTTACAGCTTTATTGGTTTCTTCTTTTTTCAGCTTGTTCTTAATTATATTTGTCGGTTCCTTTGAGGTCTTATTTTCTTTTGCTGCCTTTATTTCCATTATTGTCTGGGGATTGGCTTATGCATCACTTTTAAAACTAAGAACCAAAGAACCAGATTTAGAACGACCATATCGCTCTTTTTGGTATCCTTGGGCAGCGATTGTTGCTATTTTAGCATCCATTGGTTTACTACTCGGATTTATCTACAGCAATCCTAAAAGTTTTTTAGTTATTTTGGGAATTACAATCGCTTCGTACCCGTTGTTCTTGGCTTTAAAGAAATTTAAAGTTTAAGTTCGGATTGACTGAAACTCATTTAATAAAACAAAACCTGACAGCGCTAAAAACTGTCAGGTTTTGATTCTATTTTCTTGCTTTAAAATACGCTTCTAAATTCACGCATCCGGATAAATCTGAAGCAAATTCTGGAAACTCTTTTTTAACCCTCTCTGAATTAGAATACTCTTGATGTTCTACAAAATCCATCATGCGCAGGCAAAGTGCTTTAAATTTATTGGTTTTCGCATTCTTAAAAGCCAGTTTATAATTTGCGATTGCTTTTAATTTGTTTCTGTATTCAATTTCATCAATATACGATTCATTTTGATATTCATCGCCATAATACAGGTTCCGGCTCGTATAACGGCGCATCATCCAAGAATTACCATAATCTGACATATTGTAATAACAATTTGCAATCAAAAAATAGTAATAAGACCTATCGGCAGTTTTTGGATTATTGGCCAATCTGCTGTATTTCACCAAATGTTCTGTCACAGAAAGTTTGGTTACCAAATACTTTTCTGTATGCGGAATAAAAGATGCTGTGTGCTTTAAATCATAAAAGGGATTTTGATCAAAAACATAATTATCGCCATATTCTCCCCTTTCCCAAGCATTATAATTGTCATCCCAATACTTTTTGTCTAAAGTTTTAAAGGTTTTTAAGGCGTTGTTTAATTGGCTCTCTCTGATGTATTTGGTTCCTAACAAATCTTTTAAAGAATTCTTGTCTTTTAAGATTACTGCGTAAATCCTTTTTTGAAAATCGGTTAATCCTGGATCTTCTGTTTTGTCAAGAATCTTTTGTACCGCTTTAGCTGTATAAACAAAGTCTAAATAATCGAAATAACGTTTAAATTCTTTCAGATTGCTGGATGATTTAATTCTGTTTCCTTGCCATTCAACATCATATGAATTAAATCCTCCGTCTATCGACTCGCTTTCTTCGATTAATGATATCAATGCTATTCCATCGGTAAGATTTCCTTTAAATTCTAATTCTCGTCCAAGTGCAAAAATAAAACGCGCATCGGCTTTGTATTTTAAAATTGTCTCTTCTAATTCAGGTTTGATTACCGCCCTGCCATTTTCTTGATCTGCCATAATGCAAAGCGCTTTTATTTTTTCTATTTCTTCAAAGACTTTTTCGGTTTTATATTCTTTTTCAAACAGCGCAATTTTCTTCAAACAATCCTTATAATTTCTGGTAATAAACTCCAGATTTATTGCAACCGTTTTCCACACAATAGGATTTTGTATTTTACTGCTATTTATAGAATTGACAAAATCTAAAACCTTTTTGGCATACAAACGGTCATTTTCTGAGCGGGCTCTTAATGTTTGTGTTGAGATATTATTTTCTTCTGAATCCCAAAAATTCTGATAATCTATTGAAGGACTATAATTCGAATAATACGGTGTATAAACCCAATCTTCTATTTTATTGAGTTCTCGCAACAGCAGAAACCCAAGAATCTCAGATTTTGGACTGTTTGCGTAAATTTCTTTTATGTAATCGAGCGCCTGATCTCTTTTCTGTACAGAAGCATATGCGTAAATATTGGCTATATCTGTTTTACTTTTGGCGTATTTTAAAGCTTCCTCCACTTTAAAATTTTCGTGAAAGAAGTAATAACTAGCATGCTTTTTTTCTGGAGAGTTTGCCATCAAATCGGCTACATCTACCATATAACCCGGATTTGATTTCGTAAAAGTGTAAAAAAACAAGCTCCAATAGTAGAGATAATCTTTTTTGGTGTTCTTAAAATTAGATTCAAAAACATCTTTTACGACCTCTCTATTCCCAGAATAATGACCTAGCCTGATGGTCAAAAAAGCATATTTACGTTTAAAATACAGATTTTTTTCCTCATCAATATATCGAAGCATTTTATTTAGTAATCTAGCTCTTCTTCCGTTATTGACAGTTTCATTTCTTTCCCAAGCATCATCAGCATCGTTTGTCAGTTCGCAGCCTTTTGCAATTTTCAAATACTTGATTGCTTCTTTTTCATTATTTTGATAAAGATACTGTATAAATTTATTGTCACTATTTGGGTTAACATCTGTGAATAGCAATTTGAAATTGAACTCTTCTATATCTTCTATCGCAACTTTTTTATGCGTAAAATTATACCAGTCCAAAATATTAGAATCGACTATTTTATATTTCTCTGGATATTCGTCAAAGTCATAGCCCCACAATTCGGCCGTATAGTAAAATGATTTGTAGTGCTTATAATTAAAATATTCCGGTTTACAAATAGAATAACGAATATCTTCACCGAAAGGAGAATAGCCACAAGCCTGAATCCTGCCAAAACTACTTACTAAAAGAATTGTAAAAATCAGAAACTTGTTCATTACTATATTTTTTAAAGGTTCCGGCATCTAAATGAAATAATGATATTGTGGTGTTTTTATCCAATTCGACGTTTTTCTTGATAATCGAAATGGCTTCTTTAATCGTTTCAGCATCCACTTCTTCGCATTTTATCTGATCGCCTATTTTGAGATAGACATTGTAGTCAGAAACATAACGATCTTTCGTTATTTCAAACCACATTGGTTTTTTCAGTTGGGCAAAACTGCTGACTTCGGTTGAATTTAAATTCAGTAATCCCGCAAAACGGTTGTTTTGATACCAAATTGTCCAGTAAAAAACGGGCAGCGCTACATCTAAATGAACCGGATAACTTCTTTTTTTATCGAGATACGATTTTAATTCATTGATATCTAAAATCGAATTTTTATTTTTCTGCGACAAGGGCTTGATGAGATTGTAACACATTAACATGGCTTTGTCTACTGGCGGAACTCCCATAATGTCGGGATATTTATACGGATAAAGCCTAAGCGTGCAACTGATTTCTTTTTTAGAAAATTCTTTAATTTTCTTCAGCAAATAAAAGTATTTGTCTTTTGTCGATTTTGTCCAGTCACAGTCAATTTGAATTTCATTATAATCAAAAACTACTTTTGCAGAATCTTGGCCATACTGCTTGCCTTGCTTATGATATTTATCAATCAAAAAAGTAATGTTATCAGCCAATTTATCCAGCGATTTTTCGTCGTTGTATTGGAATATTTCATTTTTTACAAAAACTACTGGAACAACTTTTACAGATTCAAGGTCTTGAAAAGTATACTGGCCCGGACTATTTTTCTCGTAAGGAAAATTCCCCATCGATTCATTATAATCGACCTCAAAAAGCTTATAATAAATCTTTTTGACTCCAAGCGTATTTAAAGATTTTTCAGTCTCGTTATCAAAATAAGACCTGCCTTTCCAATAATAAAAAGCTTTTTCAACATTTTCGACTTTATTTTCCTTATTTGAACACGATAAAAAAAGCGTAAAAACGAACGCGAGAAGAAAGATTTTTTTCATTGAAAAGACAACAATTATATTAGGGAAAACCGTATTAAATGTAGCGTATTTTTAAATACGAAAATCAAAAAAAATAGAACTATTTTTTGAGATAAAATGACTTTTTTAAAACAAAAAAACTAATTGATTTTAAAGAAGAAAGCAAGATTTTTGTAATTACTCGTCCTTCGGAATTACAAAAAACAAAAAAGCTGTCCAAAACGGACAGCTTTTATATTTAAAAAGAATCTGATTCTTATTTCAAACCAGCCAAACTCTGCTCAATTGTAGCAATTTTGGCTAACGCATCGGCTTGTTTTTGTTTTTCTAAATTAAGGACTTTCTCTGGAGCTCCGTTTACGAATTTCTCGTTAGAAAGTTTTGCTTCTACAGATTTCAGGAATCCTTTTGTGTAATTCAATTCTTCTGTCAGTTTTGCGATTTCAGCTTCAACATCTATATTTCCTGTAATCGGAATGAAATATTCATTTGATTTTACACGGAAAGACAATGCGCCATCTACTTTTTCAGAAACATATTCGAAAGTAGAAACGTTTCCTAATTTCGTTATAATTGAATCAAAATAAGTGGAAACATTTTCGCTGTTGATTCCTTTTAATTCGATGACATCTTTAAACGGAATGTTTTTATCTTTTCTAATTGTTCTAATTCCAGAAATTACTTCAATTGAATTTTCGAAGTCAGCAATTAATTTAGCATCAAAAGGTTTTACTTCTGGCCAAGTCGAAACGATTAAAGCTTCTTCTGGCGTTCTTTCAGCGATTAACTGCCAAATTTCTTCCGTCAAGAAAGGCATAAATGGATGTAATAACTTCAAGTTATTTTCTAACATTTCAATCGCTTTCGCGAAAGTTACGCTGTCAATTGGCTGTTGGTAAGCCGGTTTGATCATTTCTAAGAACCAAGAACAGAAATCATCCCAAACCAATTTATAAATCGCCATTAATGAATCTGAAATTCTGTATTTCTCAAAATTATCTTCAATATCAAGTAAGGTCTGCTGTAATTTCGCTTCGTACCATTCAATTGCTACTTTTGATGATTCTGGTTGTGGAATTGTTTCTGAAACTTCCCATCCTTTAATCAATTTGAAAGCATTCCATATTTTGTTAGAAAACGCTTTTCCTTGACTGCATAATTCTTCATCAAACATAATATCGTTTCCTGCAGAAGCGCTTAAAAGCAATCCTACACGAACTCCATCGGCGCTGAATTTTTCAATCAAATCTAAAGGATCAGGAGAGTTTCCTAATGATTTAGACATTTTACGGCGTTGTTTATCACGAACTAAACCAGTTAAATATACATTTGTAAATGGTTTTTCACCTGCATATTCATAACCTGCAATAATCATTCTCGCCACCCAGAAGAATAAAATATCCGGACCTGTTACCAAGTCATTTGTTGGATAATAGTATTTAAAATCTGGACTTTCTGGATCCATTATCCCACCAAAAACAGACATCGGCCATAACCACGCAGAGAACCAAGTATCTAAGGCATCAACATCTTGTTTTAAATCTTTTGTTTCAAGTTTCAAGTTTGAAGTTTTCTCCTGTGCTAATTTTAACGCCTCCTCGATGTTTTCTGCAACTACAAAATCTTCTTTTCCATCACCATAATAATATGCCGGAATTCTGTGTCCCCACCATAACTGACGAGAAATATTCCAATCGCGAATGTTGTTCAACCAATGAGCATAGGTGTTTTCGAAACGTTTTGGGTGTAATTTAATGTCTCCTGTTTCTAAAACCGATTTAATTGCTGGTTTTACCAATTCTTCCATTTTTAGGAACCATTGGTCTGATAATCTTGGTTCGATTACGGCTTTTGTTCTTTCAGAAGTTCCAACTTTATTCAAGTGAATTTCTGTTTTTGCTAAAGCGCCAGTTTCTTCCAACTCTTTTGCAATTTCAGTACGAACTACAAAACGATCTTTTCCTTGATAATGCAATCCGAAACTGTTTAAAGTCGCATCTTCATTAAAAATATCAACGATTTCAAGATTGTGTTTTTCTCCTAACGTTTTATCGTTCATATCGTGTGCAGGCGTTACTTTCAAACATCCTGTACCGAATTCTACATCTACATATTCATCTTCGATAATTGGAATAACTCTACCGCAGATTGGAACAATGGCTTTTTTACCTTTTAAATGTGTAAAACGCTCATCGTTTGGATTGATACAGATAGCAGTATCTCCGAAGATAGTCTCAGGACGTGTTGTTGCAATTGTCAAGAAATCTTCTGAGCCTTCGATTTTATATTTTAAGAAAAATAATTTTCCTTGTTGTTCCTCGTAAATTACTTCTTCGTCAGAAAGAGTTGTTTTTGCTTCTGGATCCCAGTTTACCATTCGGTAACCTCTGTAAATTAATCCTTTGTTGTATAAATCAACAAAAGAACGAATTACAGATGCAGACATATCTGGATCCATTGTAAATTTAGTGCGTTCCCAATCGCAAGAAGCTCCTAATTTCTTAAGCTGTTCTAAGATTGTTCCGCCGTATTTGTCTGTCCATTCCCAAGCATGTTTTAGGAATTCTTCGCGGGTCAAGTCGTTTTTATTGATTCCTTCTGCTTTTAACTTCGCTACTACTTTTGCTTCAGTAGCAATAGACGCGTGATCAGTCCCCGGAACCCAACAAGCGTTTAATCCTTTAAGACGCGCTCTACGAATTAAAACATCCTGAATCGTATTGTTCAACATATGTCCCATGTGAAGGACTCCAGTGACGTTTGGTGGCGGGATTACAATGGTGTACGGCGTTCTATGATCTGGTTCTGAATGAAAATAGTTGTTTTTCATCCAGTAATCATACCATTTGTTCTCAATCGTCTTAGCGTCAAATTGTGCTGGAATTGTCATTTAAATAGGTTGTTTTAATCGTTAATTCGTTTAATCGTCAATTTGTTATTTGCTTAATCGTTATTGGAATAAATCAATGAAACGATTAATCAGTTAAACAAATAAACTAAAACTTTGGTTCAATTTTTGTAATTATAATTAACAGCAAAAGTAAATAATTAAGTACACTATAAAAAACGAATTAATAATTTGTGTGTTAATTAAAAGAATGTATATTTACTTACAACTAAAAAACAATTTCAAAATGAAAAATGTTGCCTCTTTTATTGCTATCGTATTGTTTAGTGCAATAGGTTACGCACAAAATGGCGCAAAAATTGAATTTGCTGCCCCAGACAATACAATTGATTATGGAAAAATTTCTAAGACAGATAACGGAGTTCGTTCCTTTGAGTTTACAAACACAGGCGATGCACCACTGTTAATTACTGGAGCAGAATCAACTTTAAGTTCAATCGTTGTTACCAAACCTGCAGCAGCAATTCAGCCAGGTAAAAAAGGGAAAATTGACGTAAAATACAACATGGCAAGTGGTCCGATTCGTAAAACAATTACGGTTGAAACCAATGCTGTCAATTATCCTGACGGACGTATAGCCCTTAAAATTAAAGGCGAGGTTTTATAAAAGAATTAAAAATCAAAATAACAAAAAGCCGTTTCTTATTCAGAAACGGCTTTTTTATGGAGTGATTTACTATTGTAAAATCTGTGTTTTATTTTTTATCAGCGCATTCAACGGTGTCAAATTTATATTTAACACGTTCGAAATCAATTGGCTTATCTTTTACTAAATACGTAACGCCCATTGTAGTCTGCATCGTTCCGTTTCCTAAAATAAGCTGATTGTCGCGTTTTAACAATGCCATCGGATTTTTAAACGTTTTGCCCTGACTTGCTGCTTCTTTAAAAGTATAGTCTATAAACAAGGTATCACCATGAAATTCTCCAGCAACTTCTCCAGTTCTCACTGTTACAGGAGCAACCTTCATTATCATATCTCCGTTTAATTTCCCGTTTTTCAACGTGTTCAATTTTAAATCTATTGTATCTTTTTCATAAATTGCTTTGTAACAAGCAGTGCTCACTACAGTTTCTCCTTCCGCTTTTGCAGCTTCTTCCGCTTTTTGTTTTTCATCATTTTTACAGCTTTGGAATCCGATGCAGACCAAAAGCAGACAAGATAAGGTTAGATTTTTCATAATGTAAATTTCAATGGTTATGCTATAAAATTAATAAAAAAGAAACCATCAGAAAGTTTTTTTATAAAATATTAACCTAAAATAAAAAGTAAACCCGTCAAGATTAATCTGACGGGTTTACAGGAAAATTTCTATAGATTCTTAATTACAAATTCTGATCTTCTGTTCAACTCATGTTCCTCTTCTGTACAAGATTCATCCGTTTTACATTTCACAATCGGCACCGATTCTCCGTAGCCTTTTGCGCTTACCCTTTTAGGATCAATTCCGGACTGAATGATAAATTCTCGAGTAGAATTGGCTCTTTTCTGAGATAAATTTTCATTGAACTTTTCATTTCCTCGCGAGTCTGTATGCGAACCAATCTCGATTACCATTCCAGGATATTTATTCATTAATTCAACCACTCTTCCCAAAACCACTTTCGATTCTTTTCGAATGTACCATAAATTATAATCAAAGTAAATTGGATCTGTTTTGATAATCAGGCGGTCTTTGTCTTTAACAACATCTTTTTCCTGCTCTAAAATCTGTTTTACTTTTTCGTTCTTTTTAATTTCGGCTGCAACGATTTCTGCCTGTTTGGCTTTTTTCTCTTTCTCTTTCAATTCAATACCCGCCAAAATTTCTTTTTTCTTATTTTCTTCTTCCAGAATAAGCTCTTGTTTTCTTTTCTTTTCTACATTTTCTTTTTCTTCCAACTTGATTTTTTCAAGAGATTTCAATGCCAGCGAACCGTCATTTATGGCATTTCTGGTTTTATCTGCCGTAATCATCTTAGACTCGTTGGTATATTTTTCTTTAAAGGCAGAAACTTTATACGAAGCCTCGCAAGCAATAGTAAAATTAAATTTTCCGTCAAGCGGAGTTGTAAATGTGTACAAGGTTTTTTTATCAGAATCCTGCAGGATTACCGTTGCATTTTCGAGAGGAAGCTTAGTGTCAACATCTGTAATAATTCCAGCGATAAATTGTTTGCAGTCTTCGACAATCAAATCTTTGATTTCTTTAAACTGATAAATATCGTCGCTTCCTTTTCCGCCTTCCCTGTTAGAAGCAAAATAACCTTCTTTGGTTTCTGAATCAATGTTAAAGGCAAAATCGTCCAAATTTGAATTTAATGGCAGACCGATATTTACCGGTTTAGAATATTCATTTCCATTAATATCAGAAACAAAAACATCCAATAAACCGTATCCTAAATGTCCATCTGAAGAAAAATAAAGTTTATGATCTGCTGATGCAAAAGGAAATTGCTCGCGTTTGCTCGTATTGATTTCGGGTCCGAGATTTTTTGGCGTATCAAATGCCCCTTTGTTTATATTGACAGAATAAATATCAAAAGACCCCAATGATCCCGGCATATCAGAAGCAAAATACAATACTTTCTCATCGGCGCTCAAAGCTGGATGTTCAACAGAATAGTTTGGACTGTTAAACGGAAGTGAAGTAATATTCGTCCATTTTCCGTCTACTAATTCGGCTTTAAAAATCTGTAGATTCGAAATTTTCTTATCGTCTTTCTTTTTCTTTCCGTTTTTAGAATTGTTTCTTGTAAAATACATTGTTTTGCCGTCTTTTGTAAAAACAGCATTTGATTCGTGCATTCCGGTCTTTAGCTCTTTTGCAAAATAATGCACAATTGAGTCTGAAGAAAATATGTTTTTTATCGGAATTGAAACCAGATTCAAATAGGTATTATTGTCCCATTTATACTTTTTATCGAACCATCCTGGTTTTAGTTTTACCCCTGCAAAAACTAAATTGTCTTTGTATTTAACAGCGCCAAATTCTGAGTTTGGCGTATTGATAGGAAGATTTTTAATTTCGAAACGCTTCCCGATTGCTGTTACATTTTCTAAAGTTTTGATGTCTTTTTCGAAATTGGAAATATCTTCCGGATTAGCCGATTTAGAAAAATATTCTTTCAGCATCTTATTGGCATCCTCATAACTATTAGTCGCCTTTAAAGTCTGTGCATATCTAAAATAATATTCCCTGTCGAGGCCATTACTATAACTATTGATCAAAAGACGGTAATACCGCTGCGCTTTTACCAAATCGTTGGTATAATAATATGAATCTGCCAGATTTTTTATGACTTCCTGCGAAGGTTTTTCGTCTGCCAATTTCTGATATAGAATAATCGCTTCACTGTAATACGTTCTCTCAAAGAATTTCTTCGCTCTGATTGATTCCTGATCTTGAGCATTTATAAACTGTATAGAAAATACGAATATAATAACGATGAGTTTTTTCATATTTTTCATTTTAAAAGAATCTAGGCGATTTATCAAATCCTTTTCCTAATAAGTCAAGATCAAACAATAGCATAATTTCGTGCGTTCCCGAATTGAACTGCCCAAAATTTGTGAGCGTATAATCGTAAGCATAGCCCGCCCGAAGCGTAGGTGTGATATTAAAATTGAACAAAGCGCTCACAGAATCACCGATTCGGTATGCTGCTCCAAATTCAAACTTTTCGTTGTATAAAACATTGGCTGTAAAATCAAAAGTAATCGGAGCTCCTTTTACTATTTTGGTCATAAATGCAGGTTTCAGCTTCAGCATATCATTCATCTGGAAAACATAACCTGCCGTTAAAAAAGTATGTATTTCTTCTGCACCAAAAGCATTAATTCCTGATTTTTCTTCAATATATTTTGATTTTAATAAATTCGGAACCGATAATCCAACATATAAATTATCCCTAAAATAATAGGCTCCGACACCAATGTTTGGTTTTGTGGCATTTATATTTTCGGAGAAAGCAAAATCGGTCTGCGGATCTGTAAAACGGAATCCGTTAAAATTGGTCTGCATTGATGAAAACCCAGCTTTAAGTCCGAGTGAAAGTTTATTCTGTCCGCCTAATTTCAAAACATAGGCAAAATCTGCATACACATTATTTTCTTTTTTAGCTCCATCTCCAATATCATCAGAAATAAAAGACAATCCGACTTCAACTTTATCCGTCAAGGCACTGTGTCCAAAAAAAGTAAACGTTTTAGGAGCTCCTACTGCCCCAACCCACTGCGTTCTGTAGAGTGCTCCAAAATTCATCATTGCTGGAACTCCTGTAGCATAGGCCGGATTTACTACACTCATATTGTACATATAATGTGTGTATTCCGGGTCTTGTTGCGCGGTCACTGAGAGACAAAAAAGGAAATTTATAAGGAGTATAATTTTTTTCATTTGGAAGTTTTGTTAAAAAAGAATTATCGATTTAAATAAAGACGGCCTTGTATCGGCGGTTTGTTGTCTTTATTAAAATGGAGCACATAGAAATAAACTCCGTTTGGAGCAACTCCGCCCGCAATACCGCTCCTTTCGTAATTCATCCCGTCCCATGCCGGTTTATTTTTATCTCCTTTATACATTCCGAGTCCGTATCGGTTAAAAATTTCCAACGTATAATTCGGATATAGAAATTCGATATCCTTAATTACAAACGAATCATTTATACCGTCTCCGTTTGGAGAAAATCCATCAGGAATAAAAAACGGATATTGCGGTGCATCACAATCTTTTAAGGAAACTGTAACCGCTAAATTCTCATCTGAGAAACAATTGTCTGTTGGAGAAAAATCAAAACCGTAATATGTATTTTTATCAATTAAAATAGTTGACGAAGACAGCAGATTTCCGCCCGTTGGAGCATCATACCAAACAACTGTCATCGGCGAATTGGTATTGTTAGACAAATCCAAAATTGTCGGATTATCGAGTCCGCAGAAATTTCCACCATCTTGTTTGAGTTCTGGCGCAGGAACATCGGTTATCGTAACCGTAATCATTGACGGAGGAGAAACACAGCCTGCAGCAGAAGTCACGGTCACATAATAATTTTCAGATTTCAAAATATAACTGTCCACAAGAGGCGTCGTCAAGGATGGAGAATTGTACCATTTATATTGATTTCCATGCGGTTGCAAATCTGCCACAGTAGAATCATCTGCTTTACAAAAAGTCTGATTGTTTACTGATGGAGCTGCCGGAATTTGATTTAAAACAAAAGAATCTGATACGCCTACAACAGCTGTATCACAATTTGTACTGTTATTTTTCAGATTAGTTATATTCAAGGTTGAAGTTCCTGAATTGGGCAGCAAAACCGAAGGAACAACAAAATTGGCGCTGCCGTTTACTGGAGTTAAAGTAACGGTTTCTATTCCTGAAGTATTGCTTCCGCTAATGGTATAAGATATTGTAACATCTGTCAAATTTCCAAAACCTGAAATCGCTGCAGTAACAGATTCGCCAAAGCAAACATTCTGAATCTGAAGCCTCAGTGTCGAAAAATTAGGCAACGGATTAATCTGAATTTCACCCCTTACATTTGCAGTGTTAGTACATTGCGAGACAACATTAGTAATTCTCGTAATCCTTATGACCGATGTGCCGCTTTTTGCATTTAAAACTTCAGGTACCGTAAAAACAGCTTTTCCGCCAACTACTGTAATACGTGTAACTTGCGCAGTAGCAGCGTTTGCTCCCGAAATGTTGTAAACTATATCATAGACACCATCTGCAAGATTTAAAGCATTACTCATGTTTATCACTGCATCTTGATTTTGACAGATTACTGGCGTATCTAGAACCGCGTCTGTTAAATCTGGAAGCGGATAAACAATCAAATCGTCAGAAAGATTGTTGATGATATTCCGACAAGCCAATATGCTGTTTACTGAAACAATATTTGTGATATTGACATTAAAAATACCAACGTCTTTAAAATAATCAGAACTTATAGGAAATATCAGAATGCCGTTTGTAAAATTGGCTGTTACTCTCTCAGAACCTCCATTTGGTCCCGATACCGTAAAATAAACATAATAGGTGCCGTTTGGTATAGGCGCTGGACCTTTTGTAATCATCACAGAATAACTTGCTGTCGAAATTTCATCTTCGCAAATATCAGAGTTAACGACAGCAACTGCATCTGTAAAATCTAGTTTTGTCTCCAATCTGATTCGTACTGTGGTTATATCATCAGGGCAAATCGGATTGTTGGAAGGCACTCTATACGAAAAACCATAATTTCCTTCTCCGCGTGTATTATATATTCTTTCGATATTAATATTATGATCGCCGTTGAAGGTCAATTCGCCCGTTGCTGAATTATCTCTCCACGTACCGCCCAAATCATAACCCGAAATCCTGCTAAACAAATCTAAATCTGTATAAGCCGATAAGCCGTCACTGGCACATAAATCTAAGTGAGCAGGAGTTCCAGATTCAGGCGCTCTGAACACACTTATAAAGGCCGTAGAAGACATTGCGGGACAGGTACCAATTGCAGGCATTGTATAGGTAAACTGAAAATTCCCCTCCATATTGGTCACATTGATAGAAGAATTAACGTACTGATTTGTAGTGTCATTATGCCATTGCCCATTTGATTGCGGACTAACATCTACACCATTAAAAGCCTGAAAAAGATTAAAAAATCCCACAGAACTACAGACTGATACATTTGGTGAAGTAACACCCGAATATCCACCAATAGTTACTGTAACGACTGCTGTATTATCGGCACAGCCATTATTAGAAGGAGCTGTGTATGTATAGGTATAAACGCTGCTTTGTCTTATAAGTTGTGCATTTAAAATTCCTGTATTTAAGTTCAGACCTCCAGATTCGTTATCATCTGTCCAAGTTCCTCCTGGCGTTGCTGTTCCGCCCAAAAGAGAAAACAAGTCGATTGTCCTACTGCTTGCATTAGGAATATCGCAAACAGTTAAAGTAGCATCCGTACCTGCACACTGTGAATGAAGAGTAGAGGAAAAAATTGAAAAAAAAACAAAAAATAAAAATAATCGTAAGAATTTATTGTAGTTTTCTGTCATAAAGTGGTATTTTTTTGATAAACATAATAAAATTTAGTCCATGTTTAGCAAAAAATACAATTTAACACTCATTTTTGCACAAATTTCAAAAGAAAGTGAAAAATATTAATAAAAATTAAACAATTACTAAAAATATTCAACACATTTTAAAACAGCACTTTAAAGTTCATCTTGTAGTTTAAATCTGAATTTTAAAATCAAACTGTTTCGTTCTACTTCTAATGTAATCCACACATCATCTTCTGATTTTAACATTTGATTAATTTGTTGCAAAGAATACTTATAAGGTCTTTCGTGATTAATACTTACAATAATATCGCCCGCTTGTAGGCCACATTTTGCAGCGGCAGAGAACTTTCTGATGTTAACAATTTCATAAACAGGCTTTAAAGCAAATTTATATTTAAAATTATCGTCTTTTTTCCCATCATAACTTACATCACTAAAAGAGTTTGCAACTTGAACCGTCTCCATATGAACCGTTTCCTGAACCCACTGCAAACCATTGTGCTGTATTGTGATACCACTTTTATTATAAGTAAAAGGCTCATTGTATCTGCTGTTTTTGCGTAGGTATAACTTTTTATCTTGATAATCTAAAACCAAAGTAAATCTCTTAAAAATTTCTCCTCCGACAGAACCAATGCGGTCAGGAACCATTTTTACATTCTTGATTGATGAAGAATCGGGAAACGAAACTATGGGTCTTTTAAATTCAAATCCGTCAATAGAAAATTTTTCGATTTTGGCGCGATGTCCTTCAATGTCGCCGCTGAAACCTTTTCCCAAAAAATCAGGAAAATTCTTTTTAGGAAGCTTTATTTTGTTGTTCTCAAAAATCCAGAAAGCATCACTATTTCCTATATCTACAAGAAGTTTTGCCGTCATAGGGACAGAATCAACTACTGCATTTGTTTGAATGTAAGGCTTAGCTCTTTCGATTGTAATCGGAATTGTCTTGAATTTTTTCTCGAGTTTCTGCTTTATTTTACTTTTACTTCCATAAACTATCACCTTCTTTTTATGGTAATTAATCTCGACTATGTTATTTTTAAAGAATTTATAGCCAATAATTCCGTTGACCGGAATTCCGATATGCGATGATAAATTAAAACTCTGATCCAGAATTATATAAACCAAATGCCCGCTCGAACTCAATCCGTGCGTTTCCAGAACGTTATTGGCAGATTTTAGCCCTTCAACCTCTTCTTCACTCCCAAGTCCGCGAAGTTTTATCTTTTCTACGTTGTTAAAGCTAACCTCCTTTTTTTCTTCCATACTAAAAAGAATGGTCTCCTCGACTCCAGAATCCAGCAAAAAATTAAGCTCAACTCCGTTTACTTTTATCGGAATAAAAACAAGATTATTGATCATTTTAAATGGTATCACCACTTTGCTGGTCTTGCCTTGAATCGAAAAATCACCTTGTGCAGAAATAAAAAAAGGCAGCAATAACCCAAAAAACAATCCTATATATTTTTTCATTGGCAATATTTTATTATAAAATTAGTAAATATATCTATAATTGTTACATTTTCGTAAGTACTCATATTGTTTACGTTAATTTCGAAAAAAAAGCGCAAATTTGCACTTCAATAATTTATACTCATGCCTACAATTTCACACAAGGGAAAAAACATGCCCGAATCTCCGATACGTAAGCTGGCTCCTTTTGCAGATTTAGCAAAGCAAAAAGGTCACAAGGTGTATCATCTAAACATTGGTCAACCGGATATCAAAACCCCGGAAGTGGCCATCGAGGCGGTAAAAAATATTGATTTGAGTATTATAGAATACAGTCCGTCTGCCGGATATGAAAGCTATAGAAAAAAATTAGCTCATTTTTACCAGCGCCAAAACGTAAACGTTAACACAGAAGACATCATTGTAACTACTGGTGGTTCTGAAGCCTTACTTTTTGCACTGGCCACAATTACGGATCCGGGAGATGAAATTATTATCCCTGAACCTTTTTATGCTAATTATCACGCGTTTGCCTCTTCAACAAGTGCCACTGTTGTTCCGTTAGTTTCTACTATCGAAACTGCTTTTGCATTGCCAAGCATTGAAGAAGTGGAAAAACTCATTACACCAAAAACAAAAGCCATTCTGATTTGCAATCCTGGAAATCCGACTGGGTATTTATACTCTGAAACAGAAATTAAACAGTTAGCTCATTTAATTAAAAAACACGATTTATATTTAATTGCTGACGAAGTTTATCGCGAATTTTTATACGATGGAGACGAGGTGCATTTTTCTGTAATGAATTTAGAAGATGTACAACAAAACGTAATCATGGTCGATTCTGTTTCTAAGCGTTACAGCATGTGTGGTGCACGAATTGGATGTCTAGTTACTAAAAATAAAGAGGTTCTTGCTACAGTAATGAAATTTGCTCAGGCGCGTTTAAGTCCGCCTACGATCGAGCAAATCGCTTGCGAAGCTGCAATTGACACACCGCAAAATTATTTTGACGAAGTTATTGGTGAGTACAAAGAACGACGCGATACTTTGATTTCTGAATTAAACAAAATCGAAGGCGTTATTGTTACCAAACCAAAGGGCGCTTTTTATTGCATTGCCCAGCTGCCAATAGCTGATTCTGATGATTTTGCACAATGGCTTTTGGAAAGCTATAATCTAAATGGCGAAACCGTTATGATTGCACCAGCAAAAGGCTTTTATTCAACACCTGGAATGGGATTGAATCAGGTGCGTATTGCTTATGTTTTAAACAAAAAAGACTTAATCACAGCTGTAAACATCTTGAAAGAAGCTTTAAAAGTTTATACAAAAAAATAAGCCTCAAAGCCAAACTTATATCAAAAGACAATAACAAAAATGTTATTGTCTTTTGTGCTTTTAACAAACTGCGGTAAGACTAAATTGCATAATATCCAAAAAGCATTAATTAAATAGTAAAAACGATAGAAAAGGTTTCCTATTTATTAATTATCTTTACCGCCTTAAAAAAGGAATACACATACTAATAGTAGTTTTTAATGATAAATAACGAAGATTTTTTAGACGAAATAGGAGATAATCACTTCAGCAGTAATGCAAAAAACCCGCTTAGAGCAGATGCTTTTGATATTACTGATGAAGAAAAAATAGAAAAAATTAAAAAAGATGTTGAAAACATTCTCCAGACACTCGGAATGGATTTGACAGACGACAGCATAAAAGGCACTCCAAACCGAGTTGCAAAAATGTTTGTAAAAGAAATTTTTGGCGGACTTAATCCTGCAAAACAGCCTAAAGCTTCTACATTCGACAACAATTATAAATACGGCGAAATGCTTGTAGAGAAAAACATTACGGTTTATTCTACCTGCGAGCATCACTTATTGCCAATTATCGGCCGTGCTCATGTGGCTTACATTTCAAGCGGAAGAGTTATTGGTTTGTCAAAAATGAACCGCATTGTAGAATATTATGCTAAAAGACCTCAAGTTCAAGAGCGTTTAACCATGCAGATTGTACAAGAACTTCAAAAAGCTCTAGGAACCGAAGATGTTGCCTGCGTTATCGATGCAAAACACTTATGCGTAAACTCAAGAGGAATTAAAGATATCGAAAGCAGTACTGTAACTTCTGAATTCGGAGGAAAGTTCAAAGAGGCTCAGACTAAAAGAGAGTTTCTTGATTACATCAAACTAGATACGCAGTTCTAAAATAGTTTTATTGTTTTTGGTCAATAATTTGGTTTTTTAATTTCATACACAATTACAGCCCAAATCCAAATACTATAATCTCGGTATTAAACTAAAAACAACAAACTTAAAACAACAAACAAACATTTAAATATGCCATTATATACAACGCAACCGCTCAAAATATACAATTCGCTTTCAGGTGAAAAAGAAGATTTCAAACCAATCCATGAAGGAAATGTTGGAATGTATGTTTGTGGACCTACGGTATATAGTAATGTTCACTTAGGAAACGTAAGGACTTTTATGTCTTTTGATGTAATCTTTAGATATTTTCTGCATTTGGATTATAAAGTTCGTTATGTTCGAAATATTACCGACGTTGGGCATATCGTAGATGACGTTGATGAGGGTGAAGATAAAATTGCTAAAAAAGCGCGTTTAGAACAATTAGAACCAATGGAGGTTGTACAGCGCTATACAGTTGATTTTCATGACATATTGAAAGCATTCAACTTTTTACCGCCAAGTATAGAACCAACTGCGACGGGGCATATCATCGAACAGATTGAAATCATCAAAAAAATAATCGATACCGGAATTGGATATGAAGCAAACGGATCGGTATATTTTGATGTAGTAAAATACAACGAAACCAAAAACTACGGTATTCTAAGCGGCAGAAATATTGACGATATGCTTGCCAATACACGCGATCTTGACGGACAATCTGACAAAAGAAACCCTCAGGATTTTGCGCTTTGGAAAAGAGCCGAACCAGAACATATCATGAGATGGCCTTCTCCATGGAGCGATGGTTTTCCGGGATGGCATCTTGAATGTACTGCAATGAGCACCAAATATTTAGGAACTCATTTTGACATTCACGGAGGTGGAATGGATTTGAAATTCCCACACCATGAATGCGAAATTGCTCAAAATGAAGCCTGCACAGGGCAATCTCCTGTAAACTACTGGATGCATGCCAATATGCTTACCCTAAACGGGAAAAAAATGGCAAAATCGACAGGAAATAATATCCTTCCGGGCGAAATCCTTAGTGGTGACAACAACATTTTAAGCAAACCATTTTCAGCTTCGGTAACTCGTTTCTTTATGCTTCAGGCGCATTACAGAAGTATTCTCGATTTTTCTGATGATGCAATCGTTGCCGCTGAAAAAGGATACAAAAGACTAATGGAATCTGTTGATGCTTTGCCAAATATAAACGCATCAAGCAACAGTTCTATAGACTTCAAAGCATGGAAACAACTTTGTTATGATGCAATGAACGATGATTTCAACACGCCAATCTTGATTGCTCAATTATTTGAGGCTGTTCGTTATGTCAATCTATTGAAAGAAGGCAAAGAAACCATATCTGCTGAAGATTTAAAAGATTTTACAACGGCGGTCAATGCTTTCGTCTTTGATGTTTTAGGATTAAACGACGAAAAAGCAGCAGACATTAATACTGACAAACTTGAAGGTGTGGTTAATATGCTGATCGGAATGAGAAATCAGGCAAGAGCAGATAAGAATTTTGCTCTTTCTGACCAGATTCGCGACCAGTTAATCGCTCTGGGAATCCAATTAAAAGACGGAAAAGAAGGAACTTCTTTTAGTATACAATAAAAAAGTGTTCAGCATTCAGTTTTTTAGTGTTCAGATTTGCACTTTGACCTAAATTAGCGTAAAAAACTGAACACTAAAAAACTGAGCACTGAACACTAAAAAAATATGTTGTCTAAAATCCTGATATATCCATTTGTTCTTTTGGTACGGTTCTATCAAACTGCTATTTCGCCTTTTACGCCAGCTTCTTGCAGATTTGAACCTACCTGCTCGACTTATATGATTCAGGCGCTACAAAAGCACGGATTGTTTTATGGAGGCTTTTTAGGAATTAAACGTATTTTAAGTTGTCACCCTTGGGGAAAAAGCGGTTACGATCCTGTACCAGAAAAGAAATGTTCACACAAACATTAACTTTTTATAAAGAAGTCCTTTATATTAAATATTTATTTTTACAACAATATCAAAACATATTATATACATGACACACGCCTTAAATTTTGTTTGGAATCCTTCAGAAGGAATTGATCTGGGATTTTTTATGATTCGCTACTACAGCTTAATGTTTGTAATCGCTTTTGGTCTAGGATGGTTTTTAATGAAGAAGATTTTTGAACGCGAAAACGAATCACTTGATAAACTAGATTCTCTATTTGTCTGGACAGTTCTTGCAACATTGGCAGGTGCACGATTAGGCCATGTGTTTTTCTATGACTGGGAGTATTTTCGAAACCATATCTTGGAAATTTTTCTTCCTTTCAGATTTGAACCAAAATTCGAATTCACTGGCTTTCAAGGATTAGCTAGTCACGGTGCGGCAATTGCAATTATCATTGCAATGTATTATTACAGCAAAAAAATCCTTAAACGTCCGCTTTTATGGATTTTAGACCGTGTTGTGATTCCGGTTGCGAGCGGTGCGATTTTTGTTCGTTTAGGTAATTTTTTCAATTCAGAAATTATAGGTCACGAAACGACATCTTCTTTCGGTATTCGATTTTTACATGACCAATTCAGTAAAGCCGAAGCTGTAAACGCAACCCAGATTGCAGATCCAAAAGATGCTTACACAGCAATTGCAACAGACCCAAAATTTGCGGATTTATTGGCTCAAGTCCCTGCAAAACACCCAACCCAATTGTATGAAGCATTTTGCTATATATTTGTCTTTGCAATCTTATTCTTTCTATATTGGAAAACTAATGCTAGGCTTAAATCAGGACTTTTATTCGGCTTGTTCTTAGTTCTTTTATTTGTTGTTCGTTTCATCGTAGAATTTGTAAAAGAAAGTCAAGGCGGTATCGAACAAGAATTAGGCTTGTTTTCTACAGGGCAATGGCTGAGTATTCCATTTATAATTATCGGACTTTTCTTTATCATTAGAGCGCAAAGAAATCCATTAGCACAGTCTTAATCAATTTCAGATAAAACAAAACGCCCAATACATCAAATATTGGGCGTTTTTATTTAAAGTCTACACAGAATACCAAATTCAATGTTTTTGGTATTATAACCTGCATTATTGCTTCCTAAACCTGCATTAGAAACATGCCTTAAGCTGGGGCGAATATCAAACCGAAATCTATTACAATCTATTGTAAATCCAACAGCCAATACATCTGCAAAAGCAAAACCTTTAGACATTCTTTCCGTTTCAGTATCTGTCACCATCGGACCGATACTTGCCAGAAGATAGGCCGAAAACTGCCCTGAAACAGGCTTTCTTATCAAAAAACCAATATTAAGAACATACTCCCTAACATCCTTTAATTTCAAATATTTTTCTCTCTTTTCTTCAAAATCAGAATCATCTGGTTTTACAAAATAGAGATTCAATAATTGATGTTTACCAAAATTAATCTCAGGCTGAAAAAGAATCGCATACTCAAATCTTTTCGTCTCCTTAAGTTCATAACATAGTTGCAGTTTGTAGAAATCATTGGTAAATGTATAATTCCTATTATTGAATTCACTACCAAACCCGTAACTAAAACCAACACTATAACGCGAATAAGCTTCCTTCTGCGCCATCATTTTTGCTGTTAAGGCAAACAGTAAACCCAAAAGTAATTTTCTAGCCATAGATCAAATTAAACTGTATTTAAATATAGCACAAAAAAAGATCCAGTTTTCACTGGATCTTTCTAATTATATAAAAACTTATAATTAAGCTTTATTGTGTTTGTCTTCAATTGTATGTTTCTCATCAGCAGAGATTGTATCAACCAATACTGGAGTAGCAATAAATAATGAAGAATATGTACCAACGATAATACCAATCAACATTGCAAAGATAAATCCGCGGATTGATTCTCCACCGAAGATAAACATTGTCAATAATACAATGATCATCATTAATGAAGTATTCAACGTTCTAGATAATGTAGTATTAATAGACGCGTTTACGATATCTTCAAAACTTCCTTTACGGTTTCCGATGATAAACTCTCTAACTCTGTCAAATACGATTACCGTATCGTTCATAGAGTAACCAATTACTGTAAGAATCGCAGCGATAAAGTGTTGATCCATTTCCATATGGAAAGGCATAAATTTATAACATAATGAATAAATTCCTAATACAAAAACAACGTCGTGTGCTACTGCCGCAATCGCTCCTAATGAATATTGCCATTTACGGAAAGAAACCATTAAGTACAAGAAGATAACTGCCATTGCACCAAGAACCGCCCAGTAAGAGTTAGTTTTGATATCCTCAGAGATTGAAGCTCCAACTTTAGAAGCTTGCAATACCCCTACTTTTTTACCATCATAGGTATTTGTAAATTTCTCATAAGAAGTATTTGCATAATACTTAGACAAAGCTTTGTATAATTTTTGGTTAACTTCTTCATCAATAGCTACACCGTCTTCTTTGATTTTGTATTTAGTAGTGATTTTCAACTGATCATCATCTCCTAAGATTTTAGCCTCAACCGGAGTTCCAAAAGCAGCAGACAACTCATCAGAAATTACAGCAGCATCAACTGGTTTCTCAAATTTAACTTGGAAAGTTCTACCTCCAACAAAATCAACACCTTCATCTAATCCGTTAATGAAAAAGATAGAAGTCAAACTCACTATTGTAACAATAGAAGAGAAGATATAAGTAAACTTTTTAACTTTGATAAAATCAAAATGGAAGTTTGTAAACCAGTTTTTAGTAATGTTTGTAGAGAACGTTAAATCGGCTTTACCTACAATATTTCTATCGATAAAGATTCTTGCGATAAAAATAGAAGTAAACAATGAAGTTACGATACCAATCAATAAAGTCAATGCGAAACCTTTGATAGGACCTGTACCAAAGATAAATAAGATTGCTCCAGTTAAAACGTGCGTAACGTTTGCGTCAATAATAGAACGCATCGCACCATGCCATCCGTAAGAAGCTTGAACCGCTTCAGAAAGAGATTTTCCTTCACGTAATTCCTCTTTCGCTCTTTCGTATATAATAATGTTAGCATCTACTGCAGTACCTAATGTCAATACGATACCTGCAATACCTGGCAATGTAAGTACAAAACCAAAACTTGCCATAATTCCGAACAAGAAAAGTAAGTTCAATAATAAAGCAAGGTTTGCATACCATCCAGCTTTACCATAATAGAATACCATCCAAACGCAAACTAATAAAAATCCTAATACAGAAGAAATCGTACCTGCATCAATCGCTGCCTGACCTAAAGATGGCCCTACAACAGTTGATTGAATAATATCAGCAGAAGCTGGTAATTTACCTGCATTCAATACGTTTGCTAAATCTTTAGTTTCAGCTACATCAAAAGAACCTGTAATTTCAGATCTTCCTCCAGCAATTGGACCACTTGTAACACCTGGTGCAGAATATACGATGTTATCAAGAACAATAGCGATATAACTTTTTTGAGCAAATGCTCTACCTGTCAATTCTTCCCAAACTTTTGCTCCTTGGCTGTTCATCTGCATAGATACTGCAGGTTTACCCATTTGGTCAAAAGTATCTTTTGCATCAGTAACAACAGCACCGCTCATTGCAGGCGTGTTGTCTCTTGATCCTTTTAAAGCGTATAATTCAACTGCCTCAATATCTTTTGCTGTTTTGATATCTTTTGCTGTTGGATCTTTAATAGTAGTTGGTTTACTCCATACAAATTTAGCATAATGCTGATCTGCAGCCAATAAAACTCTAATTTCTGGTCTTTTAAAGTAAGAATTGATAACAGCAGTATCTTTTGGAGCAAAAAATCCTAAAACAGGACCATTACCGTTCATGATGATTTTATCAAACAACGGATTGTTTCCTTTTTTAGCTACAGTAGAATCTTTAGCATCAGTCAATAATGCATTCAATGAATCTTTAGCAACAGTTTTAGTTTCTGTTTTCTTAACTTCAGTTTTCTTTAAAGCTTCATTAGCATTCACTAAGAAGTTTCCAATTTCTTCGATTTTATAAGTTTCCCAAAACTCTAATTGAGCTTTTCCACCTAATAATTTTTTGATACGGTCTACATCTTTAGCCCCTGGAAGCTCTACTAAGATTCTTCCTGTTTCTCCTAATTTCTGGATGTTTGGCTGTGTAACACCAAATTTGTCGATACGTTCTCTTAATACTTTGTAAGCACTTTCGATAGACTCATCAACTTTTCTTTTAATAACTTTTTGAACTTGAGCATCAGACATCTGAAAGTCAACTCCACCTTCTCCTTGAAGACTTCTGTTTGCAAAAATTTCTGGTGATGCTAATTTTACAGAACCTTTTGAGTTTGCATCAAAAGCTTCAAAAAATTTACTTAAATAGGTCTTATTTCCTTCTAAATTTGCAGTTGCATCCGCTAAAGATTTATTAAATACCGGATTTTTAGAATTATTAGCTAGCCCTTTTAAAATGTCTTTTACTGAAATCTGAAGAATCACGTTGATTCCTCCTTCTAAGTCAAGACCTTTATTAAGCTGTTTATTTTTCACTTCGTTGTAAGTGAAATCAGTAAAACCAAGATTTAACACTTTTACTTTACCAATAGAATCTAAATATTTCAGCTCTTTATCAGGATTATCTCCTGCAAAAGCTTTAGCTTCACTTTTGACACCATTTGCCACAAAAGTGAATGATAGTTGGTAAATACTCACCAATGCAAATAGAATTGCGAAAAATTTAATAAGTCCTTTATTCTGCATTATTACTAAAAATTAATTATGTTTTATTTTTGTTTTTGTTTTAAAGTCCCATAAAATAAGCCCTGACATGATTTTTTAAAACAAAAATACGAGATCACGAATTACCAATTTTTTTTTAAACCGAGCAAATATATAATTAACGAAAATATTAACCAATTAATTTATTAATTAATCTCAAAAAAAAGACTGCAAAAGTGCAGCCTTTTTCTTTTTTTTCGGTTTTTATTATACTAAAATCGATTTCAGAGCATCATTCATGCTGCGAACCGCATCTGCACTTTTGCTAAATAATGCCTTTTCCTGGTCGTTTAATTTAATATCAACAATCTCTTCGATTCCATTCTTTCCAATTATGCAAGGGACTCCAATACAAATATCGTTTTGACCGTATTCTCCTTCTACAAAAACAGAGCAGGCAATCATTTTTTTCTGATCATTCAGGATACTGTCTACCAAATAAGCTACTGATGCACCTGGCGCATACCAAGCAGAAGTTCCCAACAAACCTGTTAGAGTCGCCCCTCCTACCATCGTATCAGCCGCTACCTTTTGAAGCACTTCATCAGATAAAAACTGTGTTACGGGTATACCATTATAAGAAGCCAAACGGGTCAACGGAATCATAGTCGTATCTCCATGTCCGCCGATTACCATTGCTGAAATATCATTTGCAGGTTTATCTAGAGCAAGAGAAAGATAAGTTCTAAAACGAGAACTGTCTAATGCACCGCCCATACCAATAATTCTATTTTTTGGAAGACCTGTTGCTTTCAAAGCAAGATAAGTCATCGTATCCATTGGATTGGAAACTACCACGATTATAGTATCAGGAGAATATTTAAGTACATTTTCAGCAACTGTTTTTACAATGCCTGCATTAATGCCTATCAACTCTTCTCTGGTCATTCCCGGTTTTCTTGGAATTCCTGATGTAATCACAACTACATCGCTTCCGGCAGTTTTAGAATAATCATTGGTTACTCCAGAAACTTTGGTGTTAAAACCTGTGTTTGTGGCACACTGAGTAATATCCAGTGCCTTACCTTCGGCAAAACCTTCTTTAATATCCAACAATACTACTTCGCTTGCAATTCCTCTATAAGAAATAACATCTGCGCAGGTAGCTCCAACATTTCCTGCTCCTACAATGGTAACTTTCATATTTTTTACTTTATCGGTTATTAATATTTGTCTATTCCTTAAAAAGACAATTCGTTTAATTGTCTAGTAAATTTAAACAATTAAACGAATTGGAATTATTAAATTTTCATTTTATGCGTCAATATTTGCATAAACTGCATTTTTCTCGATAAACTCTCTACGAGGCGGTACTTCATCACCCATCAACATAGAGAAAACTTGGTCAGCTTCTGCAAGGCTATCAATATTTACTTGACGTAAAGTTCTGAAATTCGGATCCATTGTCGTTTCCCACAATTGTTCCGCGTTCATCTCTCCAAGACCTTTATAACGCTGAATAGCCGCACTTCCACCCATTCTTTCATTGGCCTGATCACGTTGCAAATCATTCCAAGCATATTCTTTCTTTTGTCCTTTTTTAACTAAATATAAAGGTGGCGCTGCAATATAGACATGCCCTTCTTCGATTAATTCTTTCATAAAACGGAAGAAGAACGTTAATATTAAGGTAGAGATGTGACTACCGTCGACATCGGCATCACACATGATGATTACCTTATGATATCTTAGTTTTTCAAGATTTAGCGCTTTACTATCTTCAGCAGTTCCAACTGTTACTCCTAAAGCCGTAAAAATGTTTCTGATCTCTTCATTTTCGAATACTTTATGATGCATCGCTTTTTCAACGTTCAAAATCTTACCTCGTAATGGCAGAATTGCTTGAAAGTTACGATCACGCCCTTGTTTAGCCGTTCCACCAGCCGAATCTCCCTCGACAAGGTAAACCTCACATCTTGCTGGATCTTGTTCTGAACAATCAGATAACTTTCCTGGCAATCCGCCTCCACCCATAACGGTTTTACGCTGCACCATCTCACGCGCTTTTTTCGCTGCGTGACGTGCCTGAGCTGCTAAGATTACTTTCTGGATAATCAATTTTGCATCATTTGGATTTTCTTCCAAATAATTCTCTAACATTTCTCCAACTGCTTGAGAAACTGGAGAAACCACTTCTCTATTTCCAAGTTTTGTTTTAGTCTGTCCTTCGAATTGAGGTTCTGATACTTTTACAGAAATAATCGCTGTTAATCCTTCACGGAAGTCATCTCCAGCGATTTCGAATTTTAATTTATCCAACAAACCTGAAGCATCGGCGTATTTTTTAAGCGTTCTTGTCAAACCACTTCTAAAACCTTGTAAATGCGTTCCTCCTTCGTGTGTGTTGATATTATTTACATAAGAAAAAATATTCTCTGTATAACTTGTGTTATAAATTAAGGCAACCTCAACCGGAATTTCACCTTTATCATTATCCATGCTGATAACATGAGAAACAATCGGCTCTCGGTTACCATCTAAATAGCGAATGTATTCCTTAAGACCTTCATCTGAATGAAATACTTCACTTTTAAATTCACCTTTATCGTCAACTTCTCTTTTATCTGTAAATGTGATTGTAATTCCTTTATTTAAGAAAGAAAGCTCACGCATACGAGCTGATAACGTATCATAAGAAAACTCTGTTGTCTGCTGAAAAATTGTGTCATCTGGAAAGAAAGTCTGACGCGTACCTCTTTTTTCTGTTTCTCCAATTTGTTTTACTGGATATAATGCCTTCCCTCTTTCGTATTCCTGCTCATAAATCTTGCCTTCTCTAAATACAGTAGATTTCATATGAACAGAAAGGGCATTTACTACAGAAACCCCAACCCCGTGCAAACCTCCAGAAACTTTATATGAATCTTTGTCGAATTTACCTCCAGCACCAATTTTTGTCATTACAACCTCAAGTGCAGAAACTCCTTCTTTTTTATGCAAATCAACTGGAATACCACGCCCATTATCTTCAACTGTAACAGAACCGTCTTCATTTATTGCAACACTAATCGCATCACAATGTCCTCCCATCGCCTCATCAATAGAGTTATCAACAACCTCGTAAACCAAATGGTGTAGTCCTCGAACCCCTACATCACCAATATACATCGACGGACGCATTCTTACGTGCTCCATCCCTTCTAATGCCTGAATACTATCTGCTGAATAATTGTTCTTCTTGATTTCTTCGCTCATATAATTTATTGTAAAAAATGTAATTATTGTCTAACAGGCAAATATATAAAAATGCAGGCTATATACCCAGTAAAATAAAGCTTAAAGCACTTAAGTTATTAACAGAATTATCTTAAAAACCAAAAAATAAAACTGAAAACGAATTTAAATTTAAAAATTAATGAAATTCCAATATTAAAATCCCAAAACTTACCAAAACGTTTATCTTCAAATTTCAAGATTCTAAACTTAATAAAACTTCAAAGTTTAAAATTCTTCAAATAAAAAAGCCGAAATTACATTGAATGCATTTCGGCTTTTACTATTTTATAAATCCTAAATGTAAAATTGGAGTTTGAAATTTAACCTTTCTAAACTGCTATTCCAGATTTTATATTTTCAAAATTTCCGTTTAAATGTGCTGCATTAGCTCTTCCACTTGGATCAAGGTTTTCCTGCCATTTTGGAATCCATTTACGGACAGTCTGCGCGGCACTGACCTGTGGATAATATTTATGAAAAATCGAGCGATATAGATACGCTTCTTTAGTCGTAGGTGAATTGTATGGGAACTCAGCTCCTGCACCTGCTAATTGTTCGTCTGTTATTTTTGACGCACAATATTCTATCAATTCATCAACCCAATTGTAACCAACACCGTCAGAAAACTGTTCTTTCTGACGCCATAAAATTTCTGAAGGCAGATAAGGATCTTCCGGCGTATCAAAGGCTTTTCTCAAAATATATTTTTCGATGCCATTGTACGATTTCGGCTGTTTTTCTTCTGTTTTGATTCTGATTGTGGTATCTAAAAACTCTTTGTCCAAAAATGGAAATCTAGCTTCTAAACCGTGAGCCATTGTCGTTTTATCAGCGCGAAGCAAATCGGCAGTAAACAACTTCTGTACTCTTTCAATAGTTTCATCTTGAAATTCCTCTGCAGAAGGTGCATTTCTAAAATACAAATGTCCTCCAAAAACTTCATCGGCACCTTCTCCTGACAAAATCACTTTTATGCCTTGATCCGCAATTGCTTTTGAAAGCAAATACATTGGAACACCAGAACGTACTGAAATGATATCATAGGTTTCGATATGGTAAATAACTTTTTCTAAAATTTCAAAACCTTCCTCTACCGTAAAATGAATTTCGTGATGTTCTGTTCCTAAAAATGCAGCCGCTTTTCTTGCAGCGCTATTATCGGGAGTATCAGCATCAAGTCCGATTGAGAAAGAATGCAATTTTTCGCCTTTATCTTTTAAAAGTCTGCAAGCTATAGAAGATGTTAATGATGAATCTAATCCACCAGAAAGTATCACTCCAACTGGTACATTAGCCAATAGGCGTTTTCTTGTTCCCTCAATGAGAGATTCGCGGATAGCCGCAAGCTCCAGAGATTGATCTGCTTTTTTATGATCTTCATATTCCGGCTGATAATATTTTACAAAACCGGTTTTTGCTGTATAATAATGTCCCGGAGGAAAAGTTGAAAACGACTTGCATTGATCTGCAAGACACTTCATTTCTGAAGCAAAATAAATTCGGCCACGTTCATCCAAACCATAATACAAAGGCTTTATTCCGATCGGGTCACGTCCTGCAATATATTTATCACCATCGATTACCACAAAAGCAAAGTCACCGTCTAATTTATTGCAAAAGTCATATCCAAATTCTTCATACAAATGCACGATAACTTCTGAATCTGATTCGGTTCTGAAATGATGGTCTTTTAGAACGGTATTTTTAAGCTCTTGATAATTATAAATTTCTCCATCATGAATCATCCAAGCCTTATCGGTACCTTGAATTGGCTGTTTGCCAGACTTCAGATCGATAATAGACAAACTTTCATGACAGAGCACGCTGCCATTTTCCATAATATGCATATCACGCTCATCAGGACCGCGATGCGACATTCTTTCAGACAAATCTTTTACAAGCTGTGGGTCTTTTCCTTTACCAACAACGGCCAATAATCCAGACATACTATTCTTTTTTTATTATATTTCTGTTCATTTCATTTTAAAATGAACATTAAAAAATCATTAAAATTTTTCAGAGAAAGCAAAACAAGGTAAGTTCATCTGCTTTCTGTTACTTATATCTCAAAATATAAGTATACTTAATGTTTTTTCTGGGGATGTCAAATATATTAAAAGAAAGTTAAATAATCATCAATGACATTTAACAAACCTTTTGAAACTAAAAATTTAACACTTTAAGACAAGAAAAACGCCCTCTGTCAAGAGAACGTTTTTCTGCAATATATACTAATTCTAAAAATAAATTTAGGCTTTCACATAAGCGTCGTCATGTACATTGGCAACCGCTCGGCCAGAAGGATCATTTAAGTTTTTAAAAGCTTCGTCCCATTCCAAAGCAATTTTAGTACTGCAAGCAACACTTGCTTCCTGAGGAACACATAATGCTGCAGCGTCGCTAGGGAAATGTTCTGTAAAAATAGAACGATAGTAATACTCTTCTTTTGAAGTCGGTGTTTGCAATGGGAACTTAAATCTAGCGTTTGCTAACTGCTCATCTGAAACTTCTCTTGCTACAACTTCTTTCAAAGTATCAATCCAGCTATATCCTACTCCATCAGAAAACTGCTCTTTTTGTCTCCATGCCACACTTTCTGGAAGCATGTCTTCAAAAGCTTTACGAACAACCCATTTTTCCATTGGATGTTCTTTGTTTATCATTTTATCTTGTGGATTGATGCGCATTGCAACATCCATAAATTCTTTGTCTAAGAACGGTACGCGCCCTTCGATTCCCCAAGCTGCCAAACTTTTGTTTGCACGTAAACAGTCGTACATATGCAGTTTACCTAACTTACGAACGTTTTCTTCGTGGAATTCCTTCGCGTTTGGTGCTTTGTGGAAGTATAAATATCCCCCGAACAACTCATCTGCTCCTTCTCCTGAAAGAACCATTTTGATTCCCATAGATTTAATCACTCTCGCCATTAACCACATTGGAGTTGAAGCTCTAACGGTTGTCACATCGTACGTTTCTAAGTTGTAAATCACATCACGAACAGCATCTAAACCTTCTTGAATTGTAAATTTAATTTCGTGGTGGATTGTTCCAATATGTTTTGCCACCACCTGTGCCGCAGCTAAATCAGGAGAACCTTCTAATCCAACAGAAAAAGAGTGCAATTGCGGATACCAAGCATCTGTAGTATCATCTGACTCAATTCTTTTTTGAGCGAATTTTTTAGCTACAGCCGAAGTAATAGAAGAATCTAAACCTCCAGAAAGTAAAACCCCATAAGGAACGTCACTCATTAATTGTCTGTGAACCGCTGCTTCAAGCGCTTTTCTGATTTCTGGAATACTCGTTTCGTTGTCTTTTACTGCATCGTATTCTGTCCAGTCTCTTTTGTACCATTGTACAAATTCACCATCTTTACTTGACAAATAATGTCCTGGAGGGAATAATTCGATTTTTGTACAATAACCTTCTAAAGCTTTTAATTCAGAAGCTACATAAAAAGTTCCGTGTTGATCCCATCCAATATACAATGGAATAATTCCCATGTGGTCACGAGCTACGAAATATTCGTCTTTATCAACATCATAAATCGCAAATCCGAAGATTCCGTTCAATTCATCAACAAAGTTTACTCCTTTTTCTCTGTATAAAGCTAAAATTACTTCGCAGTCACTTTCTGTCTGAAAGTTATATTTTCCTTCAAATTGTTTACGCAATTCTCTGTGATTGTATATCTCACCATTTGCAGCCAGAACCAATTTTTTATCTTCTGTAAATAAAGGTTGTTTTCCTGAAGCTGGATCTACAATCGCCAAACGCTCATGAGAAAGAATCGCTTTATCATTACTGTAAATGCCGCTCCAATCTGGTCCGCGGTGACGAATGATTTTCGACATTTCTAATACTTGAGGTCTTAAAGCTTCGGCTTTTTGTTTAAGATCAAAGGCACATACAATTCCACACATAATATTCTATATTTTATTTTATAAGTTTTTTAAATTTGATAAGGCAAAGATGAAGTATTAGTTACAATTGAAAAACACAAACACTTATTTCAGTTACAATTTTTAAGCATAAATTTATCTTTACATATAAAATGTAAAATTTATAAGTAAAAACAAGCTCGAAACTTGAAAATTTCAATTTGGAACCAAAAACTGCTTCAAAATTTAAAGTTTCAAACAAATATTTGAATTAAATTCTGAGTTATTCTGATACTAATGAAAGATTCGTAAAGCAAGAAGAAAAAATAGCCATAAAATTGCGTCTTAAACTAAAACGTCCGTTGGGGTTAAATTATTATTTTTCAATTTACGTCTCGTTTTAGATTAAAATCTGTGTAAATCTGCGTGAAAAAATCTATGCCTAAAAAATATTTCACGCAGATTTTAAAAGATTTCAGCAGATCAAATTAGATTTTATTTGTTTTGTGACACTATTTTATTCTATTCCTCCAACGGTAAGACTATAAAAAACAATCCCTATAAAATTCGAAAACTTGATAGGGATTTAATTTGTTTAAAATATGATAACTTAGAATATAATTAGTTTTTAAAAGTGATTCGCGACGAAATATAATCAGGCATGCTAGCAACTGCAAGCCGTAACTTAGATTCATTCTGCTTTTTCACATTTTCATCTTTCAGGTTGTAATTGTAATTATCAAACAGGTAATACATTAAAACTCTATTGTAATCGTCCAAATCGTTATCTTTTATCATATCCAGCAAACTGGTTTCAACTAATTCTGAATTAGAGCTTTCAGAAAGCGCCCGCCCCACTCTGTTGATACTTGAATAGTAATGATTTTTAGAAGGATTATCTACTCGGAGTGAGATTCCTAAAATTAAATCCAAAACATTTATATCCAATACTTCGATTTCTTTTATATAAGTCTGTCTTGCACCTTGTGCATAACTACCATCGCTTGCTCTGTCAAAACGATCGTTCATAATATTAAGATGAGATCTAAGAAAAATTTCCCATTTAATGGTCTCGGCAGAAAGCACTGCAATATTTTGTGCATGAATTCTTGGACTATTATCCATACTACACCCGCCCATAACATGTCTGTTTCTTTTTAGCTCCAACGCTTCTTCCTTACCGATATAACGTTCAACATATTCTTCAAACGTATCATCAGAAACTTTTGTTGTTTGAGCTTCCGCTAATGCATCTCGGAGCATTACATCAAAATTTTTATCCTTATTTCTTAAAGAATCTATTCTGGTAAGTCTTTCAGCTTGCCATTTTCGCATTTTTACATTAAAATCCTCGTATTCTCTTTCAATACTCTCTTTCTGAGCCAATTGTTCCTTGGTTTTTTTCTTTGATTTTCCTTCGAGTTCCATATCATCAAAACCAAATAGGATAGAATAATTCTCACTGCTAAAATTCGGTCTTTTTAAGACTTTCTCAATATAGATTTCAAAATTTACTGCTTTAGTTGGTACAGTATCGATATATCTTACACCAGAATCTTTTGCATTATCATAAAAAACTTGAGCTGTAGTATCTACCAAACAATCTGAATATTGAATTAATCGGGCATACTTTTCAGAAAGTGGTTTTGTCTTGAATTCGTCAACAAAATAAAATGCCCTTAACGATTCCTTCGAATAAGTAGTTTTTTCTTTATACTCAAAAACCCATTTTCCTTTGAAATTATTATGATAAGAATCTATCTCTTTTTTATTTCTGGTGATATTTTCCCCATCTCTTTCTCCTAAAGACAGGCTGGAAAATTCAACTTGCTCCTGATTTTCATAATCCGTATAATCGGATTTTAATATAATATGATTTTCATCGAAAACAGCTTTACGATATTTGGCTTTAAAATCTGTATATGAAATACCATTTTCTAAATCTTTCTTAGCTTTTAAAGCATCCGATTTTTGAAGTTCTACAAAATTGGCTTTTGCTTGCTCATAAGATCTGAAGGTCTTATTAAATTCGCAAACCTTAAATTTTAAATTTAATGAATCAACAATGAATTTAAGTTTAGAAACTGAGTTTTCTGAATAAATCAGACCATTGTCATAAACTTTAAATTCAGATTTTTGAGCAGTCATATTGAGACAGACGAAAACTAAAAAAGCAAAAAAAATTCTCATAACTTTCTTTTTTAAATTAATTATTCTACACTTTCAATCGTATAATGTGTTTTATTAATCTCAAATTTAAAACCAGCTTTATTCCCCATCAAATGATTTCCTAAAGGAGATTGGGGCGAAAGCGCTATTACATTAATCCCATCAATGGCAATTTTAGGAAGCGCGACAGTTACATACAAATAAATTCCGTTTGCTTTTACCAAACTTCCTAAAACGATATTTTCAGTTGCTTTTATAGGATCTATTTTATCTAAAATCGCAATTTGCGCAATGGCTTCTTTTAATTTATTGGTCAGTTTTTCCTGCTCGATATGCATCATCGATAAAGCCGTTTCGTGTTTGTCGCCGGCAGAACCTTTGGCATCGTTTTTTGAATCTTCGGTTAAGTTTGAAATCATGTCTCTAAAAACATCAATTCGATCTTGAACCATTTGTGTATAATGCGAATATATTTTTTCTTTGAAAGTCATTTTTTTTAAAAGATGCTAAGATTCTGAGAAGCTAAGTTACTAAGCTTTTTTTGCCACAAAGACAGTAAGACGCTAAGTTCTGATTTTTTTTCAAATATTATCCAAAAAAACTATTATCGTAATTTATTTTAAACATAAAACAGCCACGAATTCACGAATCTACTCCAAAAAATTCATGAGCTCATGGCTGAAAAAAAAGGCACTCCTTATTTATATAATCTTTGTGCCCTAGTGTCTTTGTGGCTATATACCTTTAAAAATCAAATTTATAATTTGCGCCTCCTAAAATCTGAAATCCCTGAACTGGATAATTCAGCCATTTTTGATACGCCTGATTTCCGATATTATTTGCTTTTAAGAAAAACGTCAAGCGTTCACTAAATTTATATCCTAAATGAGCATTGGCATCAAAATAGCTTTTTAGCGTAGTTATAGCTGGATTTGTTCCTAAATCTAAATTAGACTGCATATCTTTTCTTTCACCCACATAAAAAACATTCAAACCTGCATACCATTGTTTTGTGAAATTAACATCTAGAGTCGAACTTAATTTCATTGTTGGAAGATTCCATGCTTCTATCGAATTATCTGTACTGTAGCTGTTAAAAGTACCATTGATTCCGAAAGTCACGTTTTGCGAAAAATCGGCTTTTAGTTCTCCATAAAAACGAAACGTTCTGATGTCTTCATAAACTACTCCAAAAGAGTTCCCAAACGCATAATTTTCATTTGTAATTACTTCTGTGTAATCATTGGCTTTAAAGAGCGCTTTGTCTTTTTCGTTCAAATACGAACCTGTCAAGTTATAGTTTACATTGTTAGCCAATTTTCCTTTTAAACCTGCAAAAACATTATATTGTGTACTTGATGGACGCATATTTAATGTAGGTGATAAAAACGGATTTTCGCTCACAAAATCAGCATACGAATTTTGTTTTAGTCCTCCATTTACTCCTGTGTAGAAAATCATTAAATCGCCTACTAATTTATATGAAGCATTTACTTTTGGATAAAAATAGATTTTGTTGCTACTGTTTTCAGAATCTCCGCTGTAGAAAATTCCAGCACCCAATTCCAATGTCCATTCATTTTCATTGACTACAAAACTAGGTTCGATTCCCACATTTGTAAATCCGTATTTAACGGCTTCTGTATTGTCATGCGCATAGTTATTTTTGAAAGTACCACTTACGTGATCTACAATAACATTGGTTTTTATAGCCTGATCCATAACATCAACCGTAAAAGTCGGTTTTATGTAAAAGCGATTTTCTGATGATGAAGCATTGTCTGAAAAATGAGTAAATCTTGCAGCCAACTTACTGAAAATACTTTCGTTAAAATCTGCATTTCCGCCAAGCGAAATAGTATTATAGGAATGATTCGGATTGATGCTGTTTACCAAATCAAAACGCTGATTCGGAATTGTTGATCCGAATTCAGCAGGAAGTCCATACCAATTGTAAATCTGATTTTGGTAACCTAAATCGATATTCCATGAAACGTCCCGATTGTCTGCTCCATAGCCAACATTCAATGAAGTGTCGTAAAACTCATCATTCAGCTCTACATCTTTTATACCGCCCTGAGAAGAATGATGGCGAAACATTCCTGCCAAATAATCATTATTTCCTAAATCTTGCGTTACAAACAATTCTGCGTTTAGCGTGCTGTAATTTCCAACCCCTACTGTAGCATAATTATTAAACAAACGCTCTTTTTTGCTTTTATCAACACCCGCCGCTTTTCCTTTTGAAGGCGTAAAAGTAGAAGCAACTGGAACAGACAAAATACTGTACTTGATGGTTTCTTTAGGTTGGTTGCCGCTATCGTCAAGCGAAGGAATCTCTTTAACTTTAAAAGCATCCGAAATTGTCGGCGAATAAGGTTTTACCACGTTTACTGTTTCTGTCCCGATGTTTTCATTTTTCTTTTGTGCAAATAAAAACTGACTAGTACATAATACTAACAGAATGATAATTTTATACTGGCAATTTAATTTCATATTTATCATATTTTGTAAAATGTATATCGTAAAAAGTAAAATGTATCTTCAATCTTCAGCTTACTTTTTACTTTTACCTTTTACATTATCTAATTTTCTAATTATATCAATTATCTAACTTTTAAGCTTCCCACTCTCCTTTTGCTACATACTGAGCTTTTCCACCTATATTAATATCATACTGATCGCCAACTAATTTTCCTTTAAAATAAATTTGAGAAGGCCTATTCATAAAGTCCCCTTGAAAATTAATCAGCTCGATCTCTTTCGTGTTATATTTCAGAAGAGAAGCTTGCAGACAAGTACTTGCGCTTCCTGTTGCCGCATCTTCTAGTAACTGATTGTGTTCAATATAAAATAATCTGCTCATTACTTTTGTACCTTCAAAATAGTAAAAATACAAGCCTCTATGATCAGTTTTACAATGCAGCTTCATCCATTTATCGACTTTCTCTTTGTCTAAAACCAAATTCTCTAAAGCTCTTTCACTGCTTAAGGGAACCATTACAAAAGCACTTCCTGTGGTTATTTCCTGAACTGGAAATTGGTTTTCAAAATCACTTACTGCCAGATTGCTGAATGCCGTAAAATCTTCTTTAGAAAAAATATCCCAAAATTTTGGTTGCGCCGCCTTTAACCAAATCAAATCGTCAGCTTTATGAATTGCAATCGGTCCAATCGGAACTTCCAGTTTAATTTCATTTGGAGAATTTTCAAATATCTTATTCATCAAAACCCAAGATGTCCCTATAATCGGATGTCCTGCAAACTGCATTTCGTGTGCTGGAGTAAATATTCTGATTTCGGCTTTATTATTTTCTTTGTCTAGTTTGGTAATAAACGTGCTTTCTGCAAAATTAATTTCGCGCGCTATCTGCTGCATTTCATTCGCACTCAGATTTTCAGCTTCTAAAAAAACCGCCAACTGATTTCCGGCATATTTTCTATCAGCAAAAACATCAACTATATAAAAAGGTAAACTCATATTTTTTTGTAAAATGTAAATTGTAAATTGTATACTGTTTTATTGTTTTCACTTTTACGGTATACAATCTACAGTATACAATGAAAATTATTTATTAATTGATGAATTCGTTTTAGACTCTTCCACTTTGATAGCGCTTAATTCTCGTTTCGCTTCTTCAACTACATCTGGGTAATCTGTAAAATTATTGATTACGTTGTCCAGAATATATGTCGCCTGATAGCTGTCTTTAAGTCCGTAGAAATTTTTAGCCATTAAGACCAAACCTTTCGCTCCGTAATATTTATAAGCCGAATAGCTTTTAGCCAATTTCTGAACAGCCGTATTCGATGCTTCAAATTTTCCTTCTTTAGTTTTGAAATAAGCATCATAATACAAAGCTTCTGCTGCCAATTCTCCTTTTGATGTTGCCGAAAGCTTCGCATAAGCCGCTTTTGCTTTATCTTCATTACCAGTCTGCATTGCGGCGCGTGCTACAATAATCTGAGCATCTGCCTTTACACCTGCATCTGCTTTAGGATTTTCTAGTACTTTCTCAGCTGCGCCAACAGAATTGCCGTAATCTTTTTTATCATAATAACATTTCATCAGGTTGGCCTGAGCAAAATTTTTGTTTTGAGGAAAATCGGCTTCGTTTTCTAAACGAACTAAAATTGGAATCGCCTTATCACAGTCTTTTGCTTTTAGATAAATCTGCGCCAATCTGTTTAAAGCTTGCTCTGTAAATTCATTTCGAGGCTGATCGATTACATATTGATAATTAGCAACCGATTTAGTTTCAGAACCCTCTGCGTAATAAAGTTGCGCTAGATAAAAATTAGCTTCAAGCGCATGCATTCCGTTCGAGAATTTGTTTAGGTAACCCGAAAATCCTGTAATAGCAACTTTGCTGTTGTTTTGACTGTATTGTTTAAAAGCTGCATCGTAAGTATCGTTGTCTAGTTCGGCATCTGTTACGGCAACAAAATCGAGAGTGCGCACCCACGAAGCATATTCGTCAACCTTACCAGAATCTACATAAATCAATCTTGCTGTTGCTACTGCTTCAAGAGCTTCTGGAGTTTTCGGAAATTCTGCCGCTACTTTTTTGAATTTCGTCAATGCTTGCTCATCACGATCTGAATTGTAATAAATAAGACCTTGTTTTAAAATAGCTTTTGAAGTAAATGAACCGTTTTTAAATTCAGAAATCAACTGATCATACGTTTTTATTGCCTGATCATTTTTCTTTTCTGCTACATACGTATTTCCTAATTCGAACAAAGCATCATCACGGTAAGATGATTTTTTGTACATCTGAAGAAAGTTATTCAATTCGTCAACTTTCTTAGTATTATTTGACATAAATCCGTATGAAAGTGCTTTTTGAAACTGAGCATAATCTGCATCAACACCTTTTGCATCAATAGCTTTTGCATAAGCTTCCATTGCTGCACTGTATTTTGAACTTACAAAACGGCAATCGCCTAAACGCAAATAAGAATCATTTAAACGTACTTTATCTTCTTTAGAATTGTCAATCTGAGCCTGAAAAGAATTCGCTGCCTGATCGTATTCTTTCAATTTAAAATAGGTGTATCCAATATTGTAATTGATGTTTTTGTATTCATCTGTAGATTTTGCAGCGGTCATTCCGGCAAATTGCTTATAAGTTAATAAAGCATTCTGCATATCATCATTCAGATACTCTGTTTCTGCTTTCCAGAAAGTGGCACGTGCAGTAAATTCAGGCGTTTTTTGCTCACTTACGGCACTTTTAAACATTTTACCCGCTTCCTGATAATTCGACTCATTATACAATTCTACACCTCTGTAAAAAAGCACTTTTTGATAAGCGGCTTTATTTTCTGCCGTTTTATTCTTTTCTAATAAAACCAATGCTTCTTTATAATTTTTAGTCGAAATATAAGAATCAATCAAAAGTTTTTCTATTTCAGAACGACTAGAATTGTTTGGATATTTTTTCAAGAAATCAAGCAAAATTCCTGGAACAGTTTGATAAGCATTTCCGATATCATAACTCAATTTGGCATAATTAAGCGCCGCATCTTCCTGAATCAACGCATTGAAATCCATTTCTGAAGCATTTTTAAAAGCATTCAGTGCTTCTTGTTTTTTGCCTGTGTTAAGGTAGCTTAGACCTAAATGGTAATAAGCATTCTGCGCCACAAAGTCTTTTCCTTCAATGATTTTATTGAATTGAGAAATCGCTTTTTCGTAATTCTTCTGCTCATAATAAGCATAACCAAGCTGATAAAAATCGGTGTTGTTCCATTTTCCTTTTTTACCTTCATATTTCTCCAAATATGGAATTGCTTTTTCGTATTGTTTCAGGTTAAAATAACTTTCACCAATAATCTTATTCAATTCTGATTTTTCGATGTCGTTAGATTTTCCCATTGCGGTCTGTCCCAAATCGATTGCTTTTTGGAAATTCCCCAATTTGAAATTCATATCAGCCTGATAATACGAAAGCTTTTCTTTGTACTTTTCTTCTCCCGAAACTTCGTCAAAATACTTCGTAGCTTCTTTATAATCATCGCCTTCGTAAGCCATAAATCCTAAGTAATATTTGGCCTGAGAACCAAATTCTGGAGAGTTTACGACTTTATTAAAATAGGTTGTTGCTTCTTTTTTCTTTTTAGCATTAAAATAGCTGTAGCCTTTCATGAAGTTAAATTTATCACTTTCGGCTCTGCCCATGTAACTTTCATCGACCTTATCAAACCACTGCAACGCTTTAGGATAATTTCCTTGTTCAAAAAAATACTGTGCAGCATCTATGTAAGCCTGATTTTGTTTGGTGCTTGTAGGATAATCGTTTACGAAATTTTCAACAAGGGCATCGGCATTAGCCTTATTGGTTCTGATGGCACAATTTGCAATATAGTACGCACAATCAGATTGTACTTCTTCTGTAACAGCAGCGCTTTCGGTATTTTTTACACGTTCGAAAATAAGCTGCGCAGAAGCATATTGTTTGTCATTATATAAAGCCAGTGCTTTGTCAAAATCCTTTAAATCATAAGTATAAATAGCTGATTTTTGTGCCGAAACCACGCTCGAAATAAGGATAATTTGGAATAAAAAGAACCTGGAAATTTTACGCATTTTAGTTTTATTTAGTATTCAAATTTATCATTTTATACCGTTTATAACGAAACGTTTCGTGATTTTATTATCAACAAATGTCCAAGATTAAACATTTAAAATAAAGACCTCAAAAAAAAATCAATTGCATAAGTTGCATAAGTAATTATCAATTAAGGGGTTTATAATTGTTTTTATTCAAAAAACGACACTTCAAAACCAATAAAAGACTCCTATTGCACATGCTGTCTAAAATGAATGCTTCTGCTAAAAATGAGACGTAAATTATTAAATCGACAAAATTTTAATTAAATTAGAGGTAAATTTTCTTTAAGAAATGATTCAAAATTATTTTGAATACAAGCGTTATCTTATTACTTTTACCAATCAAATAATTTCATTATGTCACAAACCGTACTGTCCCTTAAAGACGTCACTATATATCAAGAAGGAAGAAAAATTATCTCTCAAATAAATCTAGATGTTAATCACGGTGAATTCATCTACATCATTGGTAAAACTGGTTCTGGAAAAAGTACTTTTCTAAAAACTTTATACGCTGACCTTCCATTAATTGAAGGCGAAGGCCATATTGTTGAATTTGATTTGGCAACTATAAAAGAAAATGACATTCCGTATTTGAGACGAAAAATCGGGATAGTGTTTCAAGATTTCAAACTGCTTCCTGACCGTTCTATTAAAGACAATATGCTTTTTGTTTTAAGAGCAACGGGCTGGCATGAAAAAGAAGCAATGGAACATAAAATCGACGAAGTACTAGACAAAGTCGGTATGAAAGATTTTGTAAACAAAATGCCTCACCAACTTTCAGGAGGAGAACAACAGCGTGTTGCAATTGCGAGAGCGCTTCTTAATGATCCTGAATTTATCTTAGCCGATGAACCGACCGGAAACCTTGATCCGCAGACGAGTTCTGAAGTTTTGGAAGTTTTAAAAGCAATCAACGCTGCGGGTAAAACCATCATTATGGCTACACACGATTATGCCTTATTGATGAAATTCCCTTCTAAAACTTTGAAATGTGAAGACGAAAGAATCTTCGAAGTAGTGCAAAGAAGCGTGTAATGCTTTCTGTTTTAATTCCGGTTTACAATTATGATGTCACAAAATTAGTTGCGGCAATACATAATCAATGTCTGGAATCTAAAATTGATTTTGAGATTATTTGTATCGACGACAAATCAGAAAAATTTGTTTCTGAAAATCAAAAAATTACAGCTTACAATCACGCATCTTATCAAATTCTGAACGAAAACATCGGACGAAGTGCCATCCGAAATTTATTGGCAAAAAAAGCGGTTTACGAAAACCTGCTTTTTTTGGATGCTGATATTGCTCCTGTTTCTACAAATTTCATTTCCAAATACATTTCAGAAATAAACGAAACTCAAAGAGTAATTTACGGAGGTATTTTATACGAAAATAAAAAACCTTCTTCTGAAAATCTGCTGCGGTGGATTTATGGCAAAAAAAGAGAAGCTTTACAAGTTTCTGAAAGAATTAAAAATCCATCACGCTTGGCACTGGTTTCTAATTTAGTAATTAAAAAAGAAATCGTCTGCCGTTTTCCTTTTGACGAAAGCATAATCAAATACGGCTACGAGGATTTATTGTTTTTTTCGGTTTTAAAAGCAAATCATATTGAAATCATACATGTCGAAAATCCTGTTTATCATCTAAATTTGGAAACTTCGAAGGTATTTTTGGCAAAAACAAAAACAGCACTAGAAAATTTAGTTTTTCTTTCTGATTCAAATAAAATAACAAAAGATCAAAGTAAAATAAAGGCTTCATTTTTACTTTTAAAAAAACTGCGACTAGTTTCATTTTTTGTTTTTCTATTCAAAAAAACAGAAATGAAAATCGAAAAAAATCTAACCTCAGAAAGTCCTTCCTTGTTTTTATTCGACTTGTATAAATTGGGTTATTATTGTACTCTAAAAACAATATAAAATGGCTTTTTTCTCTGTCATAATACCACTTTACAACAAAGAAAATTTTATCGAATCTACGATAAAAAGTGTCTTAGCACAAAGTTTTCAGGATTTTGAAATCATTATTGTAAATGACGGTTCGACAGATAAAAGCGAAGAAAGAATCAAGAATTTCAACGATAACAGAATCGTATATTTTTCAAAAGAAAATGGAGGCGCTTCATCGGCGCGAAATTATGGAATTGCAAAGGCAAAAGGCGATTTTATAACCTTTTTGGATGCTGATGATTATTGGTATCCAGATTTTCTAAAAACAATGTTTATAAATAGTAAAGCGTTTCCAGAACAAAAAGTTTTTTCGGCTTCAATTGAATTTGAAACTTCCAAAAAAACAATTACTGCACAATACTCTATTTCAAAAACAAATGAGAAAATTGAAATTGTAAATTACTTCAAAGCCAGTTTGAAAGAAACAGTTCTCTGTACTTCCTGCGCCGTTTTTCATAAAACCGTTTTTGAAAAAGCGGGGAACTTTGATACCAAAATAAAAAGTGGACAGGATACCGATTTATGGATCAGAATCGGACTTGTATATCCGATTGTTTTTTCTTGGAAGATATTGGCTCGTTATGTTTATGATTCTGCAAGCCTATCAAAAAACAGTAATTTTATTTATGAAAAAATGTATTTTTCTAAATTTACTTCAGCTGAAAAAGAGAATCCAGACCTTAAGAAATTCTTAGATTTAAATCGTTTTTCATTGGCTGTAAAAAGCAAAATTGCAGGAAAGAAAGAGCTTTTCAAGAAATACTCCAGTGAGATTGATTCCCGAAATTTAAGTCTAAAGAAGAAAATAATACTGCATCTTCCTGCCTCGGCAATGCGCATTTTAATTTCATTTAAAACCTTTCTAGCAAATACAGGGATAAGCTCAACTGTTTTTAAATAATTTGAATTTTTTAAACTCTCGTATGTAATCGTCTTCATTAAACTCGTCTGAAGACAGAACCAGACAGACACTGCCCGAAGAAAAGTTCTGAATTTCGCGCCAGATTCCAGGAACAATCAATAAACCGATATTAGGTCTATTTAAAGTTACCGTTTTTATATTTTTTCCATCCTTCAAAATTACATCAAAACTGCCGCTCAAAGCAATCAAAAAAGCCTGTTGTTCTTTGTGCGCATGCCCTCCTCTTTTGCTTCCGCTTGGTACGTCGTACAAATAATACACTCTTTTGAAGGCAAACGGAACCGTCTCTCCTTCAATAACCGAAAGATTCCCTCTCCGATCTTGAATTTTAGGGATCTCAATTAATCGAACATCGGCAATTGTTGTCATTTTCTTTTATTTAGCTCTTGATATTTGTGAATTCCAGCCAGACCTACTCTGAATTTATCTTTAAAATTTAAGCGATTTACATAGTGGTTTCTGTAGAGAAAAAACAAATATTTTAACAACCAAATATAGGCGTAATTTCCTTTTAATTTGCAAAACAAAGCCGAACGTCCAAATAATAACTGATCTGAACCTTCATTTCTTCCTGAAGATTCTTGAGGATGCGACACTATCACTTTCGGACAGAAATATACAGTGTGCTTTTGCTTCAAGGCAGTTCTTAAAAACAAGAATTCTTCCGCGGTTTCAAAAAAGCCCCCCAAACCAAACAATTCATCAAAATAAATTTTATTGTTTTTAATGTCCTCCAACTTAAATGCAATTTCTATTGAACTTACTTTCCAAATTGAATTAAAATCATGCCTAAAAGCTTTTGAATGTGTTTTTTCTGGTTTCGAATTTCCATTACGGCAATGATTAAAGGTTATGATAGAAACATTATTATGCATTGTAAAAGCTTCAAGGATAGTTTCTTTAAAATCTGATTCAAAAATCACATCATCATCTGCTATGAGGCAGATTTTTTGCGAAGCGTTGTTAATAGCAAGATTTCTGCTTTTCGAAAGACCTTTTTCGGCAGAATTAAGCACTTTAACTTTCTCAAAATCTGAGGTTAAAACACTTTTTTGAGATTGATTTATTATAGTAAGATTGAAATTCGAAAAATGTTCAAAAGGAAACATCGCTTCCAAAAAATCAAGACTGCTTCTGTCTTTTGTGGCAATCAGAATTTCTAAATCATTTTCCGCTAAAACATTTGACATTTTCATCTATATTTACGTAAATATAAATGTTTTTATCTAGAAAAATGAAGATCCTCTTAATTGGAGAATACAGCAGACTGCACAATTCTTTGAAAGAAGGATTGCAGGCACTCGGGCATGAAGTGACTATTATAGGAACGGGAGATAATTTTAAGCAATTTCCGGTTGATTACTCGATTTCTGCAAAATTTATTACTTCAAACCGTATTTTGCGTTTTCTAAATAAGGCCTTTTTTAAAGTTTTTAATTCAGATTTGCAATTACTTGAAAAAGGAATTCGGTTCTATTTTTTTCTTCCAAAACTGAAAAACTTTGATATTGTACAACTCATTAATTCAAATGCGATTGAAACCTATCCTTTTTTATCAAAATATTTATTGAAAAAGGTTTTTCAGAATAACCATAAAAGTTTTCTACTAATCTGTGGAGAAGACACGCCGATTATCGATTTTCTGTTGCTGCAAAAAATGAGATATTCCATTTTAAGTCCGCTTTTTGAAGATGAAAACTTGAAAAAGTCATATCATTTTTCATTAAAATACACTCAGAAAAATTATCGAAATTTGTTTGATTTCGTAAAACAAAATACTAAAAAAATTATTGTTTCTGATTTGGATTACAAGATTCCGCTTCCCGAGTACGAATTGATTCCAAACCCTGTAAATACCGACAAAATCAAAGCTGAATCTTTGATAATTTCCAATAAAATCATTGTCTTTCTTGGAATAAACGAAGGAAGTTATATCAAAAAAGGAACTTCTTATTTTGAAAAAACATTAAAAATTATTGAACAAAAATATCCTGATCAGGTTGAAATCATCATCAGTAAAAATCTTCCTTATACAGAATACATCAAACTTTACAGCAAATCACATATCCTACTCGATCAGGTTTTTGGATACGATCAAGGTTACAATGCGCTCGAAGCAATGACAAAAGGAAAAGTCGTTTTTACGGGTGCCGAAAAAGAGTTTGAGGAATATTATAATCTAACCGAAAAAGTATGCATAAACGCTCTTGCAGATGTTGATTATCTCGTAAACGAATTGTCTTTTTTAATTGAAAATCCGGAAGAGATTATCGCAATCGGAAAAAGAGCCAGTGCCTTTATTCAAAAAGAGCACCATTACATTACGATTGCGCAAAAATATCTTGAAACGTGGAATTAATTCAATACCTTAACGTTAACTGTTTTTCTTAAAAAAACAAAAACCAGCAACATCATCATATATTCAAAAGGAAAACTAAATCGGGTATTGCCTCCATACGTTACCAGCGCCTGAATTACAGAAGTCGAAAAAATCAGAATGACAAAAACAAACTCATTGGTAATCATGCGGTTTTTTAAAAACAATATCAAATGAAACGGAATTAATAAAACGAAAGCCACTTTGAAAATCCAGAGCATTATGCTTTGAAAATACCAGATTGCTAAGAAAAATTTGTTGACAAATGGAAAGGAAAAATCGTTGTAATTCCAATATATTTTTGGTTTCCAAAAATCAAACCAAGACCTACAGATAACTTGTTGGGCATAATCCTTCGGATTTTTTTTAATTGTTGCAATCGCATATTTTCCTAATGCAGCAGAAATTTCAGGAAAACTATTATTGTTTTCAGTAGCTAATTCTTCTTGCGCATCCCAAATGGTCATTGCCAAATCGGTTCTGTTATGTGGTTCTGTTTTTTGATTATCGGCAATAATTTCATCTCTATGCCTTGCATAAATAGTTCCGATTCTTTGATATTCCGAAGTTGTTTTTTCTGCGAAATAAACGCAATTTTGAGATAAATTCAGTCCAAAAAAAGTAGTCGAAACAAAGTAGCCTGTATTTATTTTATTCACATAAGACCATCCAAAATAGGCCGTTAAAGGAAAAATAAAAATAAGCAGTCTCAAACTTATGATTTTCGAAAACCTAAAATTCTTCATTACAATCAAACCATAAATAAGGAATGGCAAAAAAGCATAAAATGGCTTAATAAGAACTAAATATCCTAAAAGCAATCCCATTAGAATATCCTTTTTAACGCTTCTGCTTTCCAGATAACCATTAGATAAAAAATAAAAAATCAAGGATACCACAAAAACCGTCAATGATTCGACCAATATAATTCTTTCATAAAAATGAACCTGCAAAAAACTCTGCATAAAAAGCGTTATCCACAAAGCTTTTTTTGAATCAAAACTAAAATTCAGAATCGTTTTGTACCAGAAAATTGAAGCAATAATACCCAAAAACAACTGATACACAACAGTTAAAACCGTAGACCCAAATGCGAGTGCAATTAATAAAGGATATCCTGGACTTCTTTCGCCATTATAAAAAGCCAAATTAAAATCGCCTATTTTTTTTGCCAATACCAAATAACCTTCTGAATCCGGAAATATAGTGACATGAAAATACAATACAGATAAAAACAGCCTAAAAACAAGACCTGAGACAATCAAAACTTTGATTTCTCTAGACAAAAAACAATTCTGAATTGGGAATCTCATTAGTTATTTTTTTTAATATCACTTTTATATAATACTCTTTCTAAAATACAGTGCCAAAACCAACAAATAGACAAAATTGGTAAAGACCTGAGCAATCAATACGCCTTCAATCTGGAACAACTGAACAAAATTCAAACTCGAAATATACAGAAGCGAAAGCGAAAAAAACTCTGTTATAATAAAAGCTACAGTTAATTTTCGGGCAAAAAACTGATACCCTAAAATCAGTGAGCAAACCTTAAAAACATCTCCAAGCAATTGCCAAAAAAACAAGGAAGTTACCGGTAGAAAAGCTTTGGTAAACAACAATTCAATAATAAAAAAACGCGCAAAATAAATAACCGTCGAAACCGCAACAAAAACAGGCAAAATAAATCTATAATACTGTCTTACAATACTTCTGGTTTCTAAATCATTCTGCGCTTTTGAAAGTTTAGGCAAAAAATAAACCGTTAAAATAGTACTTACAAAAAGCAGATAATAAGACGAAATACGGCTCATCGTTTCCCAATATCCTGCTTGTTCGATACCTAGAACCTGAATAATATTAGAACGAACAGCCAGAAAAACAAAAGGTCCGAAAACCGAAGAAACAAAAGCCATAACCGAATAAGAAGAGAGATTTTTTAAGATTTTAAAATCAAATAAATCTGTTCTCAGGTTTTGAAAAAAACGAACTTCCTTTTGTATAAAATAAAAAGTGATAAAAAATAATAAGGACGGAGTTATCACAATTCCGAGCAACGCACCTAAGGTTTTAAACTTCCAAATCATTAAAACCGAAACCAGCAAACCGATGAGATTTCCAAAAATAGATATCCAAATCACTTTTTTAAATTTTCCGAGACCGTTTATAATCGAAATAAAGAAAATGGAAACAGCGTACCACGGCAAAGCCAAGGCTAATATCTTAAAGACCAATACATACTTAAAATCATGCCCGAATATTTTTTGGTTCCAATACTGAGCGAAAAAAAACAAAACAGCACTTAAAATCAATGCAATAGCAACTAAACTGATAAAAACGGTAGCAAATATTTTTTGTAGTTCTGTTTTGTTTTTTTCGTTTTCGGCAGTGTATTTTACGATTCCGTTTTGAAAACCCAAAGTCGAGATACTTTCCAGTGATGTCAAAAAATTACGAAGATTTCCAACCAACGCCATTCCGCTTGGCCCCACGAAAACAGCAAGCATTTTGGAGGTAATTAGCCCAATCCCGATTTTTAAGATTACACTGAAACTGTTTAAGGACGTAATCTTAAACAAAGTCGTTTGTGCTATTTTCCGAAACAAATTCAAGCTAATATCGGTTTAAGATTTCAATAATAAAAGTCACTTCTTTTTCTGTTAAAACGGGACTCATTGGCAAGCTCAGAACTTCATTATGGATTTTCTCTGTTATTGGAAAAGATAAAGCATTCCAATCCGAAAAAGCTTTCTGTCTGTGTGGCGGAATTGGATAATGAATTACTGTTTGAATGTTGTTTTCTGCTAAATATTGTTGCAAATCATCTCTTTTTTCTGTTCGGATTACGAATAAATGAAACACATGATTATTTGAAAAATCCCAAAAAGGCAATATAATTTTATCATTTTTAATTTCTTCCAAATAACGCTTTGCAACGGCACGTCGTTTGTCATTGTCGCGATTTAAGTTGGGCAATTTTAAATTTAGGAAAGAAGCTTGCAATTCGTCTAATCTTGAATTTACGCCGATAAAATCGTTATGGTATTTTTTTTCAGAACCATAATTTCGAAGCAACAAAAGCACTTTTGCCAGTTCTTCATCATCTGTTACAACCGCACCGCCATCGCCCAGACATCCCAAATTTTTTCCGGGATAAAAACTGTATGCAACCGCCGAATTAAAACTGTTTTTATAGCTTTCGTGCGCACCATGACTTTGTGCGGCATCTTCAATCACTAGGAGATTATTCTTTAGAGCAATTTCATGAATTGAATTCATTTCTGCCAATTGTCCGTATAAATGAACTAAAAGAATCGCTCTTGTTTTTGGAGTTATTTTTTCCTGAATTAAATCGGGATTTATATTGTAAGTTTCTATTTTCGGCTCTACCAAAACCGGAATCAAACCGGCCTGCATAACAGCCAGAATACTGGCAATAAACGTATTTGCTGGTACAATAACCTCATCACCTTTCTTTAATTTTCCGAGTTCGATATAAGATTTAAAAATCAAAACTAAAGCATCAAAACCGTTTCCTGTTCCAATACAGTGTTTTTTGTTGCAAAATAAAGCAAATGATTCTTCGAATGTCTGCAATTCTGTACCCAAAATATACCAACCGTTTTCCAGAACTTTTTTCAGTTTCTCCTGAAAAGCACTTTCGTAAGGTTCGTTTATTTTTTTTAAATCAAGAAAAGAGATCATAATTGTCTATTTAATTCATTGAATGCCGTATTCAAATAGCATCCTAATTTTCAAAACAAAAAAAGCATTTTTTGTTCGAAGAATTTACAATACTATTTTATAAAAATCCTGATTATAAACCGTACAGCCTAGTTCTTCTTTTTGCTGCAAAAGTCCCGGATTATAGCCTATTTCATTTTCTTCATTTACAATTCCCATATCAAAAAAATGTTTTCCTTCTCTTTTGAATTTTAATATCAAATGAATAAACAAAAAATCGAGTGCACGAACTTCTTCTCCTTTTTTTGAAGTGGCTCCGTATTGGGATTTTACAACATTTTCTGTTTCAAAAATAGTAATTCCAGCAATAATTTTATCGTCTTTGTAAACAGAAAACTGCCTTATATTTTGAGGAAACTTCGATTTCAACAATGTAATTTCTTCTTTTGTATGAACCGGTTTTACATTAAATTTCTGCAACAATCTTGGCTCGAGAATTTCTTCCCAAAACGGAAAAAAATCAATTTCTTCGACTATATCCAAATCAAGATTTTCGATTCGCCTGAAATGTTTCATTTTGCTTTTCGAAATTTGAAGCGGTATCTGAAGATCAAACGCAAGATTCATTTCTTTTCGTTCTAAAATCGCGTTTCTTTTAAACAGAAAAAAGTCAGCTGCATTATTTCCTTTCGTCAGATAAAAAATTGGAATTGGTTTATAATGAAAGTTTTTAACTTGATTTTCTCTTAAAAAAATCAGAATTTCGTCGAGAATAATTTCGATTTTAAAAACTTTTAATTTTTCAGAAAAAACAAGCCCACCATAGGTCAAACCTTGATGCGAATGCACAGAATCAAACGTTTTATTGGCCGGCAGAACTGCTTTTAGTTTTTCTTCTTCAAATATCATTAAAGAGAAATCTTCGAATCTGTCTTGATGATATTCCATAAAATTGCGGTAAAACAAAAAAGAGGCGTTTTTCGCCTTTGCAATAAAATCATTCCAGATTGCATAATCTTTCTGATTGTACTTTCTTACGGTATATTTCTCTGATTTTTCTGCCACAAATTATAAGGATTTCAATGATTTATTCTAAAACTATTTATGATCAAATGCTTTTAAATACCATTTATATTTAACGGCCAATAATCTGATTGCAATGATAATGAGCGAAGTTACAAGATATAAGACATCTTGGTCTAGATTTAATTTTCTTAGAACAAAAAATATTATACCACCAAAAATGCAGATAGTAGCATAAATTTCACGTCTGAAAATAGTCGGGATTTCATTGCATAAAATGTCGCGTGTAACTCCTCCAAAACAAGCTGTCATAGTACCAAGCGCTATACAAATTACCGGATGAAGCCCTGTCATAATTCCTCTTTCGAGACCAATTAAAGTAAAGACACCAAGACCGATGGTGTCAAACAAAAATAAGGAAGTACGCAGCTTGTCAAATTTCTTTCTAAAAAGAATAGCCAAACCATAGCCTAAAATAATCACATATACATATTGCAAATCCTGCATCCAGCCCACGGGAGTACGCCCAATTAAGACATCACGCAGTGTTCCGCCACCAACAGCTGTTACAAAAGCAATTATAAAAACACCAAACGGATCCAGTTTTTTATGCATTGCTGTTAAAGCTCCAGACATGGCAAAAGCCATAGTGCCAATAATATCTAATAAATGAAACATTCCTTTTTAGTTACAAAGATGCAAAGGGTCAAAGTTACAAAGTTGTAAGGAATTATCTGAACAAATAAATTTCTTAAATGAGATGCTTATTTTTTAACATAAATCGGGCTTCTTTTTAATAAATAGTTGACAGAATCCATCCAGCTGTCTTTTACCGCTAAAAAAGGTTTACGAGTCTGAGAGTAGATTTTGTCTTTATTTTTATACATGTCAAAATAAACTGTATAATAATAATACGTCTGATTATTTGACGTAGTAGTCGAAACATCGTTTGTTTTTACTTTTTTGTTATTGTCATTTACTTTTGCATTTCCGCTGTTATAAGTAGTTGATGTTGTTCCTGTTCCAATTGTATAAGAAACTTTTGCAGCAACAATATTATCAACTCCAAGTATTTTTTCGAGTTCTTCAATTGAAGTTGCGTCTATATTGTTATGATCTATTCCTGCTTTATGCAATAAACTGTTTGTTGTTCTTAAATCCTGAACTGTTAGCGGAAAAATATTAGAAGACTTATCTAGCAACTTATTATACAGATCATTTTGAGCAAATTTTGCCATATCTTCCGAACTTTCCTGCGTATCTGAATTTAGATATGGAATCGGCAGAACTGCTATTGTATTGGTTTTAAATTCTGAAACAGCATTTGAAGACGAACCCGAAGATGGTGAATTATTTCCCGAGCTTACATCAAAAGTCTGAGATCTTCCGCTGGCAAAATCAATTTTGGCAATCTGTGAGACATCAAGCGAAATCTGCAATGTTTCTCCAGGAAACGAATATTCTACCGTTTTATCAGATATTTTAGAAATAGTGCATTCAATAATCTGATAATCTCTTTTGATGATTTTATCTAATTTTTTTCCGCTTTGAGCGAAAGCAAAAATGAAGGAAAACGACATTAATACAATAAGGAAAGACTTTCTAATTTTCATGATGTTGATTTTATTTTAAAACACTCACTAATAACTAGTTAAAAATAAAAAAATAAATCCGAATTCAGAAGATTTTTCCTATTTATTAATAAAAAAATTACATGTTCTGGGTATAAAAATTATAATCTTTTAAAACTGTACGTATAAAATCGCTGTTGTTTCCAGACTGATTTTTAATTCCGGCTACACTTTCAATTTTTGCTGCCAGCTTATAAACGATTTCATGATCATTTTTGGCTTCTGCACGCAGAAAAGTTTCTTTTATGATACGCATATCATTGTCTGAAAGCTTGATTACAAGCGGATAAGTCGGAACATAAGAATCACCGATTTCTTCTAAAATCGTATGGCTTATATTGATTTTATTTTTCAAAGTTATTACCGCAGTTCCTGCCGCCATATCGCCCAGACGCTGCGATTTTTTACTCGAAACGACGGCTATAAATCCGATGAGGCCGTACATCGTCGAAAAATCGATAATTCTAAAAAACCAACGAATGAGATAATCGCCGAAATCAGCCTGATAGCCATCTATTTTTACGACTTTTATCTTAACAATTCTTTTCCCGATTGACTGTCCTTCAAAAATACTTTCTAACGTGATAGAATAGATTAATATCGGAATCGAAAGAAAAAACAATACCGCTGCCAAAGACCAATTGTCTAATTTATTCAACACATTATCGAGGTTAAGCCAATAAACACAAATTAGAAAAACTGTGATTACATAAGAGGTTTTTATGCCCAAATCAATAGAATACGCTCCCAGTCGTTCGCCTACCGAAGCGGCAGTAAAATTTATTTTGACATTTTGAGTTGTGTTTATAGATAATTCTGACATATTTTATATTTTAGCCAACCATGAGAGAAATCGCCTTTATAAAGCAAAATAAAGAAAAATGGCTCGAATTTGAGCTGGCAATTTTCGGTAAAGCTAAGAAAAATCCTGACGAATTAGCTAATTTGTACATTCAAATGATGAATGATTTGTCGTATGCTCAAACGTATTACCCTAAAAGTAAAACTGTTGTATATCTAAACCATCTGGCTTCTCAGATTTATCAGAAAATTTATAAAACCAAGCGCACCGAAAAAAACAGAGTCATTGAATTTTTTAAAGTCGAGGTGCCGCTTTTGGTCTACGAGTACAAAAGGTATCTTTTATACTCTTTTATTTTCTTTTTTGGATTGGTCGCAATCGGCGTTGTCTCTGCCCGATTCGACCCAGATTTTAACCGTGTCATCTTAGGAGATTATTACGTAAATATGTCTTTAGAAAACATCAAAAAAGGAAATCCGATGGCCGTTTATAGTTCCGGATCAAATTGGGGAAGTTTTGTTGAAATTACTAGAAACAATCTTATCGTTGGAGCTAATTGTTATTTCTTCGGAATCTTTTTAGGAATCGGAACATTTTATTTTTATTTCAAAAACTGCATTATGATAGGCACCTTTCAATACTTTTTTTATGAACACGGTGTTTTTTGGGAGAGCGTTCGCGGTATTTGGATTCATGGTTCGATGGAAATTTTTGCCATTATAATTGAAGCTGCGGCAGGGTTTATTCTCGGTGCAGCGATTTTGTTTCCTAAAACATTTTCTAGAATGAATTCTTTTAAAATAGGTTTTAAGAACAGTTTCAAAATTTACTTAAGCACGTTGCCATTTACTTTTTTTGCAGGATTTTTAGAAGGTTTTATCACCCGATATTCAATAGATATGCCCATTTGGTTGAGCAGTTTGATTATATTGTCTACATTAGGATTAATTTCGTTTTATTATCTGGTTTATCCTTTTATTGTGCACAGAAAAATGCTAAAAGCCCAATTCAATTAATTACAATCTTTACATGAATAAATTCTTCTTCTTTTTATTTTTCCTTTTTCAATGCAGCATCTGCCCTGCACAGGATTCTATTATAACAGAAGAACCTCCGAAAATTGAAACTGTAAAATATACTGAGAAAGATATTCAAATAGATACGGCTTCAGTCGAAGGAAAAAAGTTTCCGAAAGATTTCAAAAAAAAATATACAGATTCTGAATTTGTTTACGAATATCAGGAACCTGAAAAAAACTGGTGGGATCACTTTAAAGCCTGGCTGGCAAGCATTCTGCGAAATTTATTCAGTTTCAGCAGTCCTGAAACCGCAGTTTATTTTGTGGTTATGCTATTCAGGGTTTTGGCTGTAATTGTAATTATTGTACTGATTTATTTTATTGTCAAAGCCATAATCAACAAAGATGGACAATGGATCTTTGGAAAAAATTCAAATAAAAAAACAATTTATTATTCTGATGAAGAAAAAAACATTCATCTTCTGAATTTTCAAAAACTGATAAAAGAAAGCCTCGAAGCTGGCGAAAAAAGAGCCGCAGTTCGCTATTACTATCTTTGGTTGCTTAAAGTTATGGCGCAGAACCGTTTTATTGAATGGGATATCGAAAAAACAAATTCTGATTATTTATACGAATTAAAGCTTCCTGCTCACAAAGAAGATTTTATGTATCTGTCTTATTTGTACAATTACATCTGGTACGGCGAGTTTGAAATTGACGAAGCAACCTTTAACAAAACCGAAAATCGATTTAAAAATGCATTAAAAACGTTTGGCAATGAATAATAATATTAAAATATACATTGGCATACTTGTTTTCGTTTTTACTTTGATTGTTCTAGCCGACAAAGAAAAACCAAAAGAAATTGATTGGAGACCTACTTATGATACTGGAGACAAAATTCCGTTTGGTCTTTATGTACTTGATCATGAAATCAAAGGTTTTTTCAAAAATCAAAACATTGAGCGAATTTCTAATCAGACTGCTTACGAATTTTTGGTCTCAAAATTAAATGATGATGCTGACTTTAATCCATATGAAGATCCAGAAGCAAATCCAGATGAAAACGACTTTAACATAAATACTTATACTATTCGAGGAACTTTTCTCAATATTTCTGAATCCGATAATATTGACGAGCAGTCTATGAAAGAAGTTTTTGATTTTGTTTCCAACGGAAATACTGCGTTTTTGAGCATGAAGGCTTTTCCGAAAATTCTGCTTGATTCTTTAAAGATTCAGTTAAAAACAGATTTTCTTCCGGCAGACAGTATTTCTGTCTGGATGGCCAACAAAAAAATCAGCAACAAAAAATATGTATTCAATACCGGTCTGAGTGATTATTTTTCTAAAATTGATACTTTAAACACCACCATTCTTGGGTATCAGAACCGCGCACATAATGAGAGAAGCGTTAATTTTATAAAAGTGCCATTTTATAACGGATTTTTCTATCTGCATACGCAACCGGCAGCTTTTACAAATTACAATTTATTAAGGAAAAATAATGCTCAATACGCAGAAAATGTATTGTCTTATATCTCAAAATATGACGTTTTCTGGTACACAAAACCGCTTAATGGCGAGAAAGTTTCTGATTCGTCTATGCGTTATTTCTTAAGTCAACCTGCACTTAAATGGGGATGGTATTTATTTCTGATCGGAATGCTTATTTTTATGATTTTTAATGCCAAAAGAAAACAGAGGGTTGTTCCGATTATAAAACCGCTTTCTAATTCAACTGTCGATTTTACTAAAACAATCGGAAATTTATATTATCAAGAAGGAGATCATACCAATATCATTGATAAAAAAATCATTTATTTTCTGGAGAAAATCCGTACTGAATATTTAATTGACACGACAAAACTTAACGAAGAATTCATTAAAAAACTGCATCATAAAACCGGAAAAAACCTAAGTGATATAGAAGATCTTGTTTATCTTATAAATGAACACCGAAAAAGCTATCACGGAAGCCTTGAAGAAGATTTGATCCGAATAAATAATGCAATTGAAAAGATTTTAAACTAACAAAATTCATAAAATAAACCTATCATGGACGAAAGCTATAAAACCACAGAGGAAATCACAAATGAAAATGTGAATTTTGAAACCCGACTGAATCTTGCACCTCTTTTAGAGCATGTAAATACGATTAAAAAAGAAATTGAAACGGTAATTGTTGGACAACATAAAATGATAGACCAATTATTAGTTTCCATTTTATCGAACGGCCATGTATTGCTAGAAGGCGTGCCGGGAGTTGCAAAAACAATTACGGCAAAACTGTTGGCTAAAACATTAAATATTGATTTCAGCCGAATTCAGTTTACTCCAGATTTAATGCCTTCTGATATTTTAGGGACTTCAATCTTTAACTTAAAAAATTCAGAATTTGAGTTTAAGAAAGGACCGATTTTCTCCAATCTAATTTTAATTGACGAAATCAATCGTGCCCCTGCAAAAACACAGGCAGCTCTTTTTGAAGTTATGGAAGAGCGCCAGATAACCATTGACGGCTCTGCTTATCAGTTGGATGCGCCATTTTTGGTCATTGCAACCCAAAACCCGATTGAGCAGGAAGGTACATACCGTTTACCGGAAGCACAGCTGGATCGTTTTCTTTTTAAAATCACGATTGATTATCCAAAATTAAACGAAGAAATCTTGATCATCCAAAGAGAGCATTCGCTGCAGAATCACGGAAAACTGGAAGCTGTAAAAACAGTTCTTTCTGGAAGTGAAATCAAGGAATATCAGGCTTTGGTAAAACAAATAAGAGTTGAGCAAAATCTTTTGGAATATATTGCAAGAATCGTAGTTAACACCCGCGAAAATGCCTTTTTATATCTAGGCGCTTCTCCTCGTGCCTCGATTGCAATCTTAAACGCTGCCAAAGGTTTTGCCGCAATCAGAGGACGCGATTTTGTGACTCCTGAAGATATTAAAGAAGCTGCAATTCCTGTTCTACAGCATCGTGTAATTGTAACTCCTGAACGCGAAATGGAAGGTATTACAAGCTCTGAAATCATTAAACAGATTATTGAAACCGTTGAGATTCCTAGATAGAACAACTCCAAGTCGAACAAAACAATAAACTTGAAACCTGAAACAAAAAAAACTTGAAACTAAAAAGCCTTTACCTCAATAATTTCTTTTTCTATGTGCTTATTGGCATTATAGGGATGTTTTTCTTTGCTTTTGTTTTTCCAAATTTATACAATGCAGTTTGGCTTTTGGTACTGATTCTCGCAACCTTTACAGGACTTGACTTATTGTTGCTGTATCTGGCTCAAACAGGAATCGAAGCGCATAGAGAAGCGCCTGAAAAACTTTCAAATGGCGATTTGAATCCGATTACTATAAAAATTAAAAATCACTATACTTTTATGATTTTTATAAAAGTTATTGATGAAATTCCGTTTCAGTTCCAAGTGCGAGATTTTAAGATTCTAAAAACGATAAAAGCTTCAGCGCAAAAAGAGTTTGGTTACGATCTGCGTCCGACTGAGCGCGGCGAATATCATTTCGGCAGTTTAAATATTTATGTTTCTTCTCCGTTAAGGCTAATTTCGAGAAGATTTATCTTTGATGAAAACCAAATGGTGCCTACATATCCTTCTTATTTACAGCTTAGAAAATACGATTTGCTGGCGTTTTCGAATAATTTATTTCAGTACGGAATCAAAAAAATACGCCGTATCGGGCATACGATGGAATTTGAACAGATTAAAGAATATGTTCAAGGAGATGATTTAAGAACAATCAACTGGAAAGCGACAGCTAAGAAAAGTTCGCTGATGGTCAACCAGTTTCAAGACGAAAAATCACAATCGGTTTATATGGCCATTGACAAAGGACGCGTTATGCAAATGCCTTTTGACGGTTTAAGCTTATTGGATTACGCTATAAATTCTTCGCTTGTTCTGGCCAATGTTATTTTGAAAAAACAAGACAAAGCAGGACTTTTTGCATTCTCTAGAAAAGTAGAAAATCGCGTTTTTGCAGAAAGACGCGGCTCTCAGATGCAGAAAATCCTTGAAACTTTGTACAACATTAAAACAGATTTTTTCGAAAGCGATTACAGCCGTTTGTATGTTGACATAAAAAAAAACATCAACCAAAGAAGCTTAATCATTCTGTACACAAATTTCGAAACCATGGACGGATTAAACCGTCAACTACCTTATTTAAAAGGAATTGCAAAAAGTCATTTGTTGGTTGTTGTATTTTTTCAGAATACAGAATTAAACCAAATCATCAACAAAAAGACCAATACGATTCAGGAAGTTTATGATAAAGTTATTGCCGAAAAATTCATGTTCGAAAAGCGCTTAATTGCAAATGAATTAAAGAAATACGGAATTCACTCGGTCTTAACACAACCAGAAAATCTGACGCTTGACGCCATTAACAAATATTTGGAGATCAAGTCGAGAGGAATTTTGTAAACCATGTCTCTTGTTAACTTATGGTTATATTCTTTGCGCCTTAAGAAGCTGCAGCTATTATTAATTTAATTTTGAAATAATTATCAAATCTGATTAATAATTCAAATAGGTAAAAAATGAAAAAAGCCGTCTTAATCCTCTTTATTTTAATAAGCTTAAAATCTCAGGCACAAAAAACAGAAAACATCATTATCATTACTACAGATGGTTTTAGATGGCAAGAAGTTTTTAAAGGAATAGATTCTGAAATTGCGAATGATAAGAAATTCAATCAAGAAGACAGCGCTTATATTTACAAAAAATATTCTGGAGCAGATTTTAAAGCATCACGTCAAAAAATAATGCCTTTTTTCTGGTCTGAAATTGTTTCGAAAGGGCAAATTTATGGAAGCCGCGATTTTGGAAACAAAGCAGACGTTTCAAATCCTTACTGGTTTAGTTATCCCGGTTACAGCGAAATAATGACCGGAAATGTCGACCTTCAAATAAATTCAAATGGTTACAAACCGAATCCAAATCGCAATGTTTTAGCATTTTTGAATGAACAGCCAAAACTGAAAGGAAGAGTAGTCGCTTTTGGTGCATGGAATGCTTTTGACCGAATTTTGAATGAAGAAAAAAGCGGTTTTCCTGTAATTTCTGCTTTTGATAATGTTGGAGGAAATAAACCAACCACAACTCAGAAACTACTGAACGAAATGCGCAATAATTCGTTTAAGCCATTTCATGAAGATGAATGTTTGGATGTTTTTACACATTATCAAGCAATGGACGAACTGAAAACAAAAAAACCGAAAGTACTTTATATTTCATATGGCGAAACAGACGAGTGGGCGCATCACGGATACTACAAATCATATCTTGACGCTGCCAATCAGGTTGATAAATGGATTGAGGAAATATGGAATTTTGTACAAAATGATTCTCAATACAAAAACAAAACCACCATTTTTATCACAACAGATCACGGCCGCGGAGATAAAACCAAAACACAATGGACAGACCACGGCGCCGATGTTCCAGGCGCTTCAGAAATCTGGTTTGCTGTAATGGGACCAGAAATTGCTGCTAAAGGCGAAATCAAAACCGAATCTCAAATTTATCAAAAGCAATTTGCACAGACTATTGCTAAGATTTTAGGCTATACTTTTACAGCTGATCATTCTGTTGCTGGAGAAGTAAAAGAAGTTTTTGAGAAATAGTTTTTAGCTACGAATTCACGAATTTTAATTTTTTGATTATAAAGAATTAATTCGTGAATTCATGGCTATTTTAAATTATTGCGAGAAGAAAAAAACTCTGTACCTTTGTCGCTCTGCAACTTTGAGCCCTAAAAAAATGAAACAAATCACTTCTGTCCAAAATCCGTTTATCAAATCTTTGGTATTACTTCAAGAAAAAGCCAAAGCCAGAAAACAAACCGGAACATTTTTGATTGAAGGATTACGCGAAATTTCTTTAGCCATAAAAGGCGGTTATGAAATCGAAACCATTTTATTTTTACCTGAATTAGTTTCTGAAACTGAAATCAATAAACTGATTCCAAGTTCGTTTCAAATTATAGAAATCAACAAAGAGGTATATCAGAAACTTGCGTATCGCGATACAACCGAAGGAATTCTGGCTGTAGCCAAAACCAAATCATTACAATTATCGGATTTAAAGTTATCTGAAAATCCATTAATTCTGGTTGTTGAATCCTTAGAAAAACCAGGAAACATTGGCGCTGTTTTGCGTACAGCAGATGCTGCCAATTTGGATGCGGTTTTAATTGCAAATCCGAAAAGTGATTTATACAATCCAAACATTGTTCGTTCGAGTGTTGGATGTCTTTTTACCAATCAAATCGCAACTGGAACATCTGAAGAAATTATCGCTTTTCTAAAAGAAAAAAAGATCAATTTCTACAGTGCTACTTTGCAAAATTCAACTTCTTATCATACTCAAAATTTTACTTCTCCAACCGCTTTGGTTGTAGGTACAGAAGCTACTGGATTGACACAACAATGGCGTGACGAAGCAACGCAGAATATTATTATTCCGATGCAGGGAGAAATTGACAGTATGAATGTTTCTGTTGCTGCCGCTATTTTGATTTTTGAAGCGAAAAGACAGAGAGGGTTCTGATTTTAGATTTTAGATTTTAGATTTTAGATTTTAGATTTTAGATTTTAGATTTTAGATTTTAGATTTTAGATTTTAGATTTTAGATTTTAGATTTTAGATTTTAGATTTTAGATTTTAGATTTTAGATTTTCTAAAAGTCGCTTTGCTCCTTTTTTGAAATTTGCTTCTTTCACTTATTGAGGTCTTTTTAAACTATTTTAAATTGATATTGTTTTTTGACATTGAAATTGAAATTAAGGATTTAAAAATTTAGAATTTATTTCTAGGCTGAACGAAGTCGAAGCCCTTTTTACAGACAAAAATCTAAAAATTACACCCTAAAAAATCTAAAATCTAAAATCTAAAATCAGCAATCATAAAGCCTTGTGTATATTCAAACTAATTCTTATTTTTAGTACTTGAACTATGCCGTTATGACAGAAATAGATATCGAGAAAGAAAATAAAGCTATTGCACAGGAATACAAGGAATTACTTCGAATAAGTTACCAAACTTTAGACGCCACTGATAAAAAATTAATTCGGAAAGCATTTGATGTTGCCGTTGATGCTCACAAAGAACAAAGACGCAAATCGGGCGAAGCTTATATATTTCATCCTATTGCAGTTGCAAAAATTGTTGCCTCAGAAATTGGTCTGGGTGCGACCTCTATCGCCGCGGCTTTACTACACGACGTTGTAGAAGATACGCCAATTACTGTTGAAGATATCGAACGCTTATTTAACCCGAAAGTAGCGCAATTGGTTGAAGGTCTAACTAAAATTTCATTAGTTCAAAAAGACTTAAATGCTTCAATGCAGGCAGAAAACTTCAGAAAAATGATTCTGACGCTGAATGATGATGTACGTGTGATTTTGATCAAATTAGCAGATCGTCTTCACAATATGCAGACCATGGATTCGATGGCGGAGTACAAACAAACCAAAATTGCATCTGAAACTCTTTATATCTACGCTCCTCTTGCGCATCGTCTTGGACTTTACAACATTAAAACAAAGCTAGAAGACCTAGGTTTAAAATATACAGAACCTGCTGTTTACGAAGACATTGTAAGCAAAATTCGCGAAACGAAAGAACAGCAAGATGCCTATATAAAAGATATTTCGGAGGTTTTGAAAAAATCTCTTGATAATGAAAATATCGATTACATCATCAAAGGACGTCCGAAATCTATTTATTCTATCCGAAGAAAAATGCGTGCACAAAACGTAAGCTTCGACGAAGTTTATGACAAATTTGCTCTTCGAATAGTTTATAAAGCGGATCCACACGACGAAAAATTTGTGGCCTGGAAAATATATTCTATCGTAACCGATCATTACAGACCAAGTCCTAGCCGTTTGCGCGACTGGATTTCATCACCAAAATCGACCGGATATGAAGCATTGCACATTACCGTAATGGGACCTAAAGGACGCTGGGTTGAAGTTCAGGTTCGAAGCGAACGTATGGACGAAATTGCAGAAAAAGGTTATGCTGCTCACTATAAATACAAAAATGGCGCTACAGAAGAAAGCGGCTTGGATACTTGGCTCAATTTACTTCGCGAGGCTTTAGAAAATCCTGAAACCAATGCGGTTGATTTTGTCGAAGATTTTAAAATGAATTTATATTCTAAAGAAATCTTCGTCTTTACGCCAAAAGGTGAAATCAAATCTTTACCAAAAGGTGCGACTTCTCTAGATTTTGCTTTCAGCATTCACTCCGAAATCGGAATCAAAACCCGTGGAACTCGTGTAAATGGAAGATTAGTTCCTTTAAATCATGAATTAAAAAGCGGTGATCAGGTTGAAATTATTACTTCTCCAAACCAAAAACCAACTGTAAACTGGCTGGAATATGTAACTACTTCTCGTGCAAAAAACAAAATCAAAAATGTTCTTAACGAGAATACTAAAAAGATTGCCGAAGAAGGAAAAGAATTGCTTGTTAGAAAACTAAAACACTTAAAAGTTAATTTTAACGAACAAGTAACCAATGAATTAGTCAATTTTTTCAAATTAAAAACCAGTTTAGATTTATTTTACAGAGTCGGAATTGGAGCAATTGAAAATCAGCAGCTGAAAGATTATGCGGCGCAGAAAAGCAATTCGTTTATTAATTTCTTTAAAAATAAAATTAAGCGAAATAAGGACACAACTGCGTCAGATGATATTCATAAACCAATCATCAGTAGCAATTACGACATGTTGGTTTTTGGAACCGAACACGACAAACTCGATTATAAACTTTCGCAGTGCTGTAACCCAATTCCGGGTGATGATGTTTTTGGTTTTGTAACCATTAATGAAGGAATTAAAGTACACAAAAAAGATTGTCCAAACGCCATCGGAATGCAGTCAAATTATGCGTACCGAATTATGAGCGCCAAATGGATTGACTCTTCTCAAGAAGAATTTAAAGCCATTATCAACATTACCGGAATGGATGTTTTAGGACTTACGAATCAGTTAACGAGAGTGATTTCGAACAATATGAGCGTTAATATTCAGAGTATTTCATTGAGCACCGACGCAGGAATTTTTCATGGACAGATTGCAGTTATTGTAAAAAATAATACTATTCTGAAAAAAATGATCAATGCCATCAAGAAAATTGATGGAGTCGATAAAGTAACAAGAGAATACAGAACCTAACTTTTTAAGCTTTCTATAAGGGTTTTTATAACTAAACTTTAAACCCGAAACTTTTATTGATTAAAAATAAAAAATTATCTTTGCAGGATATGACACTCATTTCAACTGACAACACTAAGAATCAAGAAATTGTAAAAAATGTTTTTACAATGTATCTTGAACAAAAAGGGCATCGCAAAACTCCTGAGCGTTATGCTATACTTCAGGAAATTTACGACAGCGAGGAACATTTTGACATAGAAAACCTTTATATCAAAATGAAAAACAAAAACTATCGTGTGAGCAGAGCTACGCTTTACAACACGATTGAGTTATTGTTGGACTGCGCTTTGGTTAGAAAACATCAATTTGGGCAGAATCAGGCTTACTACGAAAAATCATATTTTGATAAACAGCACGATCATATTATCATGACAGATTCTGGCGAAGTAATTGAATTTTGTGATCCAAGAATTCAAACCATCAAAAAAACTATCGAAGAAATTTTTGATATCGAAATTACGAATCACTCGCTTTATTTCTACGGAAACAAAAAGCAAAACTCAAATTCATAGTCTTTTATAGACTTTTCAAGAAAAAATTAAAAAAAAAGAAAATTAACTACATAATCAGTAGGACAGCTTAGATTGTCCCAACGCAAATTAAAAACAGAATGACCGTAGATTTATTACTAGGATTACAATGGGGAGATGAAGGTAAAGGAAAAATTGTTGACGTTCTTACCTCAAATTATGATATTATTGCACGTTTTCAAGGAGGACCAAATGCAGGACATACATTAGAATTTGACGGAATTAAGCACGTACTAAGAACGATTCCTTCTGGAATTTTTCATAAAAATTCAGTAAATATCATCGGAAACGGCGTTGTAATTGACCCAGTAGTTTTTCAGAAAGAAATTGAAGGTTTAGAGAAATTCAACCTTGATATTAAAAGTAAATTAATCATTTCTAGAAAAGCGCACTTAATTTTACCAACGCACCGTTTGCTTGACGCTGCCTCTGAAGCATCTAAAGGAAAAGCTAAAATTGGTTCTACTCTTAAAGGAATCGGACCGACTTACATGGACAAAACAGGTAGAAACGGTTTACGTGTTGGAGATATTGAATTAGAAGACTTTAAAGATCGTTATAGAGCTTTGGCTGATAAACACGAAGCAATGATTGCTTTTCACGATGTTGCGATTCAATATAATTTAGCTGAATTAGAAAAAGAATTCTTTGAAGCTATCGAAGAATTGAAAAAATTAGATTTTATTGACAGTGAAGAATACATGCACCAAGCTCAAAAAGCAGGTAAATCTATTCTTTGCGAAGGAGCTCAAGGATCTTTATTAGATGTTGATTTCGGAACTTATCCTTTCGTAACTTCATCTAACACTACTGCTGCAGGAGCTTGTACAGGTTTAGGAATTGCTCCTAACAAAATCAAAGAAGTTTACGGAATTTTTAAAGCTTATGTTACTCGCGTAGGAAGCGGACCTTTCCCAACTGAACTTTTTGACGAAGTGGGCGCTACAATGGCAAGAGTTGGAAACGAATTTGGTTCTGTAACAGGAAGACAAAGACGTTGCGGATGGTTAGACTTAGTAGCTTTGAAATATGCAGTTCAAGTTAATGGTGTTACTCAGTTGATGATGATGAAAGGCGATGTTCTTTCTGGATTTGAAACTTTAAAAGTTTGTACAGAATACAACTATAAAGGACAAAACATTTCTCACTTCCCTTACAACATCGAACCAGAAAATGTTACTCCGATTTACAAAGAATTTAAAGGTTGGAAACAAGATTTAACCGGATTGACAACATACGATCAGTTGCCAATTGAGCTAAAAGAATATATTGAATTTATTGAGAAAGAAATCGAAGTGCCAATCAAAATTGTATCGGTTGGACCAGATAGAAAGCAAACAATAACAAAATAATACATTTAAACGCTCTGATAATCAGAGCGTTTTTTTTGATGCAAATTTTATGAGAAAAAATCCAGAAATAGAAATCACAGAAACCAAGCTGTTATCCGATAATTGGTATTTGTTAAACAAGGTTACTTTTAATTATAAAAAAGAGAACCAGCCTGTTGAATCGCACATTCGTGAGGTTTACGACCGCGGAAACGGAGCCGCAATTTTACTGTATAACTCCTCTAAAAAAACCGTTACGCTAACAAGACAATTCCGTTTGCCTACTTACCTAAACGGAAATAAAACCGGAATGATGATTGAAGCCTGCGCTGGACTTTTGGATAAAGAAAATGCTGAACAGGCTATTGTCCGCGAAACAGAAGAAGAAACCGGATATCGCTTAACAAAAGTCCAGAAAGTTATTGAAACTTATATGTCACCAGGTTCTGTAACAGAAATTCTGTACTTGTTTGTCGGCGAATATGACGAAAGCATGAAAGTAAGCGAAGGCGGTGGACTTGATGCTGAACAGGAGAACATTGAAGTTTTGGAATTTACTTTTGACCAGGCTTACAATATGATAGAGTCAGGAGAAATAACTGATGCTAAAACTATTATGTTATTACAACATGCTAAAATAAAAGGTTTGATTTAAAGTTTTTTGAGTATTTTAGATCAATCAAACCTTTACAAAAAATGTTCAAATCTAAAATAGTTCTCATTTTCTTTTTGCCTTTATTTGTGCTTTCTCAAAACAAAAAATGGCCAGCAGAAAAACTTAAACAAGATTTAGTAATCTTTAAAGAAGTAAGAGAAAAAGCAAATTCGGGACTTTATAAATACCGAACCAAACAACAGATTGACAGTATTTATTCTTGGGCATTTTCGCAAATCAATCAACCAAAAGAACTTATTGAGTTTTACAAAATAGTACTGCAGATTACCGATTTCGAAGGAAGTCTGCACAATGACACCACACTTCCTGATGATTTTGAAAAGAAATATTCATCAGGAAATGTTTTTTTCCCTTTTCCAGTAAAACTGATTGAAAACAAATTAGTCGTTAATTTTGAAAATTCTGAAATCCCTTTAGGATCAGAAATTCATAGCATTAACGCAATCAAGAGTCTAAAAATTCTAAATTCTCTCTATAAATATTATACAACCGATGGCTATAATATTACCGGAAAATCAATTGGAATCGGAAGTTCGTTTGCTAAATATTTCCAAATGGAATATGGTCCTCAAAAGAATTTCATCGTAGAATATTCGCTTCCAAATCAAACAAAAAAAATCAAAAAAACTATTTCTGCAGTTTCAAACGAAAAGAGAAAAGAAAATTTCAAAAATAGACATTCGCTTCCTATTGACAGCTTGCAGTACAATCGCGCAAAAGACAAATATTCGTTTAAAATAATTTCAGGAAACACGGCACTTCTTTCTGTTCATACTTTTGTAATTGGCCGAAATGCCAAACACAAAGAACATTTGGCTTATAAAAAATTCCTCGACAGCTGTTTTCAGTATCTCTCTCAAAACAATCAAATAAAAAATCTGATTGTTGACGTCCGAAACAATGGCGGCGGTACAGATCCAAACGATATTGTTACTTATTCTTATCTCACACAAAAACCATTTAGAGAAAATACTTCTGCCTATGTCACTTTTCAGGAAATTCCTTTTTCAGAACATTTCGTTTATGAAGAAACTGAGCCTCAGAAAAAACAGGAAGAGAAAAAAGATTTTGAAGACGAACTAAAAGAAGAATTTCCGAAACTGGAAAATGGCAGTTATTTTCAAGATGAAAAATTCAATCAGCTATTACAGCCTACTCCAAACAATTTTAAAGGACAGATTTATTTATTGATAAGTCCGAGAATTGCTTCGGCAGGCTCTCTTTTTGCTTCGTTGGTTGCAGGAAACACAAAAGCAATTGTTATTGGCGAAGAAACTATGGGCGGTTACTTCGGACACAATGGCCACACTCCTATCGAATATGAACTGCCAAACACTAAAATCAAAACACAATTTTCTATTGTAAATCTGGAACAAGATGTGCCTAAAAAATCGAATCAGATTTTTGGAAGAGGAGTTATTCCAGATTACGAAGTAAAACAGACTTTTGAAGATTTTTTACAAAATAGAGACACACAATTGGAATATACGTTGAAATTAATTGAACAGAAATAACTTAACCTAAAACCTAAATTATGGGATTATTTGACTTTTTTAAGAAAAAAGAAACTCCGCAAAAAACAGAAAAAACAGAAAGCAATTTATTACTTGCCATGCCAATGTTCGAAAATAACGAGCGTTACAGTATAGAGAATGTAATAAATAACCTAAAAGATTTTTGGGGCTTATCAGTTACCGATTTTACAGGTGATGATAATTCGGCCATTTTTAAAATAAACGGTGAATTGATAGCTGTTGCATTTGTAGGAGCACAAATTCCTTGGGAAGATATCTCGGGAACTGCAAAATATACTTACAGCTGGCAAACAGCAGAAGAAGATTTGAAAAATTTTGACGGACATGCCATCGTTTCTGTTATGTCTGGGCCAAAAAGTCAATTGGAAAGATTCACCATTTTAAGCAAATTATTATGCTCTATTCTTTCGACATCAAACTCATTAGGAATTTATCAAGGAAGTCAAACCTTACTAATACCTAAATTGCAGTATTTAGAATACATTCCCGATTTACAGCAACAAAAATCTCCAATTCATTTATGGATTTATATTGGAATCAGAACTTCTGAGCAAGGAAATAGCATCTATACTTATGGACTAAAGGAATTTGGAAAACAAGAAATGGAAGTTATAAATTCTCAATTACCAATTGAAGAACTTTATGGTTTTATCTCAAACATAATTGCTTATGTAATTGATAGCGATATAACTTTTAAAAACGGAGAAACTCTTGGTTATACTATGGATCAAAAAATCAAAATAACTTCTTCACAAGGAATACTTGTCGAAGGACAAACTTTAAAATTAGAAATGTAATTTCCAATCACAATTAACAAAATCAAAATATATAATTAGAGCATATTAAATGAAGTTATTTAGCAACAAATACTTTAAAATAGTAGCATTCCTTTTTATAGCTATGAATGTTATAGCTTTTTTTCATGCCTATAAATTCACACATTTCGCAGCATCAAATTCTAAAAAAACCGAGAGTCCAGAAAAGCTCTCTTCGTTTGAAAAGGTAAAAACATTATTTTTTGGAGTAAACAATCCTAAACCTCAGAATAAAAAAGTTCCAACACAGAAATATCAAACCCTAAAATTAAAAAGCAATAAAGAAATAGAATGCTGGCTAATTAAAAATCAAAAATCTCGAGGAACCGTTATTCTGTTTCATGGTTATGGAGCCGAGAAATCATCGATGATAGATAAATCAAATGAATTTTTAAAATTAGGCTTTAGTACTATGCTGGTTGATTTTATGGGAAGCGGTAATTCTGAAGGAAATCAAACAACAATTGGTTTTAAAGAAGCTGAAGAAGTAAAGACCTGTTTTGACTATGTATCTTCAACAGGAGAAAAAAATATTTATTTATTTGGAACTTCTATGGGAGCCGTTGCCATAATGAAATGCATCAGCGATACTAAAATAAATCCAAAAGGAATAATTATAGAATGTCCGTTTGGCTCGATGTACCAAACGGTTTGCGCCAGATTTAAGAAAATGAATGCCCCGACGTTTCCGATGGCTGGAATTTTGCTTTTTTGGGGAAGCATACAAAATGGCTTTTGGGGATTCGGTCATAATCCGTCGGAATATGCACAAAAAATAAGCGGCCCAACATTATTACTTTATGGAGAAAAAGACAAAAGTGTCAGCAGACTAGAAATAGACGAAATTTATAAAAATCTAAAAGGTTTAAAAAAACTTAGCACTTACAAAAATACCGGACATGAAAATTATCTATTGAAAAATAAAGTTCAATGGAGTCGCGATGTCAACTCTTTCTTGTCATCTATTTGAAAATGAAAATACCGAAACTTTAGAATCTATCCTCAATTTTATAAAAATGCTCCGAAATGAATTACAACAAATTAATCCCAACATTTAGTCTTTCAAAAATGTCAAAATTAAGTTTATTTTTTTCACTTCTTTTCTTTATTAAAGCAGTTTCACAGGAAAAAAAAGAGACCTATCTTTTTTCGGAAAACATTGCAACTAATTTAGAGAATGACAAAACATTACCAAGATACCAAATAGCCGCAACAAACTTCTCGATTAGTGGATATTATAAACTCGCATTAGAAACATGGGACAAACAATATGATAATGACATCTCTAAAAAAAGAACTGTTACAACAGAAGACAGCATTTATTTTAAATCCTTTAAACCTGTCAATGCAAAAGAATACATTATTAACCGTTCAAAAAAAGAACAACTCATTCTTATAAATGAAGCACACAATAATTCAAGACATAGAGTTTTTACAACATCTTTGTTAAAGGATTTGTACAATAATGGATATCGATTTTTAGGACTCGAAGCACTATGGAACAATTTAAATGGTAAAGAATTCCCCGTAATAGAAAGCGGATTTTATACAACAGAATCTCAATTTGGAAATCTAATAAAGGAAGCTATTGATATTGGTTTTATTGTTTTTGAATATGAAACCACGTTACAAATTAATGATGGCGGGAAGACAAGAGAAACAGAACAAGCCAAAAATATTGCCAAATTGATTAAAGAAAACCCAAACTCTAAATTTCTTATTCATTGTGGCTACGAACACATTGTTGAAGGTACTCCGGGAATAAAAACTTGGGAAAAAGCAATGGCAGGAAGACTTGCAGAAATAACGGGAATTAATCCTTTTACCATTGATCAGACTTATTACTCTGAAAAAGGAACCCAAACATTAAACTCGCCATATATTGGAATGGCAAATCAGGACTATCCTACAATAATGGTAAATGATAATAACGAAACTTTTAGTGTACCAAACAACGACCTAAAAAAAATAGATTGCGCCATTATTCATCCGGTAACAAAATATAAAAACAACAGACCAGATTGGCTTACTCTATCAAACGAGAGAAAAATATTGAAAATCAATCCTTCTAAAATTAAAGAATATCCCGCGCTTGTAATGGCATATCGCATCAATGAATATGAAAAAGATGGAATACCAGCTGATCTAATAGAATTACACAACAATACTAAAGAAACAAATTTGATAGTAAAAAAAGGATTGTATAAAATTATTGTAAAAAATAAAGACTATAAAATTACCACTGAATTTGTTCAGAATATTAAATAAAATATCTAAATGAAAATCCCGAAACCAATTCAAAAAATTATGTAACCCTTTTCAGCTATCAGAATTATAACTTTATCATAATAAAATTCACGACCTATGAAAAAGTTATATTATACCGCAAACGCCTTATTATTGTTATTGTTGGCTTTATTGGTTTCATGCAAAAAAAGCGACACTATAGACTTAACAAATAATACAGAGAATAAAAAGCCTAAGAAAACAATTGAATATAAAAAGCCTGAATCGGCTGTTTCTTATCAGTTTCAGAAGACGAAAGACTGGCTGAAAACTAATGAAGCGGACAGTACTAAAATGAATATTGTTTATGCGATAAATAGAACGGATAAAGCCAATCTAAAAAAACTGGATTCAGTAATTATTCCTGCTGATTTTAGTGGCGATTTGGTTTATTACCTTCCTTTTCCTTTGCATGTTTCAGCCCTAGAAGACGTATCAAAAATTATTATTTTTTCATATACAACGCAAACTTTTGCCGCTTATGAAAATGGAGAACTCGTTCGTACCGGTCCAACCAACATGGGAAGAAAAAAAGACCCTACTCCAACCGGGTTATTTTTCACCAATTGGAAAGCAGAAAAAACAACCAGCACATTTAATGACGAATGGGAATTAAAATGGAATTTTAACATCGAAAATAAGTTAGGAGTCGGTTTTCATGAATATGAATTACCTGGTTATCCTGCCTCGCATTCTTGCTTAAGATTATTAGAAAAGGATGCAAAATACCTTTACAAATTTGCCGACGAATGGATTTTGAAAGACAAGGAAAACGTAAAAGTAAAAGGTACGCCCGTAATCGTCTTTGGAAGTTATGATTTTGATGGACCAAAACCGTGGTTAAAACTATCATCTGACCCTAAAACTTTAAATATTTCTGAATCTGAAATTGACCGTCAAGTAAAACCTTTTTTACAGGAAATTTTAGAAAATCAAACATTAAGAGAAACGGAAAAACAGACCGCTACGTTATAACATTATTCTTTCTTTCTTCAAAAAAGCAGCTTATTACTTTCATAAGCTGCTTTTTTCTTTTCAATTACAAAAAGAATTTCATTATAATTATATATTTTCGCTCACATCTTAAAACCGATTTGATTACTACCAACAAACATGAAAAAAACGCTTTTACTGCTTCTAATTCTTCCGCTTTTTAATTACGGTCTATCTGCTCAAGTTTTAGATTTCAAAACTGGCTATTCTCCAGAAACCATTTACAATCAAACCACTATTAGCTCTTCCGATTATAAAGTCACTTACACAGGATCGGAAAAAACTCTAGATCTATTTAAGAAAAACGGTACACAAAATCCGAGTAAAATTAAAAACAGATTTACTGTAGAAACCGTATCTAAAACTGGAAAAATAGATCAAAACGGAAATTTTCCCATTACGATTGAATATGTAAAATCTATTGATAAAAAAGGAAACAGTATAATTCCTAGTGGCACAATGTTGTATGGCAACGCTACGCTTTCAAGTATGCCACAAATGGATTCTATAGTGGCAGATAATGCTGAAGAGAGTTTTAAAAATGCCATTTTTGAGACTGTCAAAAGTACATTTTCTCAACTTGTCATGCCTCAGAAAAAACTAAAGATTGGAGAATCTTTTGTTCAAGAAAGCCCTTTAACAATTCCTATTGCAGGAGTTAATATTGAAATGGTCATAAACACAACCTACATTCTGAAAAGTATGAACTCTAAAAATGCTTTTTTTGATATTACGCAAACGTATACAATGAAACTTTTAGACAACAGATTTGAAACGGAAGGAACTGGTACAGGAACCGGAAAATTAATTTATGATATTCCGCATCATTTTATATATGAAAACATTATGGATATGGAATTAGATCTCAACCTTAAACACACAGATTTTGGTATCAATCTAACATCAAAAAACCGTTATAAACAAAAGGCTCAGATTTCAACAAACAATTAAAACAAAAGGCGTAAGAAATAAATCTTACGCCTTTTTTGATATTTGAAAAACTAAAAATTATCTTGAATAATTTGGAGCTTCTTTTGTAATGGTTACGTTATGCGGGTGACTTTCAGTAATTCCGCTAGAAGTGATTCTCACGAAACGTCCTGATTCTTGTAAAGTAGGAATATCTTTTGAACCGCAGTATCCCATTCCGGCACGAAGACCACCGATAAATTGAAGCATGCTCTCGTTTAATTCTCCTTTGTAAGGAACGCGTCCAACGATTCCTTCTGGAACTAATTTCTTAACATCGTCTTCAACATCTTGGAAATAACGGTCTTTAGAACCTGTCTGCATCGCTTCAACAGATCCCATTCCGCGATACGATTTGAATTTTCTTCCTTCAAAAATGATAGTTTCACCCGGAGATTCTTTTGTTCCTGCTAATAATGAACCTAACATTACACAGTCTGCACCTGCAGCGATTGCCTTAGGAATATCTCCTGTATAACGAATTCCACCATCTGCAATTACTGGAACTCCAGTTCGTTTAATCGCTGCAGCAACTTCTAAAACTGCTGAGAATTGCGGAAAACCAACACCTGCAACGATACGTGTCGTACAGATAGAACCAGGTCCGATTCCTACTTTTACACCGTCTGCACCATTTTCTACTAAATATTTAGCAGCTTCCGGAGTTGCGATGTTCCCAACGATTACGTCAATTTGAGGGAATTTTGATTTAACTTCTTTTAAGGTATTTACAACACCTTCTGTATGTCCATGCGCTGTGTCGATAATGATTGCATCTACACCAGCATTAACTAAAGCTTCAGCTCTTTGAACTGCATCTCCTGTAACTCCAATTGCAGCTGCAACTCTTAAACGACCAAAAGAATCTTTGTTTGCGATTGGCTTTTGAGTCAGCTTTGTAATATCTCTGAAAGTAATTAGACCAACTAATTCGTTTTTATCGTTTACAACTGGTAATTTTTCGATTTTATGACCTTGTAAAACCACTTCAGCTTGTTCTAAAGAAGTTCCTTCAGAAACCGTTACTAAGTTTTGGCTTGTCATAACCTCAGCGATTGGCCTTGCTCCATTTTTTTCGAAACGTAAGTCGCGGTTGGTTACAATTCCTTTTAAGATTCTGTTTTCGTCAACGATTGGAATACCACCGATTCCGAATTCTTTCATGGCATTTTTAGCATCAGCAATTGTAGAATTCATTGGTAAAGTTACCGGATCGATAATCATACCAGCTTCTGCACGTTTTACTTTTCGAACTTTTCCTGCTTGTTGTTCGATAGTCATATTTTTATGTAAAACACCGATTCCTCCTTCTTGTGCCATAGCAATTGCCATTGCACTTTCAGTAACTGTATCCATAGCAGCAGATACAATTGGAACGTTTAATGTAATGTTTCTTGAGAATTTTGATTTGATACTCACTTCGCGGGGAAGCACATTCGAGTAGTTAGGTACTAATAATACATCGTCGTAAGTTAAACCTTCGCCGATAATCTTGGAGTTGTGTGCTATCATGGTGCAATTTCTAGTTGAATTGCGTGCAAATATAGTGAATAAATTCGCAACTTGTTTATCTACCCTTTCATAAAATTACATTTACAAGAAAGTACTTACATATTTTTAAAATAAAAAAACAAGTGAGAAATTCCAAACTGTAAACTGTAACCTGTAAACTGTAACCTGTAAACTGTAACCTGTAAAATGTAACCTGTAAAATGTAACCTGTAAAATGTAACCTGTAAAATGTAAAATGTAAAATGTAAACTAGTTTTCAATCATCATTATCCTGAAAAACAAAATTGATTCCGAACTGAAAGGCGATACTATTGGCTTTGGAGGCGTCTTTATATTCTAAAACATTATTTATCAGAGCATAAACATTCACTTTTCCTAGTGTACCCGATAATCCTAAGCCAATATTTTTATTAGAAAAAGTATCCAATGTATAAGTGGCTTTTATATCCAATTTTTCGAAAATGCTTCGTTGATAAAAAACCGTTACAGCTGTTAATGGCACTTTTGGGGCATTCATGGCAAAAAGCTGTAACCCGACTGCATTTTTATAACGTGTTTTAGTACGCTTAAGGCAGTCACAATCTTCGTTTGAACGCGATTCTCCAAACGAATATTGAATAGAAGAATACAACTTGGTCGGGCGCCAAGTTGTATATTTATTGTACAACGTATCACGCGGTATGGCGGCATCGAATTCGTCAAAAACATTCTCAGGATCATTCTGATTTGTAAAATCTGGATTAGCACCCTGATATTGGTAAGTTCCTTTATAAGTCAAGGTTTCAATATCTTTAGTCTGCCTGATAAAACCAAGATCAATAATACTCGCCGTAAACTGAAGATTTTCTTTAAAATAATAAGTAAGTCCTAAATCTAAACCAAGACCGAGACTTCCGTTAAAAAAAGTGTTATTTGCAATATCCTTGGCAATATTTCCTTCATATTCATCTTTGGTAAAAGAAGCAATTCCTGAAGTTTTCAATTCTAAATTTGAAGATATTATCTGATTATAAATATTTGGAGATGACGCATCTTGACCTGTATAAATATATCCTGAATTTTTTGTTGAAGTCGCATTTGCGCCGCTTGAATAGATTTTTGCACGTCCGCCGTAAACAAATTTATCGTTTACTTTTTTATGATATCCAATATGAAATACAGAAAGAACCTCTGCTTTGAGTATTAAATCCCCCAGATTAAAATATTTTCCGATATAATCTCTATTTCCATTTAAGGCAAGCAAGGCAGGATCTTTAGGAACGTACATAAAAAAATCAAATTCCTGATACAATCCAAACGAAACATAAGAACGGCTCTCTTTGCCGCCAATCCTAAATCCGCCCGAAAATAGCTCCAATTGCTGATTGGTTACTACTTTATCATTTCTAGAAGATTTATTGATTACATTTCTAACTTTATCATTAAAATCGATTCCGTTATCGGCAAACAAATCGTAGACAGTAAAACCACTTGATCCTAGATTGGCTGAAATTCCAGATAAAACCGGAAATCCGAAATAAAACTTATACGAAACATCAGCTCCCGGATTAACCAAGGAAGACTGCGGAATAGAAGTAAAATTATACAGCACTTCCTTATTCTGGGCAAAACAACAAAATTGCAATACCAAGGTGAGAGTCAGAAATATTTTTCTCATTCTATTTCCAAATAAACAGTTCCACTTGATTTTAATTTAAGGTCTCCAACACTGTTTTGATTTAACGGAGGTCCAGCTGCAACAAGCACCACAAAGCCTAATTTTACAGTTTGCTTGAGCAGTTCAAGCCTTTGATTTTCAAAAATCTGTGTTGGGTATTTAACGATATTCGTACTTCCGTTGTAGGAAGGAACTACGTATGGAATAGTTTCGAGAACGCTACCATCTGCGCTCAGCAACAAAATATTGACTGCAAAAGCTCTATCAATGGTATTTTCAATCTGAACATCAAACTCTGCTTTTTTTAAATGCTTTGTTAAAAATTTATTTCTAAAGACATCAAAATCGCGGGTATCATAAACAATTTGATTGCCCCCATTATCAACAAGCCTATTGGCAGGAACATCAAAATAGGCCAGATTTGCCACAAAAACTGGCTCTAGTTTCAAATTTTCGACTTGGTCAAAATCTAAATCACTTGAACAGGAAAAAAGGAAAAAGGCTAAAAATAGGATTCTTGAAATTCTGCTTATGAAGTTTAATTTCATGACAAAATACTATGGTTGACAATAATTTAAAACTCAAGGTCATAGGTTATTATTATCTGGGTGTAGTAAATATAGTCAATTTTTAATGAAATTCCCTAAGTATTGTAAGGTTTATACTTTAAAAAATCATTATCATTTAGAAGGAGTCATAATCAATTCTGAAATTTATTAATGAAATTTGCCAAACAATTTTGAGGCTTCATTATAAGCACTTTCAAAGCTTAAAGAATTAAGTCCAGTTATTTTTTTATTGGCCGTAAAATAGGAAATCAGTTTTTCTGTAGGCATATTGCCTGTTAATTTATCTGTTGCCATCGGACAGCCTCCAAAGCCTTGAATCGCACCGTCAAAACGTTTGCAACCTGATTTTGCCGCTGCATCAATTTTTTCGAACCAACTGTCGGGCGTGGTGTGGAGATGCGCTCCAAACTCAATTTCGGGATATCTCGGAATCAAATCTGAAAACAAATACGTAATTGCATCTGGTGTAGAACTGCCGATAGTATCTGAAAGCGATAAAATTTTCACTCCCATTCCTGCCAGTTTCTCTGCCCATTCGCTTACAATTTCGACATTCCACGGATCACCATAAGGATTACCAAAACCCATCGAAAGATAGGTTACGACTTCTTTATTCTTTTTATCGGCAATTTCCAGAATTTCTGTTAAGGTCACCAAAGATTCTGCAATGGTTTTGTGCGTATTACGCATCTGGAAATTCTCAGAAATGGAAAAAGGAAAACCTAAATACCGAATCGGTTCATGATCAGCTGCCAATACTGCACCCTGTGTATTCGCAATTATAGCAAGAAGTTTGCTCGAAGTTTGTGAAAGGTCTAACTGCGAAAGTACCTCAGCCGTATCCTGCATCTGCGGAATCGCTTTTGGAGATACAAAACTACCAAAATCAATTGTATCAAAACCAACTCTCAGCAGGGCCTGCAGATAAGTAACTTTATTTTTTGTCGGTATAAACGTTTTTATGCCCTGCATGGCATCGCGCGGACATTCGATAATCTTGATTTCTTTATTCAAAGCTTACTCTTTAACAAACGCTAAGTTAGTTCCTTTTTTAAAAAAATAAAAGATAATTTTTAGAATCGAAAGAGTACATACCTTTGTCACATTATAAAATATTACAAATATATGTAATAACATATAATATTACACAAAAACGTAATACTGAAAAAGATTACTTATATTTGTAATATAAAGTTTATGATTTTTATTTATATTTGATTATGACAAGCGTTATTACAGGAGACATAATTGGTTCGAGACAACAATCTGAACATTGGGTTGAAGGGTTAAAAAAGATTTTAACCCAATTTGGCAATACGCCTAGTCAATGGGAAGTTTACAGGGGAGACGAATTTCAGGTTGAAATCAAAAATCCTGAAGACGCGTTGCTGACCGCTATTTTGATAAAAGCCCATTTGAGGGTCTTAAAATATGATGCTAGAATGAGCATCGGTTTTGGAGATAAAACCCATAATTCTGAAAAAATATCAGAAAGCAATGGTTCGGCTTTTGTCAATTCGGGAGAGCTTTTTGAGACTTTAAAAAAACAAAAAGTCACTTTGGCATTGAGAACTGGCGATACTGCGATTGATGCAAAGTTAAATTTAATGATACGACTGGCGTTGACTTTTATGGATAACTGGCTGGTGCAAGCTGCCGAATTTATTGCTATTGCCATAGAAAATCCGACTTTATCGCAAGAAGAATTAGGACAGAAATTAGGCATCAATCAGGCTGCTGTGAGCAGAAGGCAGAAACGTGCTCATTTTGACCTCGTTATAGATTTAGATTCCTATTTTAGAAAACAAATAAAACAACTTACCGACTTATGATTTTATTCGTAAAACTACTTTTAGCGCATTTATTAGGTGATTTTATCTGGCAACCTGGAACTTGGGTAGCTGATAAAGAAGCCAAAAAACACAAAAGTATTTACTTATACATCCATAGTGTGCTTCATGGAGTTTTAACTGCGATTCTAGTCTCCGAAATCCGTTTTATTCCTTATGCCATTTTAATTGCAGTGACACATGGCATCATCGATTTGATTAAACTAAATTTTCAGAAAAACAAAACCAAGCGCACTTGGTTTGTTATCGATCAAACGGCACATATTCTAATTTTGATTGCTGTGGTACTTTTATACGAAAACAAAAGTCTTCCTTATTTTTGGCAAGATAATGTGTTTTGGATTTTCGCAACAGGCATTTTACTGCTTACTAAACCAACATCTATTTTTATAAAAACAATCATTTCAATTTGGGCACCTGAAAGCAGAATCAATAATCTGGATAACTCTTTAATTGCTGCCGGAAATTATATCGGAATATTGGAACGTCTATTTGTTTTCGGATTCATCCTTACCAATCACTTTGAAGCAATTGGCTTTTTATTGGCTGCTAAATCTATTTTCAGATTTGGAGATTTAAAAGAAGCCAAAGACAGAAAACTAACCGAATATGTTTTAATCGGTACTTTAATCAGTTTTGGAATTGCAATTCTAGCCGGATTATTGGTTCAGATGCTTTTACAACTGTCTTAAAACTTTTTTATTGATTGCTTTTATCAAAGCTGGGCCTTCATAAATAAAACCAGTATAAAGCTGTACAAGACTTGCTCCTGCATTTAGTTTTTCAATAGCATCATCTGCTGAATGAATTCCTCCTACTCCAATAATTGGGAACGCTTTATTGCTTTTTTCAGAAAGAAAACGAATTACTTCTGTAGAACGTTTCGTTAATGGTTTTCCAGACAAACCTCCCATTTCGCTCTGATTAGCAGATTGCAATCCTTCTCTAGAAATTGTCGTATTGGTTGCAATTACACCTGCAATTTGAGTCGTTTTTACAATATCGATAATATCTAATAACTGTTCGTCTGTAAGGTCTGGAGCAATTTTTAGAAGAATTGGTTTTACTTTTTGAGTGCTTGTTTTTTGTTTTTCGACATTTCTATTCTGCAAAGTCTGTAATAAAGCCGTTAAAGGCTCTTTATCTTGCAATGCTCTTAAATTTGGTGTGTTTGGCGAACTTACATTCACCACAAAATAATCAACATGATCATACAAAGCATCAAAACAAATGATGTAATCTTTAACTGCATCTTCATTATCAGTTACTTTATTTTTTCCGATATTTCCTCCAATTAAAACTCCCGAGTTTTTTTTCAAACGTTCAACGGCTTCTAAAACACCGCCGTTATTAAATCCCATTCTGTTAATAATTGCCTGATCTTCTTTTAAACGGAATAAACGTTTTTTAGGATTTCCTTCTTGTCCAACTGGAGTTACGGTTCCGATTTCGATAAAACCAAAACCAAAATCACCTAATTCTTTATACAACTTGGCATCTTTATCAAAACCTGCAGCTAGTCCAACCGGATTTTTGAATTTAATTCCGAAAACTTCTCTTTCTAATCGAGCGTCTTTTACTTCATAAGTTGATCTAATAATTGCCGAAACACCTGGGATTTTTGAAATGAATTTAACGAATGAAAAAGTAAAGTAATGCACTTCTTCAGGATCAAACCAAAAAAGTATCGGACGAATTATCAATTTATACATAAGAGTTGTGTTGTTGTTATTTTGGCTGCAAATTTAGATATTATAGTTTAAAAAGGTGCTTTTTTACAGAAAACTAATAAATAAGAGGTTGCAAGTTATAAAATGAAACAACTTCAAACACTTCAAAAATTCCCTCTCTGATATTAAATATTTAATTTTGAAATAATTAGACAATCTTTTATACAAACTATAATTTTATATGTATAAAGAAAATAAAATAATCAACAAATCTGAGATACTGTTTTTGACCCTGCTATTGCTATTTAGTTTGCAAGGAACATCCCAAGAACAAAAAGACACTACAAAAATAATGAGTGTCCGCTACGGTGATAAAGGATTTGAACTGCGAACAAATGATAATAAGTTTTTGTTTCAATTGAATAGCAGATTGCAATTTCGTTTTTCAACTCCTTATGATACAGACCCTCTCACTTATGATGACTATAGTCAAGATGCCAAAACTACTTTTAAGATAAACCGCGCCAGATTAAAAATAGGCGGTCATGCTTTTGAACCTTGGCTTAACTATTATTGGGAATACGAATTAAGTCAGTCCAATTTACTTGATTTTAGATTAATGATTGAAAAATGGGATTTTCTGAGTTTTAAAGTCGGGCAATGGAAAACAGAATTCACCCGCGAGCGTTTTATCAGCAGTGGCGAACAGCAAATGGTGGAACGATCTCTAATAAACAGACCTTTTACTGTTGACAGGCAATTAGGAGCTGAAGTTTACGGTCATCTAAAAGGTAGTGGAATTGCTGATTTTAATTATTGGTTTGCCGCTTTAACCGGAACCGGACGAGGAAGTACCTCAAATGATGATGGCAATTTAATGTACTTTGGAAGGATACAATGGAATTTCTTAGGAAGATTTCTGGATTTTGAAGGCTGCGACTTAGAATTTCATGAAAAACCAACTCCAATTATTGCTTTCTCAACTATAACCAACCGAAGTCCATACACACGTTTTTCACAAGCGGGCGGTGGTTCTTTAGACGGCTTCGAAGATGGTTTGGCAGGTCAATACAGAATTAATCAGTGGAATTTAGAAACTGCTTTTATGTACAAAGGTTTTTCATGGCAGAGCGAATGGCACACCAAAGAGGTAATAGACAAATACAACAACGATTACATGACTGTTATGAAAGGCTATTATGTTCAGGCGGGGTATTTTTTTCATACCATTTTTCAATGGTGGCCAAAACATTTAGAAATGGCAGCAAGACACGCTTCATACAGACCTGATTATTCAATTAGAGAAAACAGACAAGCAGAATCGACATTGGCATTTAACTGGTTTTTTAAAGGGCATAAAAACAAATTGACCTCAGAAGTAAGCTATTTCAGTTTTCAAGACAAGACGCTTCCGCTGGAACAAGGCTGGCGCTTCAGAATTCAATGGGATATATCACTGTAAATCAATCCTTTTAAATTCATTTTTCTTGATTTATTTCCAAAATAATCTTATTTTTTCATAACTTTAATTCACTTAAACAACTGAAAATGAAAAACATATATAAAACACTAAAAAAAATATCACTATTGTGTATGATTGCATCTGTTCTTCTAATTTCAATAGACAGTTTTGCCCAGCGTCGTGGCGGTGGTGGCGCACATAGAGGCGGCAACATCGGCGGTGCGACACATACAAGACCTACACAAACCACAAGACCCAATTCTAACAGAGGTGGCGTTCAACGACCTGCTAATTCTGCTAATAAAGAAACTAGGCCTGCTAATTCAAATAATAAAATTAGCAGACCTGCAAATGCCAACAACAAAACTGCCAGACCAGCAAACACAAATAGAAACAACAACAATAGAACTGGCAACAGGAACACCAACATCAGCGGAAATACTCGAAATGTTGACCGAAGTAGAGACATTACAATCAACAACAACCGTAATACTGTAGTAAGAAGAAATACTGTTGTTTATGCACGTCCTCCCTATGTTTACGGCGGGTATCGCTATTACGGATATCATCCTTATTACTATCATCCTTACCGTCCTTTTTATTGGGGTCCAGTTTGGCATCCATGGGGATTTTTTGTTACTACCCTTGCAGTTACCGCAATTGTCGTAAGCGTCGAAAACACCCAATATCATTACGACCAGGGAAATTGGTATGCTCCAAACAATGGTGGTTATCAAGTTGTTTCGGCTCCAGTTGGCGGGACAGTAAATAATATTCCGAGTGGCGCTCAAACTGTCAATACAGGAACTGTCAATAATTATTATTACGGAGGAACTTTCTACGAAAAAGACGGAAGCAATTACAAAGTAGTGCCTCCGACAGCAGGAACATTGGTCGACAACCTACCCGAAGGAGGCGAAGAGGTTACCATAGGCAATATAAAATACATCAAATTTGGAGAAACATACTACCAGCCTGTTCAAGTAGATGGAAAGAACAAATACGAAGTTGTTCTGGTTGAAGAAGATAAATAAATTTATTAATCCTATAGAATTAGTATAATAATAAAAGTAATTTTTATAATTTTAGCGCATTCTATTTGATAACTGACACCAGACCCAAAAACGAAATACCATGAAAAACAAAACCCTATGGATTTTAGGATTACTGACAATTTCTATAATATCAATTGCTTATAGTTTTACCAAACTTGCGAATCCAAAAAAAGAAACAATTGCACAGGACTGTACTGAGATTCCTAATACAAATGCAGGTTCTGATTTTAAGCCGACGATTGAAAATAAATCTAAACCAGCCGGAAAAGTTCCAAAAGGAATGGTCTGGATTCCTGGAGGTGAATTTTCGATGGGAAGCAATGTTGAAGATGAAAGCCTGTGCAGCATAAAAGGTGTTACCAAAGACGCAGCTCCGATCCATCGTGTTCATGTTGACGGATTTTATATGGATCAGACAGAAGTTACGAACGAAGAATTTGAAAAATTTGTAAAAGCAACGGGTTATGTAACTGTAGCAGAACAAAAACCAACAAAAGAAGAATTTCCGACTGCAAATGAAGCGGATTTAATCACAGGTTCCGTTGTCTTTACTCCTACTCCATCGGCTGTTAATTTGAATAATTTTCTGCAATGGTGGCGTTACGAACCTGGAGCCGATTGGAGACATCCCTACGGGCCTCAGAGCACTATTAAAGGAAAAGAAAAATATCCTGTAGTTCATGTAGTGTACGAAGATGCGGTCGCTTACGCAAAATGGGCAGGAAAAAGGCTTCCAACCGAAGCTGAATGGGAATTTGCAGCGCGTGGAGGCAAAACCGGAAACTTGTATGCTTGGGGAAATGATTTAAAACCAAAAGGAAAATTTCAGGCCAATATCTATCAGGGGCACTTCCCAATAAAAGACGGCGATACTGGAGAAGACGGATTTAAAGGAATTGCGCCAACTGCCCAATATGCTCCAAACGCTTACGGCCTTTATGATATGGCAGGCAATGTTTGGGAATGGGTAAACGACTGGTATAGTGTTAACTATTACAAATCATTGGCCGAAAGTGGTAAAACGACAAAAAATCCAAAAGGGCCTGATGCTTATTATGACCCAAATGATCCAACAGAAATAAAACGTGTACACAGAGGAGGTTCATTTTTATGCACCGACCAATATTGTACACGCTACATGGTTGGCACAAGAGGAAAAGGAGAATATCGTTCAGCCGCAAATCATGTTGGTTTTAGATGTGTAAAAAGCATATAACAACTTCAAAACAATCGAAAGGGGTTCTTTAAAGAATCCCTTTTTTATTAAACGAGATAATTGAGGCTAATTTCACAGCAGAATATTTTTTCTATATTTGCTAAAATTCTAAAAAAATGCAACATATCATAGATCGTTTTATCAGTTATGTAACAATTGATACAGAATCAGATCCGAATTCTCAAACAACACCAAGTACTCAAAAACAATGGAATCTTGCTAATAAATTAGTTGACGAACTAAAATCAATCGGATTAGAAGATGTCACTATTGATGATAAAGCATACATCATGGCAACGCTTCCTAGCAACGTAAATCACGAAGTGCCGACAATTGGTTTCATCTCTCATTTTGATACATCCCCAGATTTTAGTGGTGCCAATGTAAAACCTCAAATTGTTGAAAATTACGATGGAAAAGATATCGTTCTGAATGCAGAAAAAAACATTATTTTATCGCCAAATTATTTTAAAGATTTACTTCAATATAAAGGACAAACCATCATTACCACTGACGGAACAACGCTGTTAGGCGCCGATGATAAAGCCGGAATAACAGAAATTGTGTCGGCAATGGAATATCTAATTCAGCATCCAGAAATTAAACACGGAAAAATCAGAATAGGCTTTACTCCTGACGAAGAAATCGGACGTGGCGCACATCATTTTGATGTAGAAAAATTTGGTGCACAATGGGCTTATACCATGGATGGAAGCCAAATTGGCGAACTAGAATATGAAAATTTTAATGCCGCAGGAGCAAAAATCACTTTTAAGGGAAAAAGCGTTCATCCTGGTTATGCAAAAGGAAAAATGATCAATTCGATGCTTTTGGCAAATGAATTTATAAACGAACTTCCGAAAGGAGAAACACCTCAAGAAACCAAAGGTTATGAAGGTTTTTTTCATGTTCACCACATAAAAGGAAATATAGAAGAAACTGTTTTAGAATTGATTATCCGCGATCATAATAAAAAGAAATTCGAAAAACGAAAAGAATTAATTCATAAATTGGCAAAACAATTCAATAAGAAATTTGCCAAAAAATTCGGTGAAGACATTGTAATTGCAGAAGTAAAAGATCAGTACTACAATATGAAAGAAAAAGTTCTTCCTGTAAAGCATATTGTTGATATTGCCGAAAAAGCAATGAGAGAATTAAGCATCAAGCCAATCATAAAACCTATTCGTGGTGGTACTGATGGTTCGCAGCTTTCGTATATGGGATTGCCGTGTCCGAATATTTTTGCTGGTGGTCATAATTTTCATGGAAAATACGAATATGTTCCGGCAGAAAGCATTCAGAAAGCGACTGATGTTATTGTGAAAATTGCTGAATTAACAGCAATTCCAGGAATTTTTGACGCATCAGAAAAAACTAAAAAAAGAGGTTAATTTGGAACATCAATCCGAAAATAAAGGCATTTGGAAGTATAGTGAAAAATGGGAAGAAGAATTGCTTTTTCTTAAATCTATTCTTGACAAAACAGAACTAATCGAAACCACAAAATGGGGCGGTCCAGTTTATGTTTACGAAAAGAAAAATGTCGTCGGGATTGGCGGTTTTAAAGATTATTTTACCATTTGGTTTTTCAATGGCGTTTTTCTTAAAGACACCAAAAAGAAACTGGTAAATGCTCAAGAAGAAGTAACAAAATCGTTACGCCAGTGGCGTTTTACTTCTAAGGAAGAGGTAAATGAAAAAGAAGTCTTAGAATATATTTACGAAGCGATTGAAAACGAAAAGCACGGAAAAGTAATAAAACCTTCTAAAAAAGAAACTATAATTTCAGAATTACTGAATAAAGAAATGGAGCAAAATCCAGCTTTAAAAAAAGCTTTTGAGAGTTTCAAACCTTACAAACAATATGAGTTTTTAGAATATATTGAATCTGCTAAACAGGAAAAAACCAAAATCTCAAGAATTGAAAAAGTGATTCCAATGATTTTGGCCAATGTTGGTCTGAATGATAAATACAGGTAATTTTTCTAAAATTTCAATTTTTTAAATTCCAAATTCCAACGTTGCTGTCATTCTTAACAGAATCGAAGAGCCAAATGAAAAAAAAACTTTGTCAAGTTTTAAAACTTGACAAAGTTTTTTTTCATGACAATGACAAACAAAAAAATCCCAAACTCCATTTTAGAATTTGGGATTTATATTTTTTTTGAAAATTTAAAAGCTTAAGCTTTTTTATTACCAACGTTATTCAAAGCTGCTGTTTTTTCTAAAGAAATAGCAGATCTTTCAATTTTTAGCTTTCCAGACATTGTTTCTATTACTAAAGAAGTTTCTGAAAGTTCAGCAACTTTTCCGTGAATTCCTCCTATTGTTATAATCTTGTCTCCAACTTTTAAAGCCTGAGCAAATTCTCTTTCTCTTTTAGCCTTTTTCTGAGCAGGCATAATCATAAAGAAATACAATACTGCGAACATTAATAAATAAGGAGCAAATTTCATTATTTCTGACATAATCTTTGTTTTTGTGTTATATAATTATTTTTTGAATTTAGGTCTTCAGATTTTACTCTTGTTTTTTTTACATCAATCCTCTGCCTGTCTTAATCATTTTTTTGCTGGCAGTAAGTTCTTTAACAAGATTATCTAAAATTCCGTTGATAAAAATACTGCTTTTTGGTGTAGAATACTCTTTGGCAATTTCTAAATATTCGTTAAGAGTTACTTTTACCGGAATCGAAGGGAATTTAACAAACTCGCAGATTGCCATTTTCAAAATAATAGTATCAATTTCCGCAATACGATCACTGTCCCAATTTGGCGTTTTATCTTCGTATTCTTTTGCAAACGCAGTTTCATTCAAAACTGTTCTTCTAAACAAATCTTTAGCAAAATCCTTGTCTTCCACATCTTTATAAAGTCTAGGAACTCTAAAATCGTCTGAATCTTCCGTTTTAATTGCTTTTAATTGCTTGATAATATGAGTATTTACCACCGGAATATCATCAACCCATGTTAGTTTATCGTCTTCCAGATATTCGTACAATTTTTCATTTGGCACAATAACATCTGCAAACAAATCAATAACGAACTGTCTGTCTTCTTCAAACGTGTTCACGTTATTTCTCATGTATTTTGCATACACTTCACTAGCTTTAATATCATTTAAAAGCAGTAAAATATAATCGTCATTTAGAGCCCAGTTATTGATTTTACGATTTTCTAAAGCAATACTCAAAGAGTTGCTTTCGGCAAGTAGCTGAAAAATCTTGTTTTTGATAAATTTTTCGTTTGGATTTCGTTCTGCAGCAGTTGCAAGATGTTTTTTACTTGATAGATGCAAAAAAACAGACTCTTTTTTACATATTTCAATCAATGACGAAAGCATTACTAGATACAAGTCCTGAATATTGTCTATGCTATAAAAAAGAAATTTCTCCTCTTTTTCCATATTATCAGAACCGCTTTGATGCATTGCATAAATGGCCTGCATTACCTTAACGCGTATGTGTCTTCTATTTACCACCTTGTAAGAACATTTAAAAATTAGTCTGCAAAAGTATAACTTTTGAAGTATATTTTAAAATTAATTCGCAAAAAAGTCTTTGTTTTTAAGTATTCGGAAATCAGCTGTTTAGTGGTCAGTCTCTTATAGTGATCAGTCTCTTATAGTGGTCAGTAATCAGTGTTTAGTGAGCAGTACCAAAACATACACAAAAAAGTCTCAATTTACAGATCAAACTGTAAATTGAGACTTTAAACTTAACACTTAAAAAAAGTGAACACTCAACACTAATTACTTAGCCGCATTCTCGATTCTTCTTTGATCAATTCTGTTCTGAGCAATTGTAAGTGCTGCTTTGTGAGTTGTAATATTGTTTTTAGCAGCAAATTCTATAATTTCTAAAGTGGTGTTATAGATATTCTCTGTTTTACTCATAATCTCAGCTTTATCGTAATTTGCCAATTCAGCATAAACATTGATAATTCCACCAGCATTGATTAAGAAATCTGGAGCATATAAAATTCCTCTTTCTTGTAATCTTGCACCGTGAACATTTTCGTCTGCCAATTGGTTGTTAGCCGCACCTGCAATAACTTTAGCTTTAATTTTATCTACAGTAGCATCGTTAATTGTTGCTCCCATTGCACATGGTGCATAAATATCAACGTCTGCAGTATATAAATCTTCGCCAGTATAAATTGTTGCATTATATTTTGAAGCAACCTGGTATAATTTTTCTTCGTTGATATCAGAAATCGTCACTTGCGCTCCTTCTTTAGTCAAATAGTCAACCAAAGTTTCTCCAACATGTCCAATTCCCTGAACTAAGACTTTTTTTCCGTCCAAAACATCAGAGCCAAATTGGCTTTTCGCTGCAGCTTTCATTCCTAAGTAAACACCATAAGCTGTTACAGGAGATGGATTTCCAGAACCGCCTCTTTCTTCAGAGATACCAGTTACATACGGAGTTACATCTCTTACAGTATCCATATCTTTGGTTTCCATTCCAACATCTTCAGCAGTAATATATCTTCCGCTAAGCGAATGAACAAATTCACCAAATTTACGCATCAGCTCAGGAGTTTTTTGAGTTTTAGCATCGCCAATAATAACAGCTTTACCTCCACCAATATTAAGTCCAGTAATAGCAGATTTAAACGTCATTCCTCTAGAGAGACGTAAAACATCGTTTAAAGCTTCCCATTCTGTGTTGTAGTTCCACATTCTGGTTCCGCCCAAAGCTGGCCCCATAACCGAATTATGAATACCAATAATTGCTTTTAAACCCGTATCTTTGTCGTTGCAAAACACAATTTGTTCGTGATCGTCAAAAGATAACTGGCCAAAAACAGGATCCATTTTTTGAAGTTCCTTTCCAGTTGCAAAAGTTGCATTCATAGCACTGCTGTTTATTTGTTAAAATTTATGAATTCGTCAAAAAGACAACTCAAACATAATTAAAAAATACACATGTGCTAATTTTTTATCCATAAAATAACAATACAACAATCGTTTTGTTTTAACTAAATTGTGCTTTACAATCATTTTAATTCAAAGTTTTTTATAAAACGCAATTAGTTTCAACATAAGATTTCTTAAAAAAATGAAAGAACTAAGCTATTTAAACAAATATTTCATAAAATACAAATACAGTTTTTCTTTAGGAATTTTAACAACCATTATCGCACAAATATTCTCCTTGTTTACGCCGAAACTTGTAAGCAAGTCTTTTGATGCCATAGAAAGGTTTGACAAACTATCTCCTGCAGAACAATCTTCGTCGACAGCAATAAATCTTTTTCAGAACGAATTAATTCATAACGTATTGTTAATCATAGGAACAACGATTGTAGCTGGCTTCCTGACATTCTTGATGCGTCAGACTTTAATTGTAATGTCTCGTCATATTGAATTTGATTTAAAAAATGAAGTCTTTAGGCAATATGAGATACTATCACAGAATTTCTACAAGCAAAACCGTACAGGAGATTTAATGAACAGAATAAGCGAAGACGTTTCTAAAGTCCGTATGTATGTTGGGCCAGCGGTAATGTACACCATCAATACGGCAATTCGTTTTATCATTGTGATCATATTCATGTACAGTGTTTCGCCGCTGCTTACTTTATACACCATTTTACCGCTTCCAATCTTGTCATTTTGTATTTTTAAGCTGAGCTCCGAAATCAATAAAAGAAGCACTACTTTCCAGCAGTACTTATCAAAAGTTTCGAGTTTTACGCAGGAGATATTTTCTGGAATCCGTGTAATCAAAGCTTATTCTTTAGAAAATCAGCATCAGAATAATATGGTGGCGCTGGCAGAAGAAAGCAAAAGCAAGAGTCTTGATTTGGCCAAAGTGCAATCTCTTTTTGGTCCTTTGATGATTGCCCTAATCGGAATCAGCAACTTGGTTGTTATTTATTTTGGTGGCGTAATGTACATAAACGGCTCAATCCCAAACATCGGAACGATTGCAGAATTCATATTATACGTCAATATGTTGACGTGGCCGGTTGCCTCTCTTGGCTGGGTTTCGTCGATGGTTCAGGAGGCCGAAGCTTCTCAAAAACGTTTAAATGAATTTTTAAAAATTGAACCAGAAATCAAAAACAACAACGAAGGAAAATCTGAAATAAAAGGAACAATTACTTTCGAAAATGTGAGCTATACCTACAGCGACACCAACATAGAGGCGCTTCAAAATGTTTCTTTTACAATAAAAAAAGGAGAAACATTGGCCATTTTAGGCAAAACCGGTTCTGGAAAATCGACCATACTTTCATTAATTTCAAGACTATACGACGTAACAAAAGGACAGCTTTTGATTGATGAAAAAGAAATCAGCACCTTAAACTTAAACAACCTTCGAAACAGTATCGGAATTGTTCCTCAGGATGCTTTTCTCTTTTCTGATACAATCAAAAACAACATCAAATTCGGGAATCAGCAAGCTACTGATGAAGAAGTTATGGAGGCTGCAAAAAATGCCGTTGTTCATGACAATATCATTGCTTTTAACAAACAATATGAGACAATTTTGGGAGAAAGAGGAATCACATTGTCAGGCGGACAGAAACAGAGAGTTTCTATTGCAAGAGCCATTATCAAAAATCCCGAAATTCTTTTGTTTGATGACTGTTTATCGGCCGTAGACACCGAAACGGAGGAAACTATTTTGAATAATTTATTTGAAATCTGCAAAGATAAAACCACGATAATTGTGAGTCACCGGGTTTCATCTGCAAAGAACGCAGACAAAATTATTATTCTTGAAGATGGTAAGATAATTCAACAAGGCACTCATAATCAATTAATAAATCAGGAGGGCTATTATGCATCGTTATATTTAAAACAACTTTCGGAAAAAGAATTACTTTAATTGTTGCGTAATAGATATTTTTTTATGATTTTTGATTACTATTAATTCCAAAATAATGATAGAACGTATTATGAGAGAAAATGACATGTTAGAAAAAGAAGAGATTTTTTCTAAAGTATTACGAGCCGGAAGAAGAACTTATTTCTTTGATGTAAGAGCAACCAAAGCTGACGATTATTATATCACAATTACCGAAAGCAAAAAATTTACAGAAGAGGATGGTTCGTTTCACTTCAAAAAACACAAAATTTACTTATACAAAGAAGATTTTGGTGCCTTTGCAGAAATACTAGAAGAAATGACTTCATATGTCTTAAACCACAAAGGCGAGGAAGTAATTTCTGAAAGACATCAAAAAGATTTCAAAAAAGAATACGGTTCAGATAAGATTGAAAGCCCAAGATCAAGCTTTACTGACATTGATTTTGACGATATATAATCAAACATAACTTGAAAAAAGTACGAGTCCAATTTGTTCCGCATTTTGGACTTTTTTTATAATTTTAGTTATGAGTTAACGCTAGATGTTAGATGTTAAATGTCTATTTCTAAATCCTTATAAACTTATAACTCTCGACTTGTTACATTTAATTTCCAAAAAAAAATGAAAAAAATAGTCCTTCTTCTAAGTTTCTTTCTTTGCTGGATTTCATTATCTGCACAGAATGTAGAATATGAAACGAAAAACAACATTCAATATTATAGTGCATCTGTAAATAAATCTGATAAGTATATAAACGAAAGATGTGTACTTGATATTTATTATCCAAAGAACAAAACAGGATTTGCAACAATTGTCTGGTTTCACGGAGGCGGACTGACGGGAGGAAACAAAGAAATTCCAGACGCTTTAAAAAATAAGGGATTTGCCATAATTGGAGTAAATTATAGGCTTTCGCCGAAAGTTAAGGCCGCAAAAGCAATTGAAGACGCTGCCGCTGCAGTTGCCTGGGCATTTAACAATATCGCCAGCTATGGTGGAGACAAGTCTTCTATTTTTGTTTCTGGACATTCTGCTGGAGGATATTTGGCCATGATGATTGGTTTGGATAAAAAATGGCTTCAAAAAGAGACTATCGATGCCAATCAAATTGCAGGTTTAATTCCGTTTAGCGGACAGTGCATCACACATTTTGAAATTAGAAGAGAAAACGGAATTCCAGAAAAACAACCAATAATTGATGCTTTTGCACCGCTTTATCATGCTCGTGCAGACGCTCCACCTTTGCTACTAATTACAGGCGACCGTGAGCTGGAGATGTTAGGCCGTTATGAAGAAAACGCATACTTGGCCAGAATGATGAAATTGAACGGACACAAACAAACTAAACTTTACGAACTCGACGGTTATGGTCACGGAATGACAGAACCTGCTTTTCCGCTATTGGTAAATGAAGTAAACCGAATACTGAAAGAACTTAAAAAATAATCACTAAATAAAAATCCACGGCAATGGAAACACAACTCTTAATTTTACCCGGACTTGGAAATTCGGGCGAAAAACACTGGCAGACTTTCTGGCACGAAAAATTTGAAAATTCAATTCGTATTGTACAGGATAATTGGGACGAACCCATTCGCAAAGAATGGATTGCGAGGTTAAACGAACACGTTTTAAAACTTGACAAACCAACTATTTTAGTTGCACACAGCTTGGCAGTTTCTCTTGTTTTACATTGGGCAGAAGCACATAACAATCCTTATATTATCGGCGCTTTTTTGGTCGCTCCTGCAGATGTTGATTCTCCGGAACATACACCTGATAGTATTCGGAATTTTGCCCCGATGCCCGTTTATAAATTACCTTTTCCATCGGTAGTTGTGGCTAGCGAAAATGACCCTTACGCTTCTTTCGAAAGAAAAAGACACTTTGCAGAAGCCTGGGGAAGCGATTTTGTAAATGTTGGACAACAAGGACACATCAACTCCGATTCTGACCTAAAATATTGGGAAGAAGGACAAACTATTTTACGTGATTTTCTTTCTAGAATAACTTAGAAAAAAGTGGTCAGTGTTCAGTCTTTTTTTAGTGTTCAGTCTTTTTACTGATTACTAAAAAACTGAACACTAAAAACTAAAAACTGAAAACTAACCTATTCGAAGTCCGTTTTCAATCTTAAAATCTGGAGACAATAAAATCACGTCTCCGTCCTCTCCTATTGCTCCCAAAACAAGGCATTCACTCATAAATTTTCCGATTTGTTTCTTCGGAAAATTTACAACCGATACAATTTGGCGGTTCACTAAATCTTCTTTTTTATACCTTTTAGTAATTTGAGCCGATGATTTTCTGATTCCGATTTCGGGTCCAAAATCAATTGTAAGCTGAAAAGCTGGCTTTCTGGCTTCGGGAAAATCGTTTACCTCAACAATTGTCCCAATTCGCATATCGGTTCTTTCAAATTCATTCCAAGTTAAATCCATTCTATTCTAAATTAAGATTTAATTACAAACCTATAAATTTTGTAATGAAGTAGTATAATTCTATAACCCTTTTTTTGAACTACGGCTCTAATTTTACGGGACTTGTAATTGAAACTAACATTAAAAGTATAGAAAATGGAAAATAGTGTAATGAATGCCAGTCCATCTCTAAGAGATTATGATTTTGATATCAGACAACACAATACAGATAAATATATAGAAACAGCTCAAAACGTAAGACTTTATGTGAAAGATTACGGCAAAGGAAAACCCGTAATCCTAATACATGGATGGCCGTTATCAAATGAAATGTGGGAATACCAAATTGAATTTTTGGTACAAAACAATTTCAGAGTAATCGCTTATGACCGAAGAGGTTTTGGAAAATCTTCACAACCTTGGAACGGCTATGATTTTGACACTCTTACTGATGATTTGAGCGAAATTATAGAACAACTTCAATTAGAAGAAGCAACTTTGGTTGGCTTTTCGATGGGCGGTGGCGAAGTCGTTCGTTACTTTAGCAGACATCACGGAAAAGGCGTTGCAAAAGCCGTTCTAGTTTCCTCTATCATTCCGTTTCTATTAAAAACTGAAGACAATCCTGATGGACGTCCAGTAGAAAAAAGCGAAAGCACAGCTGCATCTATAAATGAAGACAGAATTGGTTTTCTAGATAATTTTGGCAAAATCTTTTTTGGTGTTAATATTATCAACAAACCCTTAAGCACTCCGCTGTTAGAATACTACAGAAATTTATGTTCTGTAGCTTCGCCTAGAGCAACATTGCAATGTGCAGCATCTTTAAATACAACCGATTTTAGAGATGAATTGAGTTCAATAAAAGTCCCAACTCTAATTATTCATGGAGATGACGACAAAATAGTTCCGATGGAACTGACTTCTAAAAAAGCTTCAGAATCTATTGCTAACAACACTTATATTGTTTACGAAGGTGCGCCACACGGCTTATTTTACACCGAAAGAGAAAAATTAAATGAAGATTTACTTGACTTTCTAAATTCATAAACCCTTCATATTATCTGGAGAATTGCGTTTTGACTAACTGATGATTCTCCGGATATTTTTTTACACTTGTGCGCTTTTATTTACAGAATAATAGTTCTATTTTTGAAAATCTAATTTCTGACTGAAAATGGCACAGACACCTTCAAACATGATTCCTTTGGGAACAATAGCTCCTGAATTCTTTTTGAAAGATACTAATTCAAACAACACTTTTTCGTTTGCAGATTTAAAAGGATCACAAGGGACTTTAGTGATTTTTATGTGTAATCATTGTCCGTTTGTATTGCACGTTATCAAAGAAATTGCAATGATTGCCAACGATTATCGTGTTCAGGGAATTGGAATAATTGCTATTTCCAGCAACGATATTGTAAAATATCCACAAGATTCTCCAGCATTAATGACAGAATTTGCATTAGAAAACAAAATCGATTTTCCATATCTGTATGATGAGAGTCAGGAAACTGCTAAAGCCTATCAAGCAGCCTGTACTCCAGACTTTTATTTATTTGATACCCAAGATAAATTATTCTATCGAGGCCAATTAGATGATTCGAGACCTGGAAACGGAATTCCACTCAGCGGAAGCGACCTTAGAGGTGCCATTGATGCCCTAATTTACAACAGAAGTTTGAAAGAATTGCAGAAGCCAAGCATTGGCTGCAGCATCAAATGGAAATAACAATTGCTTATTTTCAAAAAGATTCCCTATCTTTGCAAATCAATTTAATCATCCTTATGGGAAATAAAATACCATTTACAGCCTCTAGAAAGTCGTTTTGCTTTGCAAAACCGCTTGACGCTGTAATTATTTCACATAATAAGGCCTTTATTAATTAGGCCTCCGTCTACTTCAATTTTCTTCTTTTTGACGGAGGATTTACATCAAGCTTAAACATTTATTTATTTGACAAAAATCAATTTTGGTCAGATATTTTTTTGTTTTTCCAATTTAAGCATTTTCGATTATTGTTTTTTTTAAAGATTAAAATGCATTTGTTTATAAATCCATAAGAAGAAAAAATTACTTAAATAGTATAACAATAAATTCAATATAGATATGAAACCAACACCCACTTTCTGTAAATCAGATTATCAATTTTTAAGAGAATTGATTTTAAAAAGTAAAAACTCAACAAATACTAAAGAAGCCAATCAGCTTTCGCAGGAATTAGACCGTGCAGTAATCAGTAAAGAAAGCGAATTGGACAGTTCTGTAATCCGAATCAATTCTATAGTAACAATTGAAGATGTAAAAGCAAATAAACAAATGAGAATTCAAATTGTTCTACCATCTTCTGCTGACATCAAACAATCTAAAATTTCAATTCTAGCACCTTTAAGCGTAGCTATTATCGGCTTCAAAGAAAATGATGAAGTTGATTGGGAACTTCCAGCTGGAATAAAGACTTTAAAAGTAATAGCTGTAGATAATTCGGCTGTTTCGCATTCTTAACTTTTTAAACACCTCATTCTTTGACGGTGTTTTTTTTATATCTATCTGAAAATAAAAAAACTGTTCGATTGAACAGTTTTTTTATGCTTTTTTCTAAAGTCACAATTACAATTGTGAATGTATATAATTGGTAATCGAAGCCATTTTCACATCGTCTAACTTCGCTTTTTTCTGCATTCTTACCAAAATTGGAGCCCATTTTTCTTTATCAAATTTTTTCGGCTCATACAATTTATGACATTTTGCACAGCTGTTTTCGTATAGATTTTTACCTTCCAACAATTCTGGAGTTAAAGCAACCTCTTCTTTCACTTCTATGCTCTTTGGTGGCGCTTCAGCAACTGCCGTTTTTTGTGTTCCACAAGAGAATAATACAATTGTAGCAGCACTTAAAATTAAAATTTTTGATTTCATTAATTGTCTCTGTTTTTTTTGAGTAAATATAAAAAAAATCCCATTCGCAGGCCGAATGGGATTTAATATCAAGACAATTTATAATTGGTCTAAATTCTTATTTTACGTCCATTAATTCAACGTCAAAAATTAAAGTTGCGTTTGGTGGAATAACCCCTCCTGCTCCAGATGGACCATAAGCTAAATCAGATGGAATTACAAAACGAGCTTTGTCTCCAACTTGCAATAATGCAATACCTTCGTCCCATCCTTCGATAACTTGCCCAATTCCTAATTTGAATTCGATTGGTTTTTTACGTGGGTAAGAAGAATCAAAAACTTTTCCGTTTTCTAAAGATCCTTCGTAGTGAACAGAAACTGTTTTTCCTGCTTCCGCTCTCTTACCTTCACCTTTTTGGATCATTTTATAACGCAAACCACTTTCAGTTTTATCAAAACCAGCTGCTAATTGTTCCATTTTTGCTTCAGATTCTGCTTTTAAAGCTGCTTCTCTTTTTAGACGAGCACCTTTTAAACCGATGAAAGCTTCAATCGCATTCCATTTTTGAGCTTCTTCACCTACTCTGATAATCTCTAGAGTATCTAAAGCATCACCTTGAGCAACAGCATCAACAACATCCTGTCCTTCGATAACATGACCAAAAACAGTGTGTTTCCCGTCTAACCATGAAGTCGGTACATGTGTGATGAAGAATTGAGAACCATTACTTCCTGGCCCTGAATTTGCCATAGACAAAACTCCTGGACGATCGTGTTTTAGGCTTGGATGAAACTCGTCATCAAATTTATATCCTGGATCTCCAGTTCCAGTTCCTTTAGGACATCCTCCTTGAATCATGAAATCAGCAATAACTCTATGGAAGTTTAGACCATCGTAGAATTTTTGTCCTTGAGGCTTTACTTTATTTTCCATATTTCCTTCCGCAAGAGCCACAAAGTTCCCTACAGTTCCTGGTGTTAAATCGTGTGTCAATTTTACTAAAATCGAACCTTTGCTAGTGTTGAATTTAGCGTATATTCCGTTTTCCATTGTTGTAATTTTTAATTTGAACGCAAATTTACAAATTAATTTTTTAATCAATTTGTGCTTTTTGCTTTTTAGATTTTGATTTATAGGTTAGTCCGTAAACTGCTAATGACAGCAAAGATAAAACCATGCATCCTATTGTTACAGCGTGCCATCCTCCTAATTTCCATAGTAATAATCCGTACGCAGATCCAGCGGCAGTTCCTAAAAAAGTAAGCGACATAAATACAGTATTTAATCTGTTTCTAGCTTCTGGCATTAAAGAATAAACACGTGTTTGATTGGAAATATGGACACCTTGAATTCCAATATCAATAAATACGATTCCGATTGCAATTCCGATTACGCTTTCAATTGAAAAGTAAAAAATCAAGAAGCTTATTAGAATCAATAAAATACCGTAACCCACTGCAATTCTTGAATTTCCTTTGTCTCCAAGTTTCCCAACTAAAGGCGCAGCTAAAGCTCCAGAAGCGCCTACAATTCCGAACAAACCAATTGTAGCACTATTGAAGTTAAATGGTTCTCCAGAAAGCAATAAAACCATTGTTGTCCAAAACGCTCCAAATTGGGCAAAACTAAAAACATTGATTGCCGTTGCTTCGCGCAAAACTGGCTGTGTTTTTATCAGTGTAAACAAAGATTGAATTAACTGTCCGTAAGTACCTTGAAACTGAGGTTTATTAACTGGAAATTTACTTTGAATGACAAAAAAGATCAAAAGACAAATTCCGGCCGCGATATAAAACATGGACCTCCAGCCTAAAACCTGACCAATAAATCCGCTTAAAGTTCGCGAAAGCAGAATTCCAACTAAAAGACCACTCATAATAGTTCCAACGACTTTCCCTCTTTGTTCAGGAGCACTTAATGAAGCTGCCAAAGGCAAAATCAGTTGGGGCACGATTGAAGTGATCCCGATTAGCAATGAAGCAATCTGCAATACTAGAAAACTCTTGGCTGTTGCGGCAACCAATAGCGCCAATACCGTTGCAAAAGTAGTCATTAGAATCTGCCTTTTTCGTTCTATTTTATCACCAAGCGGTACCATAAAAAACAAACCAATCGCATAACCTGCCTGAGTAAGATAGGTTATTGTCCCGGCATTGGCTTCAGGAATTTTAAATTCGTTGGCAATTAAAACAATCAAAGGCTGGCAGTAATAAAGATTTGCAACTATAAGACCAGTGCAAACTGCCATAAAAAGTACATTTGTTTTGGATAAATTCATGCTGCAAAAATACCACTCTAATCTTTAGCAAAACTTTAAAAAATACATAAATTTTAAGATTTTTATAAACCATATAAGCGATATAAGTTCATTTAACATCTTTGAGAATCTGTAAATTAAACTTAAATTCTCTTAAATCACTTATATGGTTATTTTTTTCAAACCTCTTAGTAATTTAAAAAGTCTTCTCGTGCAGGACTGAAAACATCTGTCAGCATTCCGGTTTCTTGGCATACAACTCCATGAATCGCATGAGGAGGAATGTAAAAACTGTCGCCTTCTTTTAGAGCTTGCGTAACTCCATTTATGGTAACATCAAATTTTCCGCTTGCTATATACGTAACCTGTGTGTGATAATGCTCATGTAAAACACCTACTGCTCCCTTTTCAAAATGAACATTGACAAGCATTACACTTTTGTCAAAAGCCAAAATCTTGCGTTTTATTCCTTCACCAACTACTTCCCACTCTATTTCGTCTCCTTTTATAAATTCTTTACTTGTTTTCATTTCTATTTATTTTTTAATTTCTTCCAGATCTTTTTCCATTAAAGCTAAGCCATCAGTCAAATGATTCTCTTTAAAATATTTTTCTAATTCTTTTAGCCTTTTTAGATTATCGTATTTAAATCCTGAATTTAATTTCCTTTGGCAAATTGAACACAATCTAAGTGAATGTTCATCAGTTTCACTCAAACTATTCGTTCCATTCATAACACAATCTGCATCAATACAATGATGTAAACCAAACATATGTCCGATTTCATGAGAACAGATTTTAAGCAATCTTTCTAAACATAAATTAAAATCTTTACCCTTTAAGCTTTTATCCTGAAGTCTATAAATCGAACTTACGCCTATTTTATCTCGATACGAAGCTAGCCCAAAAACAAACGTCCATTCTGGTTTTGGATACAAATCTTTTTCTGTTAAAGCCATTAATGCTATTCCGTTCTGGGGTCTTTCTTTTTTCAAAACACTATCCAAAATAAAACCCGCTAAAAATTGTTCCTGTTTCTCCGTACCAATTCTTCTAGCCTCTTTTGAAATAATAGCATTTGATGCATTTTTCTGAACCTTTGTTTCTAATTGAAAAAATATTTCTAGATACTGACGAACCAATTCAATTTGCCGAATCTGCAGCGAATCGAATTCACCTATTGGCTTTAAATAAATAATGTTATTTTCTTTTGTCGGAATTACATGTTTTGACTTAGAGAATTGCTCAAAAGTTTGTCCTTTCTCTTTTCGAGAATACAACCAATCACCAGGCTTTGGAGGAAAAAGTTTAATATCATTTTCTGCAATACTATCGAAGTAATCACTTTTCTTCGAATTACAAGAACAAACAAGCAATAAAAGGAACAAAACAAATCTCTTCATAAATCAAATTTACTAGATTAAGTTTTTAGAAATAAAATCACAACTGCTTTTTATGGACTGGAAAGAATCAAGAGCAAAATTATTTTCCTGCTCAACAAAATAATATTTCATGCCCGATAATGAAGCTTCTTCAAAAATAGCTTTAAAATCGATGCTGCCGTTGCCTACTTCTGTATTTAAGGTCGGATTATTTTTATCCATGTCTTTTACATGCCATAATTTGAACCTTCCTGGATTTTCTCTAAATAGCTTAAGAGGGTCATTTCCAGAATGAATAACCCAGTACAAATCTAATTCAAAATAAACGGAGTTTTTATCGGTTTCGCTAAGAAGAATTTCGTATCCTGTAATCCCGTTATGTTTCTGAAACTCAAAATCGTGATTGTGATAAACAAGCTGTAAATCTGATTCCCGACACAATACAGCAGCTTGGCTTAACCTTGAAGCAATGATTTTATAATCCTGAAGATTTCTCCGAAATGGTTCATCGACCCACGGAATGGTAAGATATCTACTTTTTAGGATTTTAGCGGCTTCAATAGAAGCCTTTAATTCAGATAGATCTCCGTCTACTAAAAAGGAACCAGAGTTATAATGTCCGCTTACGGCTTTTAGTCCATTAGCGTCAAGCATTTTTTTCAATTCAGTTGGAGTAACACCCCAAAACTGATCTTTAGTAGAAAAGCCATACGTTTCTACAGACGTAAATCCTGCCTTAGAAACTTTTTCTAAAACAGTTTTTACGTCTTTCGATAATTCATTTCGAAGCGTGTACAACTGTAGGCCAATATCTCTTTTTTGTGAATTAAAAGCCATTGCTGGCATTGCTAAAATCCCTACTGTTGCTAAAGTACTGTTTATCATAAATGCTCTTCTTGAAATCATTTCTTTCTTCAATTAAAGAACACAAATTAAACAAAGTAAATTATTTTAGCGCACTAATTGCTATCATTTTTTTACTGTCAATAGTCTGTGGCGGAAATTTTTGCTTTTCACTTTTCCATGAGTAAATATTTCCTTCTTTATTCACAAAGATATAATTGTAATTCCAATAAGAAGGTCCGGCAATCCTAGAACCGTTTTGACCTTCATTGGTAACAAAAAACTGTTCAGCATATATAAGAACCTCTCCATCACGATTATCTGTTAAAGTTCTAAGAGGAGTTCCAAATTTTGTAATCATTTTCTGCTTAGTCTGACCGACCCATTGCTCAGAGGCATTAGAGCTAGTAGCGCAAGAAGCCAGCAAGGCAAGTAAAAATCCGACAAGTATTGCGTTTTTCATATGATTTTTTATTTAATTTTTTAAAAATTAGCATTGTAGCTTTTTAAAATTACACATTTAAAATTCAAAATTCAAAATAAAACACGTTATTATAGTATTAAATTTTATACGGTTTTCAAACTTTCGCTATTCATTTTTTAAAAGCGAAAGCTTCTACATTTTTAGTTTGTATCTTTGGCCCTTAAAGTTTTGAATAAAATGCGAATTGACATTATAACAATTTTACCTGAATTACTGAGAAGTCCTTTTGAAGCTTCGATTATGAAACGTGCTATTGACAAAGGTTTGGTTGAAGTTCATTTTCATAATCTGCGTGATTACACAACCAACAAACAGAAAAGCGTAGATGACTATCAATTTGGAGGCGGAGCAGGAATGGTAATGATGATACAGCCTATAGACGACTGCATAACACATTTGAAAAGCCAGCGCAATTACGACGAAATTATTTATATGTCTCCTGACGGTGAAACGCTGAACCAGAAAATGGCCAACAAAATGTCGATGTACGAAAACATTATTATTTTGTGCGGACATTATAAAGGAGTCGACCAAAGAGTGAGAGATCATTTTATTACGAAAGAAATTTCAATTGGCGATTATGTTTTATCAGGAGGAGAATTGGGGGCGATTGTATTATCTGATGCTTTAATACGTTTAATCCCTGGAGTATTAAGCGACGAAACTTCAGCTTTAACCGATAGTTTTCAGGATAATTTATTATCTGGACCAATCTACACAAGACCTGCTGATTACAAAGGCTGGAAAGTTCCTGAAGTCTTAACCAGTGGCCATGCCGCAAAAATTGATAAATGGCGCGAAGACATGGCATATGAACATACAAAAAACAGACGACCAGATTTGCTAGAAGATAAATAGCATCAGTGTTCAGTTTTTTAGTATTCAGTCTACCGAAGCAATTTTAAGTAATTCTAAAAACTGAATACTAAAAAACTGAACACTGCAAACTACAACTAACTTTCATTTTATCAGCAATTTAAAAAACTGGGATTTGGATTTTGTTTATTGATTTTTTTAACTACATTTGCACCCGAATTAGACCAACCTCTGGCGAAACACGTGAATGTTGCTTTAAATAAACTATAATCATAAAAATATATCATGGCAGATTTATTAAAATTCGTTCAAAACGAATTCGTTGCTAAAAAAGATTTCCCAGATTTCGGAGCTGGAGACACTATCACAGTATTCTACGAAATTAAAGAGGGTGAAAAAACAAGAACTCAGTTCTTTAAAGGAGTTGTTATCCAAAGAAGAGGTTCTGGTAACACAGAAACTTTTACAATTCGTAAAATGTCTGGAGCTATTGGTGTTGAGCGTATCTTCCCAGTAAACTTGCCAGCTTTGCAAAAAATCGAAATCAACAAGAAAGGTGCAGTTCGTAGAGCTAGAATTTTCTACTTCAGAGAACTTACTGGTAAAAAAGCTAAGATTAAAGATAAAAGAAGATAATTATTTATCTAAATGTTATAAAAAACTCGTTTCATATACTTTGAAACGAGTTTTTTTTATGCTTTATTTTTTTTACTGTCAAAACTGTAATTTTTTAATATCAAAACCATCGATTTGACAATTTAACGAGCACGAAATAACAATCTGATAAATCCTTTATTTCGAAACAAAACTACACCGTTTTCGGACTGTTTTTATTATATTTGCTCCGCTCGTTTTGAGACGACTATACTTTTCACATCGCCATTCTTTGACGACACGCTTATAAAAAAAAAAAAAAAATGACACAAAAATCAAAAATTTTCTACACCCTAACCGATGAAGCGCCTTTATTGGCAACTTATTCTCTATTACCAATTGTTCAAGCATTTACAGCTACAGCAGGAATTGAAATCGAAACCAGAGACATTTCTCTTGCAGGAAGAATATTAGCAAATTTCCCTGAAGTATTAACAGATGCTCAAAAAATCGGAGATGCATTGACCGAACTGGGTCAATTGGCAACAAAACCTGAAGCTAACATTATTAAATTACCAAACATTTCAGCATCTGTACCACAGTTAAAAGCTGCTATTGCTGAATTACAATCACACGGATATAACGTACCAAATTTCCCAGAAGATCCACAAAATGATGCTGAAAAGGAAATTAAAGCAAAATATGCAAAAGTATTAGGTTCTGCTGTAAACCCTGTTTTACGTGAAGGAAACTCTGACCGTAGAGCTCCAAGAGCAGTTAAAAACTTTGCAAAAGCAAACCCGCACTCGATGGGCGCTTGGTCTGCTGACTCAAAAACTAAAGTAGCTTCTATGTCAAACGGTGATTTTTACGGAAGTGAAAAATCATTGACTGTAAATGAAGCTAATGATGTAAAAATTGAATTCGTTGCTAAAGACGGAACTGCAACTGTACTTAAAGCAAGCACTCCTCTAAAAGCAGGCGAAATTATCGACAGCTCTGTTTTAAGTGTAAATAAATTAAAAGCTTTTGCTGCAGAGGCAATTGCTGACGCTAAAGCTGCAGGAGTTTTACTTTCTGTACACTTGAAAGCTACAATGATGAAAGTTTCTGACCCAATTATCTTTGGCGCTATCGTTGAAGTATATTTTGCAGATGTTTTCAAAAAATACGAATCTTTATTTGCAGAATTAAACGTTGACACAAGAAACGGTTTAGGAGATATCTACGCTAAAATTGCTGGAAGACCTGAACAAGCAGAAGTTGAAGCTGCTATTGCACAGGCAATCGAAAACGGTCCTGCCTTGGCAATGGTTAATTCTGATAAAGGAATTACAAACTTACACGTTCCCTCAGACGTAATTGTTGATGCTTCTATGCCAGCAATGATCCGTACTTCTGGACAAATGTGGAACAAAGAAGGAAAAGCGCAAGATACATTTGCTGTTATTCCTGATAGATCTTATGCTGGAATTTATACTGCAACTATCGATTTCTGTAAAAAACACGGTGCTTTTGATCCAAAAACAATGGGAAGCGTTCCTAACGTTGGATTAATGGCTCAAAAAGCTGAAGAATACGGATCTCACGACAAAACTTTCCAAATGAAAGCTGACGGAGTTGTTCGTGTTGTCGATGCAAACGGAACTGTTTTAATGGAGCAAAACGTTGAAGCTAACGACATTTTCAGAATGTGTCAGGCAAAAGACGCTCCTATTCAAGACTGGGTTAAATTGGCTGTAAACAGAGCTCGTTTATCTGATACTCCTGCTGTTTTCTGGTTAGACGAAAACAGAGCGCACGACAGAGAATTGATCGTAAAAGTTCAAAAATACCTTAAAGACTACGATACTACAAACCTAGATATCCGTATCTTAAACCCAGTTGCTGCAACTGAATTTACTTTAGACAGAATCATCAAAGGTTTAGATACTATTTCTGTAACAGGAAACGTTTTACGTGACTATTTAACAGATTTATTCCCAATTTTAGAATTAGGAACTTCTGCTAAAATGTTGTCTATCGTTCCGTTAATGAATGGTGGTGGATTGTTTGAAACTGGCGCTGGAGGATCTGCTCCTAAACACGTTGAGCAATTTACAGAAGAAGGATATTTACGTTGGGATTCATTAGGAGAATTTTTAGCTCTTGGTGCTTCATTAGAGCATTTAGGACAGACTTTAGACAATGCTAAAGCAATTGTTTTATCTGAAACTCTAGATCAGGCTAACGATAAATTCTTGGCAAACGACAAATCTCCAGCTCGTAAAGTTGGACAAATTGATAACCGTGGATCTCACTTTTATTTAGCATTCTACTGGGCTCAGGCTTTGGCTGCTCAAACTAAAGATGCTGAATTGAAAGCAATCTTCACTCCAATTGCTGCTGAATTTGAAGCTAATGAAGCTAAAATCGATGCTGAATTAATCGGAGCACAAGGAAAAGCTCAAAATATTGGAGGTTACTACCAGCCAACTCCTGAATTGGTGAGCAAAGCAATGCGTCCAAGCGAAACATTTAACGCTATTATTGCTAAAATTAAATAATTGCAGAAAAACACTTTTGTGTATCTCCAATATAATAAAAGGACAACTCGCAAGGTTGTCCTTTTTTTTATCTTAGCCGTAATTTAACAATCATTCTTTTTCCTATTTAGCGCAAATTATTTATTTATGTAAATCAAAATCAATGTAATGCTTTCTAAAAAACTATATACTTTATTGATTGTTGCATTTACGGTTTTTAATTGCTTTTCGCAGGGAAAATTCACTTTAAGTGGCATCATCAGCGACAGCAAAAACAATGAAACCCTTATTGGTGTTAACGTTTATATTCCAGCTTTAAAAATCGGGACTGCCACCAACGAATATGGTTTTTATTCCGTTTCTGTACCACAGGGCGAATACGAAATCGAAATCAGTTTTATAGGTTATCAGACGATTCAGAAAAGCATTGTTTTGAACCAGAATACTAAAATGAATTTTGCCATCAAAGAAGGCGGAGAAGAACTTCAGGAAGTGATCGTAAAAGACAACCGCAGTAAAATCAATATAAAATCTCCTGAAATGAGCGTAAACAAACTCTCTATTTCAGCCATAAAAAAAATGCCCGTTGTTTTAGGAGAAGTCGACGTCATTAAATCGATTTTATTGCTTCCTGGCGTTACAAATGCAGGCGAAGGAGCTTCGGGCTTCAATGTCCGCGGAGGCGGTGCCGATCAGAATCTTATTTTATTAGACGAAGCGACAATATTTAATCCCTCTCATGTTTTTGGTTTTTTCTCTGTTTTTAATCCCGATGCTGTCAAAGATTTAAAATTATTTAAAGGAGGAATTCCGGCAAGATACGGCGGCAGAGTTTCTTCTGTTTTGGATATTTATCAAAAAGACGGAAGCAGCAAAGACTTTCATATAAATGGAGGAATTGGATTAATTTCGAGTCGTCTACTTGCTGAAGGTCCGATCGTAAAAGACAAAGCGTCGTTTCTCATTGGTGCAAGAACTTCTTATGCTCATTTGTTTCTCAAATTTTCTGAAGAAGATAAAGACAATGCCGCATATTTTTATGACCTCAATGCAAAACTGAGTTACAAAATAAACGAAAACAACAACTTGTATTTATCTGGTTATTTCGGACGAGACGTTTTCAGTCTTAACAAAAGCTTTACCAATATCTATGGAAATTCGACTTTAAACCTGCGTTGGAATCATTTATATTCAAGCAAGCTTTTTTCTAATCTATCATTGATTTATAGTGATTATTATTACGGTTTAGAACTTGATGTAGTGGGTTTCAAATGGGATTCTGGCATTAAAAACTATAATATCAAATACGATTTCAAACATTATATTTCAGATAAATTCAAACTGAATTATGGCTTAAACGGAATTTATTACGAATTTAATCCCGGAACCATCAAACCCAAAGGCGAAGATTCTGGGATAAATCCCGATCAATTAGATAAAAAATACGCTTTTGAACCTTCTTTTTATTTGGATGCCGAGAATCAGCTTTCAAAAAAAATAACCCTTTCTTACGGACTCCGATATAGTCTATTTTATCGCTTAGGAACTTCGACAATTAATTATTACGAAAATAATCAGTCTGTTACCTTTGATGAAGACATGCAGATTTACGAAAAAGGAATTCCGACCTCAACAAAATATTTTAGAAAAAATAAGGTAATTCAGGATTACAGCAATTTTGAACCTCGTTTTTCAGTTTCATATCAATTAAACGACAATCAATCCATTAAGGCGAGTTATAACAGAATGGCGCAATATCTTCAGTTAATATCCAATACTTCCTCTCCTACACCGCTCGACGTCTGGATGCCAAGCGACAATTACATCAAACCTCAAATCGCGGATCAGGGGGCATTGGGTTATTTCAGAAATATCAAAGACGGCGCTTATTCGCTAGAAGTTGAAACTTATTATAAAAAAATTAAAAACCGTTTAGATTATATTGACGGTGCCGATTTAATCGCTAATAATGCTGTAGAGCAGGTGATTTTAAATGGTCAAATGCGTGCTTATGGTCTTGAAATTATGGTAAAGAAAAACGAAGGACGCTTTAACGGCTGGATTTCCTATACCCTATCAAAATCTGAACAGCAGACTCCTGGCCGAACTCCACAGGAAATCGGAATTAATAACGGGGAATGGTACAGTTCTGCTTATGACAAAACTCATAATCTGGCCGTTACTTCATCATATAATCTAAACGAAAAATGGTCGTTTGCCGCTAACTTTACGCTCCAATCCGGACAGCCAGTTACGTATCCAAATGGACAGTATGAATATCTAGGCATCACAGTTCCGAGTTATGGTCTTCGAAACGAAAATCGTCTTCCGACTTATCATCATTTAGACATTTCGGCAACTTTGACGCCAAGAAAAAACAAAGAGCGGAAATGGAAAACGGAATGGGTTTTCGGCATCTACAATCTTTATAACCGAATGAACGCGGCATCGATTAATTTCCGCCAGAATGTAGATACAGGCGAAAATGAAGCCGTAAAATTATCCATTTTTGGAGTTGTGCCATCTGTAACGTATAATTTCAAATTTTAAAAAATTCACATAACCTAAAATATAATTCATGAAAAAAGTATTTTTAGCAATCGTATTTTTAGTACCGCTTTTCTTTGCGGGCTGTGAAGAAGTTGTAGAAGTTGACTTAGATACCGCTGCTCCTAAATTAGTAATTGAGGCTGCCATAAATTGGCAGAAAGGCACCTCGGGCAAACAACAGGCAGTAAAACTGACAACCACAACAGGTTACTACGAAAATAGTGTCCCTACTGTTTCTGGCGCTGTGGTGTATATTAGAAACAGTAAAAATGAACGATTCAATTTTAACGAAGTTTCGGGTACTGGCCGTTATGTATGTAGCGTTTTTAAACCCGTATTAAACGAGCATTACACGCTTACTGTTGTTAGTGGAGGCAATACTTATATGGCTTCGGAAATCCTAAAGCCTGTTGCTCCTATTACGAGAATCGAACAAAATAATGAAGGAGGTTTTGCTGGAGAAGACATAGAAGTTAAAGTCTTTTTTACAGATCCTGCCGAAGAAGAAAATTTTTATTTATTCAAATATGTATATTCAAACAAAGTGACTTCGAGTTATTATGTTTCTGATGATAGATTTTATCAAGGAAATGAAATTTTCAGCCGTTCTGATGAAGAAGATTTAAAACCAGGAAATGAAATCGAGATTACGCATTACGGAATTTCAAAACAATATTACAATTATATGAATATCTTAGTCAGCATTGCCGGAAGCAGTGTTGGCGGTCCTTTTCAAACGCCTCCTGCAACCGTAAAAGGAAACATTATTAACACAACTAACAAAAGTAATTACCCTTTAGGATATTTTTCTCTAAGTGAAACCGATGAAAAAATATTTACTATTGCACCAAAAATATGATTATGAAAGCCGAAATTAGAACTTTAGAAGAAAAAAAACTCATAGGGCAGTATCTCGAAATGTCTTTTACAGACAATAAGACTTTTCAGTTATGGAGTGGCTTTATGCCAAAGCGAAAAGAAATAAAAAATTCGCTGAACAACAATTTATATTCACTAGAAGTTTTTCCGACTTCTCATTTTGACAATTTTGATCCTGCTTCGACTTTTCAAAAATGGGCCGCTATAGAAGTGTCTAAATTTGAAGAGGTGCCAATGGAAATGCAAACCTTAATTATCCCGACAGGACTTTATGCCGTTTTTAATCATTTAGGACCCGCCTCTGAAGCTCATAATACTTATCATGCCATTTTTACGGAATGGCTTCCGAATTCTGAATACGTAGTAGACGACAGGCCACATTTTGCCATAATGGATGAAAAATACAAAAAAGACGATCCCGATTCTGAGGAAAAAATCTGGATTCCAATCAAAAACAGAAAGTAATCATGATAACTGAAGCCTTAAAAATGCTCTTCAATAGAGATTTGAATAAACTTAAAGTCGAAATTGAATCGTATCAAAACGAAAATGCAATTTGGATGATTGACAAAAACATTTCTAATTCTGCTGGAAATTTATGCCTTCATTTAATGGGAAACATCAATACTTACATTGGAAAACAGCTTGGTAATACAGGATATGTGCGCAATCGTCCTTTGGAATTTTCACTGAAAGACATTCCGAAAACAGCATTAATAGACAAAATTGAAAATACCATTGTAATGGTTAATACTGTTCTTGATTCTTTAACCCAAGACGATTTGGAAGCCATTTACCCTGAAATTGTTTTTGAAGAAGAAATGACAACTGGTTTCTTTTTAATTCATCTTTCGACGCATTTGGCTTATCATTTAGGACAAATCAATTACCATAGAAGATTGCTTGATTTTTAATCTTTTGCCACAGATTAAAGGATTTTATTGATTAATCTTTCTAATCTGAAAAATCTGTGGCAAAAAATCTAAAATCTGAATTCTGAAATCTAAAATTGTAGCCGTACTTTTGCAGTACTAATTCTAAAAAAATCAAATGTCATCACACCATATAGTCCGAGACGATCAAGAACCAGCTTTAATTATAGCCAATGGCGCTGCTTGCGATCCAGAATTATTAGGGCAATTGCTTGAATGGTCTCCTCTAGTGATTGTTTTAGATTCTGCTATAGAAAGAGTGATTGATTTAGGTATCAAAGTCGATGTATTATTAGGAGATTTTGACCGTGGTTTTGATCCTGAATTTTACAAAACTTCTCAATATCCAATCGAAATTGTTCATACGCCTGATCAGGACAAAACCGACCTCGAAAAAGCATTTGATTATTTAATCGAAAGAAAAATTCCGGCCGTAAATGTTGTTTGGGCCACCGGAAAACGCGCGGATCATACCATAACAAACCTAACTAATATTGTTCGTTATAGAAATTTATTGAAAATCGTAATTCTTGACGACCACTCTAAAATATTCCTTTTGCCAACAAAGTTTGAGAAATGGTACACTGCAAAAACACCTATTTCGCTTATTCCGATTGGCATCGTAAACGGAATTTCTTCTACCAATCTGAAATACGAATTAAACAACGACACGCTTACAATGGGCTACAGAACCGGAAGCAGCAATTCTGTTGAAAAAGACGGTCTTGTAACCATAACCCATTCTGATGGTGATTTATTGCTGATGGAGTGTTTTGATTAGAAGCCGTCCTCTATCTTTCTATCATACTAAAGACATTCATTTTTATAACAAGTGTCTCTTCAAAAACGGAATCCCTATCTTTGCTTTCAAATTCAATAAAAATGAAAACAAAAGACAATTCCGAAAAAAGCAATTTACATCCAAGAAATCTACATCGAAATCGTTATGATTTTGAACTTTTAATTTCGAATTGTCCAGAACTGAAATCCTATGTAACTATCAATAAATTTGGATTTGAAACTATTGATTTTGCTAATCCAGGAGCTGTAAAAGTGCTTAATAAAGCTTTGCTGAAGACGTATTACCATATTGATTTCTGGAATATTCCGCCCAACTACCTTTGTCCGCCAATTCCCGGACGTGCAGATTACATTCACTATATCGCCGATTTACTGGCAATATCCAATAACGGAATTATTCCGTCCGAATCCACAGTTTTAGGTCTGGATATCGGAACGGGCGCAAATCTGATTTATCCGATATTAGGAAATGCTGTCTATAATTGGAGTTTTGTCGGAACTGATATTGACCAAAAAGCAATCGAAAACTGCTCGAAAGTTATCGAAGCCAATCCACAATTGATTGATTCTATTAGCTTGCAACAACAAACGGAGCCTCGCTTTATTTTCAAAAATATTATCACGCCAGAAGACCGTTTTGCCTTCACGATGTGCAATCCTCCTTTTCACGCTTCTGCAGAAGAAGCCAATAAAAGTGCATCTAGAAAAATTTCCAATCTAAATCCAAGAGAAAAAAGAAATACGAATCCTGTTTTAAATTTCGGCGGACAAAATGCAGAATTATGGTGCAATGGCGGCGAGATCGGATTTGTAACCCAAATGATTTACGAAAGCGCCAAATATACTTCACAGGTTTTATGGTTTACTACTTTGGTTTCTAAAAAAGAAAATCTTTCATCGATTTATAAAACTTTAAAGAAAGTAAACGCTGCATCTGTTAAAACAATTGAGATGTCTCAGGGTCAGAAAAACAGCCGTATTGTGGCTTGGAGTTTTTTAAGCGAGTCAGAAGGTAAAAATTGGAAATTTTAAGATTTTCTAGATCTTAGAATTAAATTTGTTTTGTAACTTCGATTAAATTACAGTATTATGAATACGCTTCAACTTAAAAATATCTTGATTTCTGAAATTGAGAAAATAGATGACGATATTTTTTTATCTGCATTAAAAACCATTTTAGACAGCAGAAAAACTTCTCCTAAAAATTATCCAGAAGAATACAACAACGATTTAAAAGTTGCTGAAGAAGATATTCAAGGTGGCAATTTTTATTCTCATGATGAGGTTAAGGACAAAATTGAGCAATGGAAAAAGAAATAATATGGTCTAAAACTGCTCTAAACCAACTAGAAAAAATTTACTTTCATTTGTTTAAAAAATCCAAAAGTGAAAATGTTTCAAATAAAGTAATTGATACTCTTTATAACTCCGTTACTATCTTAAAAACAAACTGGGAAGTTTATGAATTAGATGAAATGAAGATTTCAAACACTGGAAATTATCGAGCTTTTGAAATTTATAGTTATCGAATATCTTATAAAATAACTTCAAATGAGATACATATTTTGAGAATTCGCCATACAAGCCGTAATCCTAAAAAGTTTTAAGCTACAGAATCTAAAACCCTGATTTTCAAAACCAAAATGTGATTTTGTAATTTACTTTTGTTACATTTATTATAAACTACTAAAAATCAAAATCATGGCAGAATATATTGGTTACCTTGCATCTGTTTTTATTGTTGGAGGTTTTATGCTGAAAAATCTCAGAACAATTCGGCTCATAAATATGTTCGGCTGTATTTGCTTTGTAATCTATGGCATTTTTTTAAATGACTACAGCGATTTTAGGCAGTGGCTTTACCCGTAATCATTCCAAATGCAATCTTAGCCTTTGTACAGGTATATTATTTGACCTCCAAGAATAACAATGCAACCTTATAATTATGATATTTTAAAATAAAATTCTGATACCGTTTTCGCTTTCGATAATCGTAACTTTAAGTTGAAAACTGAATTTTATTTGCCATGTTAAAACTATATTCACGCTTAGCAGTTGTCCTTTTCGTAGTGACAAGCTGTGCTTCAAAAAAAGCCAAATTTGACGATTATGTTTTTAAAACCAAAAGCGAAGAAGTCAAATACCAAAATGCTTACGACAAATCTTTAAAGCTTTGGAATGTTCCTTATACGGAAGAAAATGTAAAAACAAGTTTTGGAACCGCTCATGTTATTATTGCTGGTCCGAAAAACGCAAAAGATTTGGTTTTGCTTCACGGAATGGATGCCAGTTCTACTATGTGGTATCCTAATATCAAAGCTCTATCCAAAAACCATCGCATTTATGCCATCGATTTTATCATGGAACCAAACAAGTCCAATTTGACGGCCAAACCGCTTTCATCTCAAGAAATCGTGACTTGGTACAACGAAATCTTCGACCATTACAAACTAAAGAAATTTGATATTGTCGGAGCTTCTCGAGGCGGATGGATTGCAACATTGTTGGCCACTCAAAAAAATAATTCAATTGATAAAGTTCTTTTACTGAGTCCAGCGCAGACTTTTGAGTTTATTGACAAAGTCGGCAAAACTTCATCAGCCTTAATGCTGAAACTTTTTCCTAACGAAAAGAAATTCGGAAAAACTTTATCAACTTTTTCGACTCATCCTGAAAAAATAAGTCCAATTTACAAAAGACAATTTTATTTGGCCAATAAGTATGCTAAATCAAATTCTAGCATGCTCAAAATGACTCCTTTCTCAGACAAAGAATTGCAAATGATTGAAAATCCTGTCTTGGTCGTAATTGGAGATAGAGATGTTATTAATTCTGAAGAAAGCGTAGAAAGAGCGCAGAAATTCTTACCTAGAAGCAAAACGAAAATCATAAAAGATGCAGGCCATTTTTTAACCATCGATCAATCTAAAATTACGAATGATGCTGTCATTAATTTTTTAGATTCGAATTCAAACTTCGTATCTTTACAAAACTAATTTTCAGCATTCAAAATGAAATTTCAAGTTTCCTCAGAATATAGTCCAAAAGGAGATCAGCCTCAAGCCATACAAAAATTGGCTCAAGGTGTAGTCGACGGAGAAAAATACCAAACTTTACTGGGAGTTACAGGTTCCGGAAAAACATTTACGGTTGCCAATGTAATTCAGGAAGTCCAAAGACCTACTTTGGTATTGGCACACAACAAAACACTGGCCGCTCAATTGTATTCTGAGTTCAAACAATTTTTCCCAGACAATGCAGTCGAATATTTCGTTTCGTACTACGACTATTATCAGCCGGAAGCATTTATGCCAGTAACTGGTGTTTTCATCGAGAAAGATTTGTCTATCAACGAAGAGCTCGAAAAAATGCGTTTAAGCACTACTTCGTCACTTCTTTCTGGGCGACGCGATATTTTGGTAGTAGCTTCTGTTTCTTGTCTGTATGGTATTGGTAATCCGACAGAATTCAAGAAAAACGTCATTGAAGTTTATCGCGATCAGGTTATTTCGAGAACCAAATTACTTCACAGTCTCGTTCAGAGTTTATATGCCAGAACCGAGGCCGATTTTAATCCGGGAACTTTCAGAATAAAAGGTGATATTGTTGAGGTATATCCTAGCTACGCTGACGATGCTTATCGAATTCATTTTTTTGGAGATGAAATTGAAGAAATCGAATCTTTTGATGTGAAAACTTCTCAAGTAATCGAAAAATACAAACGATTGACGATTTATCCGGCCAATATGTTTGTGACTTCTCCCGAAGTTTTACAAGGAGCAATTTGGGAAATTCAGCAAGATTTAGTGAAACAAGTTGATTATTTTAAGGAAATAGGAAAGCACTTGGAAGCTAAACGTCTGGAGGAAAGAACCAATTTTGACTTGGAAATGATTCGTGAATTGGGTTATTGCTCCGGAATTGAAAATTATTCGCGCTATCTTGACGGACGTGAAGCCGGAACAAGACCTTTCTGTTTATTAGATTATTTTCCAAGTGATTATCTGATGGTAATAGACGAAAGCCACGTAACGGTTTCTCAGGTTCATGCCATGTACGGAGGCGACCGAAGCAGAAAAGAAAATCTGGTAGAATACGGTTTTCGATTGCCTGCCGCAATGGACAATAGACCATTGAAATTCGAAGAATTCGAAGCCATGCAAAACCAGGTTATTTACGTTTCGGCAACTCCAGCTGATTATGAATTGCAAAAGTCTGACGGAGTTTACATAGAACAGATTATTCGCCCAACTGGATTATTAGACCCTGTTATTGAAGTTCGTCCGAGTTTAAATCAGATTGATGATTTGATTGAGGAAATTCAGGTTCGTTGCGAATTAGACGAAAGGGTTCTTGTTACTACTTTAACCAAAAGAATGGCTGAAGAACTGGCTAAATACCTGACTAAAGTAAATATACGTTGTCGTTACATCCATTCTGAAGTTGATACTCTTGAACGCATCGAAATCATGCAGGATTTAAGAAAAGGGCTTTTTGATGTTTTAATTGGTGTAAACTTACTTCGTGAAGGTTTGGATTTACCGGAAGTTTCCCTTGTAGCAATTCTGGATGCCGACAAAGAAGGTTTTCTTCGTAACCGAAAATCGTTGACACAAACTATCGGACGTGCCGCAAGGAACTTAAACGGAAAAGCTATTATGTATGCTGATAAAATTACAGAAAGCATGCAGAGAACAATAGACGAAACGAATTATAGAAGGACAAAACAGATCAATTTTAACGTAGAAAATAATATAGTGCCTCAGGCATTAAACAAAAAAATCGAAAGCGCATTTACAAAAAATTCTCTTGTAGAATATGAATTAGGCCACACGATGCCAGAAGCAGCAGAACCAGAAACAGCTTATATGTCTAAAGCAGAGTTAGAAAAAATGATTCGAGAAAAAAGGAAATCAATGGAAAAAGCCGCTAAAGAACTTGATTTTATTCAGGCGGCAAAATTACGTGACGACATCAAAAAATTGCAGGAACAGTTGCCTTAATTGTGCTGTTCCTGAAAAACTTTTACTATAACATTTGGATCAAGCACCGTATTAGGTGCTTTTTTCATTAATTCCAAAACTCTTTTTACAGCAACTGGATTTAATCCCATTTCTAATGCAATCTGCTGTATCGCCTTAAATTCTTTTTCGTGTAACACGCCATCGCAATGCATTAATAAAGCCAATCTGTAAAATTGATTGATGCGCTGCATTTCAGATTTTATCGGAAGCGGTTTTGTTTCTTGGTGAAATAAATCATGAAATTCATTTTCGTTGATACCGAGTTCATTTGCTACAATTCTCAAGAAATCAAGCTCACGTTTATGCAAATGTCCATCTACAGTTGCAAACAATATCATTTCTAAAAGTAAGCTTCTTTTTTCTGCGTCAGTATTCATCAATTTCATATTTTTAGCTAAATTATCACAATTAAAAATAAATACAAAATAGGAATGCTGAAAGGGATTTTATTCTTTTTTGATTGCTTAAAATTATAGAATGAAAAAACAAACTCCAGTACAAATTTACCAAGCCTTTGCAGCTGGAATAAATCAATTTTCTGACTCAACATGGAATTAATCCTCAAATCATACAATCTTAAGCTCAAACATACTTTTAGAATTTCTAGAAAAACAATCGATTTTCAACCATCGTTAATTGTTGAATTACAAGATGCTGGTTTTTCAGGTTATGGCGAAGCTACATCAAATCCGTACTATAATATTACGATTGATATTCTTCAAAAAGACATTCAGAAAATCAAAAATCTTATAACCGAAAGCGGAAGTGAAACACCTGAAGAGTTTTGGTCCAAAATAAGTCCATTTTTACAAGACAATCCTTTTGCCTTATGCGCACTTGACAATGCCTATAACGACTTATATGCCCGCAAAAAAGGCGAAAAAATGTATGAATTATGGCATTACACGATTCACAATAATCCGTTGACAAATTATACCATCGGAATTGATACTGTAGAAAATATGGTTTTAAAAATGGAAGAACTTCCGTGGCCTATTTATAAAATCAAACTCGGAACTCCCGATGACATTTCGATTGTAAAAGAACTTAGAAAACACAGCAATTCTATTTTCAGGGTTGACGCCAATTGTGCTTGGACTGTTCAAGAAACACTTGAAAACGCCAAAGAACTCAAAAAACTAAACGTTGAATTTATCGAACAGCCTTTAAAAGCGGAGGATTGGGAAGGCCAGCGTGAAGTGTATAAAAATTCTGTTCTCCCGATAATCGCAGACGAAAGCTGTATCAGCGAAGATGATGTTGTCAAATGTCATAATCATTTTCACGGTGTAAATATCAAATTGATGAAATGCGGCGGCATCACTCCCGGAAGAAGAATGATTGGCGAAGCCAAAAAACTAGGTTTAAAAACGATGATGGGCTGTATGACAGAATCATCGGTTGGCATTGCTGCAATCGCACATTTGCTTCCAGAACTGGATTATGTTGATATGGATGGCGCTTTATTACTAGCTGAAGATATTGCAAATGGCGTTAAAATCGTAAACGGAAAAACATTTTATCCCGACAGAATCGGAAACGGCGTTATTTTATTGTAATATTTACTTTGAAAATAGTGTACCTTTGCAACAAATAAAAACAAACAATATAAGGAAACCACAGCGACAGCAAAAACCTGGAACTTGAAACCTAAAACCTGAAACAATATAAAAATGACAAACAACGATATATTAAAAAAACTCCGCGTGGCACTTATGCTCCGTGACGACCAAATAGTTGAAATTTTAGAATTAGTAGATTTTAGAATTTCAAAATCTGAGCTTGGAGCTTTCTTTAGAGCCGAAGATCATCCGAATTATGTAGAATGTGGCGATCAAATTTTAAGAAACTTTCTAAACGGATTGGTCATTCACTTAAGAGGAACTAAAGAAAATCCAAAAAATCCGAATGAAGTTTTAGCCAAACATAAAGCTGAAATTCCAAAAAGAGAAACTTCTAAAGAAAGACCAGAATTTAAAGCTAGCGTAAAAGATTCTGAAAAACATAGAGGCGATCAAAGTCCATCAAAATCAGGTTCATCAGCTGGAAAACCTAAAAAGAAAGCATTCCCAAAAGGAAATGGTAAACCTGTTGTTGTAGAGAAAGTGGTTTTTAAAAACGGGAAGAATAAGAAATAATTCTTTTAACGCAAAAGACGCTAAGAATTTAACTTAAGATGGCTAATACAAACGCAAAGTTCACAAAGCTGTATGATAGATACAATTTTGTGAACTTTGCGTTTTAAAAAGATTCAAATTACGATCTAATTTTCAAATATAGCCCGTGGTTTCAACCACGGGTACCCTCATAAAACACAGATCTCTTAATATTCGTTGTGTTCCCGTGGTTGAAACCACGGGCTATATTGAATGCAAGTTGAAAAATTTTATTGATTTAGCTTTGTGAACTTTGTGTTTAAATAAAATCATATCTTATTCCCTTCTACTTTTTCAAAAAAAGCATCTTTAAAAGTTGCTCCAATCGGCAGTTCCTTTCCATTTACAAAAACAGAAAAATTATCGGTTGATTCAATATGTTTTAATGAAACAACATACGATTTATGAATCTGAATAAAATCATTTTCAGGCAAAGATTCAATTACATTTTTTAAAGAAGAATGCGTAATAATCTGCTGTCTTTCGGTATGAATGCAAACATAATTCTGCAGGCTTTCTACATACAGAATATCGCTTAAAAAAATCTTTTGAAACTTATTTTTTCCATCCGTTTTAACAAACAGAAAGTCTGGCAGATTACTTTGATTGGAAACTACTGTTTTGGGCTCCGAATTCAGTTTTGAAACAGCCTGATAAAAACGTTCAAATGAAATAGGTTTCAGTAAATAATCGACTGCATTTAATTCAAAACCTTCTAGAGCAAAGTCAGGATAAGCAGTTGTGAAAATGACTTTTATATTCTTCGAAATAATTCTTGAAAGCTGTAATCCAGTTAACTGAGGCATTTGGATATCCAGAAAAATTACATCTACTTTTTGTAGATTTAAAAATTCTAATGCTTTTAATGAATCATTAAAAACTTCAGCTTTCTCTAGAAAATTTACTTTTCCGATATAATTTTCCAATATTCGAGTTGCAGGCGGTTCATCATCTACAATAATGCATTTAAAAGCCATAGATTAGTTTTTTAGCGGTATTTTCAAGTAGGTTTTAAAGGTATTGTTTTCTTCCGTTTTTTCGAGTACAAATTCGTGTTTATAGATATATTCGAGTCTTTTGGTTAGATTCTCAAAACCAATTCCGGTAGAAGAATAATTCTCGCCATTTACGTTGTAATTTAAAGTCGAAATCTCTAAACATCCTGCTTTTATTTTGATTGAAATGAATGCCTTCTCTTTTTCGTTATTCAACTTTCCGTGCTTAAAAACATTCTCAACAAAATGGATTAAAGCCGAAGAAAGAATTTTTTCATTTGAATAAATTCCTTCAACAGAAAAATCCAAAAACATTTGGTCTTCAAATCTTTTCTTTTGCAAATGAATGTAATTTTCAATAAACTGAATTTCTTTTGAAAGCACTGCTTCGTCTTTGTCCGTTTCGGTAATAACATATCGAAGCAAATCAGAAAGCACTAAAATATCATCAGCCATTTCGTCTTCTTTCAAAACTAATTGACTGTAAAAAGAATTCAGCGTATTAAACAAAAAGTGCGGACTCACCTGTGCTTTAAGCATTTGAAAATGAGCTTTCTTATTCTCCAAAAGTAATTCCTGATTTTGTTTCTGCGAATATTGAGACTGCCAAAATAAATAGCTTAAAGCACTGAAAATTACGGCAGGCAGTCCAAAGAAAAAATTGTCTTTTATGTAATAACTCACCTCCCTTGCTTCCTTAAAATAATTGTGAAATCCTGTAATCTGAAACATAATTATTTCCTGAAAAAGATATCGGATTCCCGCGAAAATCAACAAAGAAAATGGAATACTCAAAAAGTAAAAATAAATTTTCCTTTTGTTTAGAAACCAATCACAAACCGTATAAAAATTAAGAATGTAAACCACAAAAACCGAAGACATAAAAGTAGACGTAACCCAAAAATAAAGTTTGGTCTTCTGTACTATCGCCATTCTGTTATTTATTCCAAAATCCCACAAAAAATAGGTTAAAAACAATCCGAGGAAAAGAATGATATGGTAGTAAAACGGTATTTTAAGTTTCATAAAAGTCAGTTATGAATTCAAAAATACGATTATGCATTTAAAACAAATCGGTATTTATATGAAACCTCATTTTTTAAGGATGAACGATTGAAAACTTTACATGAATATTTTGAAAATAAAATTTCAACAGTTAGTCCAATGAAATACAGTCTTTATCAAAAATCAAAATAAAGAATTTAATCTGACGATACATTTGCAATGAATTTAAAAACAAAATCATCATGCAAAAAATCATTTTATTACTGGTTCTTTTTACCCTAAACCTTACTTCTGCCCAAACTAAGAAAAAACAAATCTTATTGATTGGAACTTTTCATTATGAAAATCCTGGCCGTGACGTTGCTCAAGTAAATACTTTTAATGTAATGTCTGAGAAAAGCCAGAAAGAACTCGAAATAATGACAGATAAAATCAAAAAATTTGGCCCAGATAAAATATTTGTAGAATGGAAATACAGCAAACAAGAACAGTTAGATAAATTTTACAACAAAAACACAGACAGTTTGCTTAAAAAAGACGCAAATGAAATTACGCAGCTTGCATTACGAACAGCTAAAAAACTGAATCATAAAAAATTATATGGAATGGACTATCGTAATAATTTTCCATACGACAGTTTAATGATGAGCATGGAAAAAGCCAATCAAAAAGATTTGATGAAGAAAAACACCGAATCAACAGAAGCTTTCCAAAATCAACACAACCAAAGACTTATTAAAAGTTCATTGACCGATATGATGCTGTATTACAACAAAAAAGAAACAGAAAACCAAAACATTCAATGGTATTTGGAAGTAGCGAATAGAGCCGGAAATCCAGATGATTTTTCAGGAGCTTCATTAGTTTCAAAATGGTATCAGAGAAATTTGTATATGTATTCTTTAATTCAGAAATTAACTGAAAGCACAGATAACAAAATAATGATTTTAGTAGGCGCTGGTCATGCTGCACTGATTAGAGAATTTATTGCACATGATCCTACATTTGAAATTGTAGATTTGGCAACTGTTTTGAAATAGTGTTTTTCTAACCGCAAAGCATGCAAAGGATTACGTGAAGTTCGCAAAGTTTTTTTTAGCCACAGATTGTTAGGATTAGAAAGATTAAAAAAATCTATGTTAATCTGTATAATCTGTGGCTAAAATTTTAAACATACAGCTTTACGAATTTTTTGTTACCAATAGATTTTAATAAAGTTCCTAATTTTAAAACATAGCCCGTGGTTTCAACCACGGGGACACAATGCACATCAACAATCTGTTTATCAAATCTGCATATTACGAAACACCCATGTGGTTGAAACCATGGGAACATAATGCATATAATACGATGCTTCTCTTAGCGTCCCCGTGGTTGAAACCACGGGCTATATTGAAATAAAATCCGTAAAATTTTATTGATTTAGCTTTACGAACTTTGCGTTTGTATTCACAATACTTGGTCAAAAATCCTTACGTGCTTTGCGGTTAAATCACAAAAAAAACCATTCCTTTCGGAATGGTTTTTCTATATAAATTGATTTCTTATTAAATTAAGAAAGAGCAGCTTTTACTTGATCAGCAGCTTCTTGGAATTGAACTGCAGATAAGATTGGCATACCAGAGTTGTCAATTAATTCTTTTGCAATTTCAGCATTTGTTCCTTGCAAACGAACGATAATTGGCACATTGATAGCATCTCCCATGTTTTTGTAAGCGTCAACAACACCTTGAGCAACGCGGTCACAACGAACAATACCTCCGAAGATGTTAATTAAGATAGCTTTTACGTTTGGGTCTTTCAAGATAATTCTGAAAGCAGTTTCAACACGTTTTGCATCAGCAGTTCCTCCTACGTCAAGGAAGTTAGCAGGCTCAAAACCAGCATATTTAATTAAGTCCATAGTTGCCATTGCAAGACCAGCTCCGTTTACCATACATCCTACAGTACCGTCAAGGTCAACATAGTTTAGACCCACTTCTTTAGCTTCAACTTCGATTGGATTCTCCTCACGGACATCTCTCATTTCAGCATATTTAGGTTGTCTGTATAAAGCGTTATCGTCGATGTTAACTTTAGCGTCAACAGCTAAGATTTTATTATCAGAAGTTTTAAGAACTGGGTTGATTTCAAACATAGAAGCATCAGAACCAATATAAGCATTGTATAATGCATCGATGAATTTAACCATTTCTTTGAAAGCATTTCCAGAAAGACCTAAATTAAAAGCAATTCTTCTAGCTTGGAAACCTTGTAATCCAACATTAGGATCAACTTCTTCTGTAAAAATCAAGTGTGGAGTGTGCTCAGCAACTTCCTCGATATCCATTCCACCTTCAGTAGAATACATAATCATGTTGCGTCCAGTACCTCTATTCAATAAAACAGAAACATAAAATTCAGAAGTTTCGCTTTCTCCAGGATAGTAAACATCTTCAGCTACCAATACTTTGTTAACTTTTTTACCTTCAGGCGGAGTCTGAGGCGTAATTAACTGCATTCCGATGATTTGTTCTGCTAACTCTTCAACTTGTTGTAAGTTTTTTGCCAGCTTAACTCCACCACCTTTTCCACGACCACCTGCGTGAATTTGTGCTTTAATTACGTGCCACCCTGTACCAGTTTCGGCAGTTAATTGTTTTGCAGCAGCTACAGCTTCAACCGCATTGTTAGCCACAATTCCGCGTTGTACGCGTACTCCGTAACTCGCTAAAATTTCTTTTCCTTGATATTCGTGTATGTTCATAATATAGAATTTGTCTGGTTCTGAATTTATTTCAGAATAAAAGTGCGACAAAAGTAACAAAATACAACTTAATAGTAAAATCTTTTTTCAATTAAAAAAGACTTTAAAAAGAGATTGCGGTGTTGTTTTAAGCAAAAGAAAAAAAATCATTAAACAATTGTGTCTAAAATGTTAACACAACAATGTCAAAAAGTTTGATATTTAACAAAAACTTCAACGCTATCAATAGCTGAAAGATGATTTTTCCTAATATATTTTAAGCGGAATTGTATTTTTATCAATTCGCAATGCTTTATACGACAATATTAATAATTAAGAACCCTTTTTCTAATATTACAACAAAAATGAAAGCAAAAGCATAAATTCAATACATTATGTTTAACGAAATCTTTATTTTTGTAAAAAAAATATCAAGAATGAAAGTTAAAGAACAAGGGCTTTATCTGCCTGAATTTGAACACGACAATTGTGGTGCAGGATTTATTTGTAATTTGAATGGTATTAAATCAAATGATATTATTCACAAAGCATTGGACATCTTAATAAAATTGGAACATCGTGGTGCCGTTAGTTCTGATGGAAGAACTGGTGACGGAGCCGGAATTTTATTCGACATTCCTCATGATTTCTTTAAGAAAGTTTGTGACTTTGAAATCCCAGAAGCGCGTGAGTATGCAGTAGGAATGGTTTTTTTACCAAAAAGCAAAAACCAGGTTTCTTTTTGTATTAATGCATTTGAAGCAACTATCAAAGATCAAAACTTAAAAGTTTTAGGTTGGAGAGATGTGCCTGTTGACGTTGAAAATTTAGGGCAAATCGCCGCAGAAAAAGAACCAACTGTTAAACAAGTTTTCGTTTCTAAAAACGGACAGGAATTAACTGAACAAGAATTTAATGCAAAACTTTTTGCAGCTAGAAAAATTGCTGAACATGCCGTAAGAGGATCTAAAACCTCAGAAAGCCACATGTTTTATTTTACTAGTTTATCGACAACTACTATAATATATAAAGGTCTATTGATGCCGGAAGACATCAGCCGTTATTATATAGATTTGAAAGATCCAGACTTGGTGACGCGTTTAGCACTTGTACACCAACGTTTCTCTACAAATACATTCCCATCTTGGGACTTAGCTCAGCCGTTTAGATACATGTGTCATAATGGTGAGATCAATACACTTCGTGGAAACGTAAGCCGTATGCGTGCTCGTGAAGAGCTTATGCAGAGCAAAGTTTTTGGCGATGATATCAAAAAATTATTCCCAATTATCTTAGAAGGAAAATCAGATTCTGCTTCTATGGATATGGTGATTGAGCTTTTATTAATGACAGGTCGTTCGCTTCCAGAAGCAATGATGATGGTAGTTCCTGAAGCTTGGGAAAAACACCAGACAATGTCTCCGGAAAAAAGAGCTTTCTATGAGTACAATGCTTGTATCATGGAGCCTTGGGATGGTCCAGCTTCTATTCCGTTTACAGATGGAAACGTAATTGGTGCTTTACTAGACAGAAACGGATTGCGCCCTTCTCGTTATACTTTAACTAAGAGTGGTTTCGTAATTATGTCATCTGAAATTGGTGTATTAGACATCGATCCAGAAGATGTAATTCAGCACGGTCGTTTAGAGCCAGGAAAAATGTTCTTAGTTGATATGAACGAAGGCCGTATCATCGAAGACGAAGAAGTTAAGAAAGCGATAGTTACAAAACGTCCTTACCAACAATGGGTTGACGAAAACTTATTGCCTCTTGCCAAAGTTCCTTACACAAACAACCTTACTCCTGTTGAAAAATTAGATTTCTTAACAAGACAGCGTTTGTTTGGTTATACTATTGAAGATTTAAAAACGATTATCAACCCAATGGGTAGCGACGGAGCTGAAGCAATCAGTTCTATGGGTAACGATACACCTTTGGCAGTTCTTTCAGATCAGCCTCAGTTGTTGTATAATTACTTCAAACAATTATTTGCTCAGGTTACTAACCCGCCGTTGGATGGTATTCGTGAAGAAATTATTACTGATATCAGTTTAGCAATTGGAGGAGATTTCAATATTTTCGAAATTGAATCTAAACAATGTAAAAAATTAAAAATCCAAAATCCGGTTATCTCTAATGAGGATTTGGATAAAATCAGAAATATCGATCACGCAGATTTCAAATCGGCTACTATTTCTACTTTATATAAAATAGAAAAAGGAGTTAACGGTTTAGAAAGAGCTCTTGAAAAATGTGTTCAGGCTACTTTTAAAGCGGTTGAAGAAGGATGTAACATCATTATCTTATCTGATAGAGGTGTTAGTGAGGAATTTGCTCCAATCCCAATGTTATTGGCTTGTTCTTATATTCACCACTCTTTGAACATTTTACAGGTTCGTTCTAAATTCGGAATCATTATAGAATCTGCTGAACCAAGAGAACCTCATCATTTTGCTTTATTGTTCGGATACGGAGCAAGTGCAATCAATCCTTACATGGTTAATGAAATTATTCACGATCAAGTTGAAAAAGGTTTCATTACAAAAGTAAAAGCGGATTATGCAGTTGTAAACTACAACAAAGCGATTGCGAAAGGAATCGTAAAAATCATGAACAAAATTGGTATCTCTACTTTACATTCATACAGAGCTGCTCAGATTTTCGAGATTTTAGGTTTAAATAAAACATTTACATCTAAATACTTCCCTTACACTCCATCAAGAATTGAAGGAATTGGTTTAATGGAAGTGGAGAAAGAGGTTAAAAAACGTTTCCAAAAAGCATTCCCAAATTCAAAAGTGGCAAGTTTGCTTTCTCTTGAAATTGGAGGTATTTACAGATGGAGACGTGGCGGTGAAAAACACATGTTTAACCCAACCACTATTTCTAAATTACAACAAGCGGTTCGTTTAAACAGCCCTGAAAGTTATAAAGAATACTCTAATGCCGTTAACGAGCAAAGCTCAAACTTAATGACCATTAGAGGTTTATTTGAATTCAACAACCTAGATCCAATTTCTATTGACGAAGTAGAACCTTGGACAGAAATTGTAAAGAAATTCAAAACGGGTGCAATGTCTTACGGATCTATTTCTAGAGAAGCACACGAGAATTTAGCGATTGCAATGAACAGAATCGGTGGAAAAAGTAATTCTGGAGAAGGTGGAGAAGATCCAAAACGTTTTCAGAAAGAAATTAACGGAGATTCAAGAAACAGTGCGATCAAACAAGTGGCATCGGGACGTTTTGGTGTTTCGATCAACTATTTGACAAACGCTAAAGAAATCCAAATCAAAATGGCTCAGGGAGCAAAACCTGGTGAAGGTGGTCAGTTACCTGGAGAAAAAGTAGTGCCTTGGATTGCTGAAACTAGAAACTCTACACCTTATGTAGGTTTGATTTCGCCTCCTCCTCACCACGATATTTACTCAATTGAGGATTTATCTCAGTTGATTTACGATTTGAAAAATGCAAACCGTGAAGCTCGTATTAACGTAAAATTAGTTTCTGAAGTTGGAGTTGGAACCATCGCTGCCGGTGTTGCCAAAGCAAAAGCTGACGTTATCTTAATTTCTGGTTATGACGGAGGAACGGGAGCTGCACCATTAACATCTTTACAGCACACAGGTATTCCGTGGGAACTTGGTTTAGCTGAAGCACAGCAAACTTTGATCTTAAACGATTTGAGAAGCCGTGTAGTTCTTGAATGTGACGGACAGTTGAAAACAGGTCGTGACGTGGCGATAGCAGCTTTATTAGGAGCTGAGGAATTCGGTTTTGCAACTGCACCACTTGTAGCTTCTGGATGTATCATGATGAGAGCTTGTCACTTAAATACTTGCCCAGTTGGTATTGCAACTCAGGATCCTGAATTGAGAAAAAATTTCAAAGGAACTCCAGAGCACGTAATCAACTTCATGTATTTCATTGCTGAAGAATTAAGAGAAATCATGGCGCAGTTAGGTTTCAGAACTTTAAAAGAAATGGTAGGTCAGTCTCAAAAATTAAACGTAGACAAAGCTATCAAACATTATAAAGCTAATGGTTTAGATTTATCGACTATTTTATACAAACCGGAAAAAGCTAAAACAGTTCCAAATCATAATACAACAACTCAAGATCATGCTCTTGAAAACGTATTGGATTTTGACATCATTAAAGAAGCAATTCCGTCTATCTATAGAAAAGAGAAAACGAGAGTTACATTCAAAATCAAAAATACAGACCGTTCTGTAGGTGCGATTTTGAGTAACGAAATCTCAAAAATTTATGGCGCACAAGGATTACCAGCTGACACTATTTTAGTTGATTTTGAAGGTTCTGCCGGACAAAGTTTTGGTGCATTTGCAACAAACGGATTGTCATTTAAAATTCACGGAAACTGTAATGATTACTTAGGAAAAGGTCTTTCTGGAGGAAAACTAATTGTAAAAGTACCTCCTACTGCGACTTTCAAACCTGAAGACAACATCATTATCGGAAACGTTGCCCTTTACGGAGCTATTACCGGAGAGGCTTATATTAATGGTATCGCAGGAGAACGTTTCTGTGTGAGAAACTCTGGAGCAACAGCCGTTGTAGAAGGAATTGGAGATCACGGATGCGAGTACATGACAGGTGGTACAGTTGTAGTTTTAGGAAAAACTGGAAGAAACTTCGCTGCTGGTATGAGCGGTGGTGTAGCTTACATTTATGACCCAAACAAGAAATTCGATTCGACAGTATGTAACATGGAAATGGTTGCATTCGATCCGATGGAAGAAGAGGACGTTACTAAACTAAGAAAACTGATCAAAAACCATTCATTGTACACCAGCAGTCCATTAGCAAAAAGAATTTTAGCAGACTGGGAAAATGAACAACAGCACTTCGTAAAAGTAATGCCTACTGATTACAAAAAAGCATTAAAACGAATTGCAGAAGAAAAACAAATAGAAGAATTAATAGCGGGATAAAAATCAATTTCAAAAAATAAAATTCCAAATTCCAATGTCAATATCAATGGCAATGTCGTCCTGAGCGAAGTCGAAGGATTGGAATTTGGAATTTAAAGAAATTGGAATTTAATTTTAAAAGTCATGGGTAAAATAGGCGGATTTAAAGAATATAACAGAGCCGATGAAAGTAATTTAGCAGTAGCAGAACGTGTTTCGAACTACAACGAATTTACTATTCCGGTACCAAAAGATAAATTAAAAGAACAAGGATCAAGATGTATGGACTGTGGAATTCCTTTTTGCCACAGTGGTTGTCCGTTAGGAAATTTAATTCCTGACTTCAATGACATGGTGCATCAGGAAGAATGGCAGAGCGCATTAGAGATTTTACAATCTACTAATAACTTCCCTGAATTTACAGGTCGTTTATGCCCTGCTCCATGTGAGAAATCATGTGTATTAGGAATCATCAAAGATCCGGTTTCTATTGAAAACATCGAGAAAAGCATCATCGAAAGAGGTTTCGCTGAAGGATGGATCAAACCGCAGCCGCCAAAAACAAGAACTGGTAAAACAGTTGCCGTTATTGGTTCAGGACCTGCAGGTCTTGCAGCAGCGCAGCAATTAAACAGAGCGGGTCACACGGTAACTGTTTTTGAAAGAGACAATGCCATTGGAGGTTTATTACGTTACGGAATTCCTAATTTCAAATTAGAAAAAGGAATTATTGACCGTCGTGTAGTTGTTCTTGAAGCAGAAGGAATCACTTTCAAAACGAATGTAAACGTTGGAGTTAACTTCAGCGTAGAAGAATTAAACGCATTTGATTCTATCGTTTTATGCGGTGGAGCAACTGAAAGAAGAAGCTTGCCAACTAAAGGAATCGAAAGCAAAGGCGTTGTTCAGGCAATGGATTTCTTAACACAGCAAACTAAAGTTTTATTTGGAGAATCAATTCCAGACCAAGTTAAAGCTACTGGAAAAGATGTAATCGTTATTGGTGGTGGAGATACAGGCTCTGACTGTATTGGTACTTCAAACAGACACGGAGCTAAATCGGTAACTAACTTTGAGATTTTACCAAAACCTCCAGTTGGAAGAAGCGAATCAACTCCATGGCCTTTCTGGCCGTTGCAGTTAAAAACATCTTCTTCTCACGAAGAAGGATGCGACAGAAACTGGTTAATCAATACCAAAGAATTCATTTCTAACGATAAAGGCGAATTAACTGGACTAAAAACCGTTGAAGTAGCTTGGAAAATGACTCCAGGTCAGCGTCCAGAATTAATCGAAAAAGAAGGTTCTGAGAAAATCTGGCCTTGCGATTTAGCTTTATTGGCTCTTGGATTTACAGGCCCGGAGAAAACATTAAGCGAGCAGTTAGGAATCGAAACTGATATGAGAAGCAACTACAAAGCGCATAACTATCAAACAAACGTTCCTCACATTTTCACTGCTGGTGATATGAGAAGAGGACAATCATTAATTGTGTGGGCTATTTCAGAAGGTCGCGAAGCAGCAAGAGAAGTAGATTTATTCCTTATGGGATCTACAAACTTGCCTACTAAAGGAAAAGGAGATTTACCGAGCTTATAAATTTAAGACTCTAAGTCGCTAAGATTCTGAGATACTAAGATTTTTTCTTAGCATTTTATTAAATCTTTATTCCGATAAACAACATAACTACTAACAAACCCTTGAATTTATATTCAGGGGTTTTGTTTTTTGCCACAGATTATATGGATTAAATGTTTTTTTTTGCTCAGCCACAAATTACACAAATTTCCACAAATTTTTATTTGCTGGTCGATTTCTATTTCAAATATAGCCCATGGTTTCAACCCCGGGAACGCAATATATGATTACGCCCAATTCATAACGTTTCCCGTGGTTTCAACCACGGGCTATGTTTTGAGCATTTTGCGAAAAAATATAATTCGTGAAAATTCGTGTAATTTGTGGCTAAAAAAAATATTTTGAAGCATCACAATTGGCATTTTAATAAACATAATTCCCGCTTTCGGCTATATCTCTCCGTTTCACTACGAGGATACCGCCTCAAACGAAGTTCACTGAACACAAATTAAAATATATTTTTAGTGAAGTAATCGGGGCTAAATCCAAACATTTGGCTTCTTTTAAAAAAATTGGAATAAAAAAAAATCCATTTAATCTGTGCAATCTGTGGCAAAAAATTCAAAACAGCATTTATAAACTATTGAAATTCGGGGCTAAAAAACTTTGTATCTTTGTATCTCTGTCCCTTTGCACCCACTAATACGTTACAAAATTCGAAAACAAGCAACTTTTTGTTTAAAAACAAACAATTTGTTACAATTTGTTATTTTTCTGCATTTTATTTGCTGGTAATCAAAAGTGTAATAACTTTGCCCAAAATGATTTAAAAATGCAAGCAAAAGATTTACTGCAGTTAGCAGACCAATTTGGAAGTCCATTGTATGTTTACGATGCCGAAAAAATCCAATCTCAGTACAACAGATTAACTAAAGCTTTCTCTAAGGTAGAAAACTTAAGAGTTAATTACGCCATGAAGGCATTGTCTAACGTTGCGATTCTTCAGTTATTAAAGAACATGGGGTCTGGTTTAGATACTGTATCAATTCAGGAAGTTCAGTTAGGACTTCATGCTGGCTATGAACCCGAAAGAATTTTCTTTACACCAAACGGCGTTTCTTTAGAAGAAATCGAAGAAGTTGCCGCAATGGGTGTACAAATCAATATCGACAATTTATCTATTCTAGAGCAATTCGGAACAAAACATCCACACATTCCGGTATGTATTCGTATCAATCCACACGTAATGGCGGGCGGAAATGCTAATATTTCTGTTGGACATATCGATAGTAAATTCGGAATTTCTGTTCACCAGATTCCACATATCTTGCGAATTGTTGAAAATACAAAAATGAGTATTGTTGGAATTCACATGCACACAGGATCTGATATTTTAGATATCGAAGTATTCTTGTACGCTGCTGAAATCTTGTTTGATACCGCTAAACATTTCAAAGATTTACAATTCTTAGATTTCGGAAGCGGATTCAAAGTTCCTTACAAAAAAGACGATATCGAAACAGATATCGAAGAATTAGGTAAAAAATTATCTAAAAGATTCAACGCATTCTGTACAGAATACGGCAGAGATTTAACCTTGATTTTCGAACCAGGAAAATTCTTGGTGAGCGAAGCAGGTCATTTCTTAGTAAAAGTAAACGTAGTAAAACAAACAACCTCAACAGTTTTTGCTGGAGTTGACAGTGGTTTCAACCACTTAATTCGTCCAATGTTGTACGGATCTTCACACCATATTGAAAACATTTCTAATCCAAAAGGAAAAGAGCGTTTTTACTCCGTTGTAGGATACATTTGCGAAACCGATACATTCGCAAACAACCGTAGAATTCAAGAAATTACTGAAGGAGACATTTTATCTTTTAGAAATGCTGGAGCATATTGTTTCTCCATGTCTTCGAACTACAATTCAAGATACAAACCAGCCGAAGTTTTATGGATGAACGGTCAAGGAATCTTAATTCGCCAAGCCGAAACTTTCGAAGATTTACTTAAAAATCAAATTCCGTTGCCACAAGAAGTTGCTGCTGCGGTTTAACAATAGAAAAAAAAGGAATATCACCGAAGTCCCGTTTCTTAATTGAGGCGGGATTTTTTTTGTTTAGATTCAAAATCCCATTTCAATAATTACTTTTCCTATCCTTTCACAAAAGGCTCTTATACAAAAGACATTTTTAATAATAAAAATATTATATTTGAAAATATATAACAAAATTACTTGTTTGAAAACCAAAACTTTATCAAAATAAAAAAACTTTAACATATGGAAATGACTTGGAATAATTGTTTTTCTTCCAAAAGATTTGGTATGGAAAACACATTAGGAGATGTAAGAACTGAATATGAAAGAGATTGGGATAGAATTATTTTTTCAAGTCCATTTCGCAGACTTCAGAACAAAACTCAAGTTTTTCCACTTCCTGAAGAAATTTTTGTTCATAATAGATTAACTCATTCTTTAGAGGTTGCTAGTGTTGGCAGATCATTAGGTAAAATAATTGGCAAAAAAATATCAGATCTTGAGAATGTAAAAAATGATGATAAAGCTAGGGCATTTTACAGAAATAGTCTTAAAAATGTTATTGCTTCAGCTTGTCTAGCTCATGATTTAGGTAATCCTGCTTTTGGACATTCAGGAGAGGAAGCTATCTCAAAATACTTCATGAAAAGAGATACGGAAAACCCTGAAGACATTAAATTTAAAAGTAACTTTTCAGATGCCGAATGGCAAGATCTCATAACTTTTGAAGGAAATGCAAATGCCTTGAGAGTATTAACAATGCAGCAACATGATAGAAATAAAGGAGGATTTAGGCTTACATACAGTACAATTGGATCAATTTTAAAATATCCTTGTGAATCACTAGCTTCGGATAAAAAAATATTACACAGAAAAAAATACGGTTTTTTCAAAATTGATGAAAAGGTTTTTTTAGATATTGTTAATGAATTAAATATGATCCCTGACAATGTTGAATCTCGAATCACATACAAAAGACATCCTTTTGTATATCTTGTTGAAGCGGCTGATGACATCTCATATAATATAATTGATTTTGAAGATGCACATAGATTAGGAATTTTGACATACAACGAGGTAAAGGAAACTTTTCTGGAAATCATTAAACAAAATCCAAATGACGATATAACATGGGTCGAAGAACAAGCTAAAACTTTGGAAGGAGATCCTAATGAATCAATAGCTTACTTAAGAGCTAAATCAATCAATACACTAATTTACAAGTGTGCTGATGTTTTCTGGAAAAACAAAGGAAAAATTCTAAAAGGTGTATATGAAAAAAGTTTGATAAATGATATACCCGAAGTTCAATCAATTATGTCAAAAATTGAAAAAATTTCAACAGAAAAAATCTATAATGCTAGAAAAGTTGTCAAGCTAGAAATTGCCGGATTTAGAATTATGTCTGGATTGGTTGAAGACTTTGTATCTGCTGCATTAGCTCCTAAAGAAACAAGAGATAAAGAGCAAAAAAAAGTTCTTGAACTATTACCAAAACAATTTTCATTTGATGAATCTAGCACTCCATATATAAAAGTTATGCATATCATAGATTTTATATCAGGCATGACTGATATTTTTGCCTTGAAGTTATATAGAAATTTAAGAGGTATTGAAATTTAGCAATTTATAGCTGAATGTGAATGTAAACCAGCTAAAACAACCTAAATAATACACTTTAACAATTTAGAGTTATCCTTTTTAAATTGAAAAAATTGAGATCGAAAAGTATAATAATTATCGAGATATAAAAATGCAACCAAATAAAAAAATTTCTCCTCAAGCTATTTTATCATTACAAGAAGCATTATCTGTTATTTTTTGGAGAAAAGAAGATTTACAACAATTTATAAAACTAACTCTTGATGATACTCTAATAATTGGTACTATAAATTGGACTCTAACTAAAAGAGAAATTGTTAAAGAACTACTTAATAGGATGACAAATCGTTTAGATCTATTTGAGAATGATCTTATGAATTTAATTTTAGCTGTTACGGATTTTAATGATTTTAGTAACCTAAAATATTGGGACGATGATGGTTCCAAAACTAAAAAAGCTAAAGAAGCCGTAAATAACTTAAGAAATTATTCAAAAGGCTTTATTCAAATAACCAAAGAACAAGAAGAGGCTAAAGAGAGAAAAGCAAAAGCTGACCAATCAACGAAAAAAGCCTTATCCTTGGAAAACGAACTATATAAATTAAAGGAAGAATTTAATAAAATAGCTATAAATAAAAATTTTCAGCAACGCGGTTTTCAATTTGAAAAATTTCTTTACAGTTTATTTCTGCTCTTCGATCTTGATCCAAAAGGTTCTTTCAAAATAAATGGAGAGCAAATTGATGGTGCATTTACATTTCAAAATACAGACTATTTACTTGAAGCAAAGTGGGCAATTGAGGTTAATCGAAGTGATTTAGCTACTTTTTGTTTCAAAGTACAAACCAAATTAAAAAACACTGTAGGCTTATTAATTTCTATAGACGGTGTAACTTCTGAAGCAATTTGCTCAGATTTTAAATCAATCATTATAATGGACGGAATTGACTTACTTGCAATTTTAGATAATAGAATTAGTCTACATGATTTGCTGTTTAAAAAAAGAAGAAAAGCAAGTGAAACAGGAAACATCTATGTTAACTTTAATGATTTATTTAAATAAATATTGTTTTGAAATCTAAAAATTGCTAGCACGAGCGAGACGCTCGTGCTAGCTGAGGAAATATATATTTAATCCCGTTTCTTTATTGAAACGAGGATTTTTTTGTGTTTGTTTCTCAAAGATTCTGCAGATTCATTTCGCATATTTTGTGAAGCCAAGCAAAGTCGAATTCCACTCAAAGTTTAAAAATTAGAATTTAAAAAATATGGGCATCTCTCTTCGGGCCGTGCTTTCAGCAGAATTAGGTTTTGGAGTGAATTTTGTCTTTTGTAATACCATTATTCTTATTCATAATTAAAAACACTCAAGCTGTAAAATATTTTTTATTATATTTATAAAACAACTTTAACGATTTGATTTTTAAAGCCTTGACAAAGTTTTTCCGAAACACATGTCAAATAAATACAATTCAAAATTGTTTTATTATGAAATACCACACTACAATTCTTTTGAGTATATTTTCAATTCCGTGCTTTTCTCAGCATGACAGTTTAAATATAAAACATGATAGTCTAAAGGTAAAAAAACAGAATCGATTCAAAGTAGCTGGTTCTGTAATTGGAGACAGTTTTCTTAGTGTTCCGGGTGATTTTTCGGCAATGGGACATACCCTATCAAGCGACTGGAAAAGAACAGCTCTTTATACCGCAGGAATAATTGGCTTAATAGCTATTGACAAACAAACCACTGGCTTTCTCCATGATAAGATAGAACCCAATATTGATTATAGTTTACCAGAAATTAAAAGTACAATACCTCATGTAATTGGAACCGACTCTTACATTGTTTACCCCATTATTGGGCTATATGCAGGTTCATTAATTATTAACAACGAAAAAGGCCAAGTTGTGGCTGTTAATGCGGCTAAATCTTTAGCCTATTCTTATGTTATAACTCAAATCGTTTTAAAAACGATGACATCAAGAAACAGGCCTCAAAGAAAAATAAATGATGACAAACCAGTCGTAGAGCCCTGGACAAAAAATCCATGGGATTTTGGAAACTACGACAATATTCACTTTGGACATGGTGGAACTGGTACTTCATTTCCTTCTTTTCATGCAACCTCCTATTTTGCTGTTGCAAAAGTATTCCAAATGGAGTACAATAACTATTGGATACCTTACACCTTTGTAACAGTAGTATTTCTATCAGATATAAAAAGTCATGAACATTGGGTTTCAGACTTATTGGTAGGTGGATTAGTAGGTACAATAATTGGTCGCTCTATAGTGATCAGCAGTCGCAAACAAAGAACAAAAAATGAATCTAATGCTTTCAATTATAATCCTAAAAAGGTTAAAATGCACAAACAATTAATTCCTCAAATTTCAAATTCTATGGTTGGATTCCATTTTATTGGAACTTTTTAGACTCTGAATGACTGCAATTTTTCCTGTTCCCAAAAGTTGAGGAACTTGTAGGATAAGCTTGAGATGGGAATGAAAAACAACTTCTAACAATAAAAATTTTACAAAAGCATAAATATTTTAAGATTTTGTGCTTTTTTTGTAAAGCGAAATCAAAAAAAATCATTTTAAACAAAAAAATCTTAATGAAATTATTTAAAGTTTTATTTATTGCCCTTATCACAACTTCCTGCTCTAGTGAAGATTCTACTGAAATCAATTTTGAAAACAAATCTCCGGTCACAGAAATAAATCCTTATATATATGATTCCGGTTTATCAAATGGATTAAAAATGGCTTTTGAATATGACTCAAATAAAAGACTTATTAAAAAAAATGGCGGATTTGTAGCTCCTATTCCTATTATTGGTTTTGGAGGATTTTATAGCAACGATGTTTATACCATTCTTACCTACAATGGTAAAAATATCACTATCGAAAATTTTTCTAATTCTCCTGATTTTAGCATCCCAAAAGATACAAGAATATTAACTCTGAACGCTTCAAACAAAATTGAAACCCGAGAAATTCCTAATTTGTCTTATAACTATCAATCGAAAAAGCAAACTTTTACCTATAGCGAAAATAAACTTGTAAAAATAGTCACAACTTTTCCAAATAGGCATTACGATGCGACAGATCCTACACACTATATTTTGACGAATGTAGAACAGTTTTACTACGATTTAAATGGTAATTTGACAAAAGCTGAATATTTAGAACAACATAATGGTATAGATAAAGGTGAAAAAATTATACGAACATTTGAAGATTATGACAAAGCTGAAAATCCATTACAGGATTTTCAATTACTAGACGAATTTTTTTACCGTTCACTTTCAAAAAACAATTTTAGAAAATATAGTGAAAGTCAATATCGTAATGATGATTTAATTTATACAAGTATAGTAATTTGGACTTTTAATTATGAATTAAACGGAAAGATTATAATAAAATAAAAACCTACTTTTAGCCTTCCAAATCAAACCCAAAATCAATGAAAATTACAATTACCCTATCAACACTATTCCTACTATTTACAACAAACTTGTTCAGCCAAACCCTAGCCGATTTAAAACTTAAACCAAAAGAAATTCCGAAAGGCTACATAGCTAGCGATGGTAATATTTGCATTACGCCGCAAGTTTGCACTTTTTACAACGATATTGAAACCTATAGCAACATTGTCGGAAAAGTAAAAAGCAAAGCAATTCAGAATTTTAAACGTAAAGGCGACAGTGGCTCTATTATGTATTTTGAATTTGAGCACACTTTTAAAGGCGATCGATTCCTGCAAGGACTGCTTTGGGGAAAAGACGGCCAACCTACTGACGAACATCCGGAAGAATATATTGCAAATGGAAAATTCTTGATAATATGGAACTTGCATGCTGATAGTCTGTTGAAAGAAAAATCAGAGGCTAAAGCTGCAAATCTTTTACAATAAAAAAAGAACCAGAATACTTAATTCTCTAACTTTCAAAAACTTTAGATGTATAAATTAAGCATGAAAAAAACACTTTTTATACTTATATCTCTTTTAGCAATAAGCTGTAGCAATGACGACGATAGTCCAAAAACCGATAAAACTTCTATCAGTTTAGTTACCGGTGTTACTTTTAGAGATACTGCAGATGATACAGGATTACAGTTAGGAAATCCAAACAGTTTAGCAAATCAAAGGTTTGTACTTTATCCTAACCCTGCAAATGAATTTACCTATATTTTAGCAGAACAAAATGTGACAGATGTATGGTTTGTATCTGCAAAAGCAGAAAAAATTTATCAGGATTTTAACTTCAGTACTGTTTTAAATAGCAATTTATATAGCGAGCAAACTATAATTTTAAGATCAGCCCTTTCGCTTAGCGGATTATCTACAAGTAATCCTAGGTTAAATACTAGCACTCTTGCAGAAGGGTACTATAAAGTATTTATTAAAAGTGGAGGTGTAATTTATTGGGATAATTTATATAAATACGACTCAGAAAATCACGATGAAGCGCATATGAATGCAATTAAGAATTTTTGGAAATAGTTTCAAAATTATTCTAACGACATTTTAAGACATTAAGTAGTATGTTCATATGAAAAAAAAGTATAATACTAAACAATATCAAATGAAACCACAAATACGAATCCTGCTTTATTCAACATTGTTTTTCTTGTATATCATTTCAACATTTCTTCTGTTGCCCATACGTCAGAAATTAGAAACCGATTTATACATAACGTTAGGCTGTGGTTTTGGGCTTTTGAATATCATTTATGCATTTGCTGTATTACGATGGAAACCGCTCCTTAATATAATTTGTTCGTTTATAATTGCGTCTTTAGCCTTGTTTATGGCTGTAAAATTTTCAGATTTACATTTATTCTCCAATTATGATCCTTACGATATAAAAACAGCCATTTTCTCTAACGCTCTGTTTTCAGTTATTTTTTGGGAAATTGTATATCAAATCAAAAAAAGAAAAGCATGAAATTAAAACTTTCATTCCTTATCGTCTTTCTTTTGATGATTTCCTGTAATGAAAAAACGGAGAAGCAAACTGAAGTTTTAAATAAGGTTCCTGAAAAAGAAACCGTTCAAAAAACAGAATTTCAGGCAAAAAAAACATCAAAATTCGATTTTGAAAAATTTACAATTGAAAAAGGAAAAATCGGCAACATTACAATTGGAATGACAATGAATGAAGCTGAAACGTTTTTAAAAAATCTCAACAAAACCGAAGCCGAAGCTTATGATTTCGGATTTGACGGTGGCGGAAAAGCGTATCTGTATTCTTTTGAAGGTGAATTTGTTCTGGCTCTTATTCCGAAAAGAGATGCTGATGAAATTCTAGCGATTGTTGCTTTAAGCGAAAATCTGAAAACCATTAACGGATTGCACCCTAAATCTTCCATTCAGGGAATCAAAAAACTATATCCTAAAATTCAAATCAATCAAAATCTGATGATGGGATGGGAAGACATTTATGATGAAAAAAATGACTGGGAATTTGTTTTTATGACTACAGAAGAAAATAGAATAGGAACTTATAATGATTTTGAAACTCCGTCTGTACCAAAAAAAATGAATGCAAAATCAGAATGGATTACAATCCGATAACAAAAATTATGGCAAGTTGTTTTATCATTTACAAAGATGGAAGATGTTTCTCTAAAAGATGGTCTGGATATGACGAAATCATCAAAATTGCAATTAAAGAACTTCTTCTTCTTGACGACGGAAAAGAGCTTGCAGACTGGCTCGAATTACAGATTCCTATTTTAGAGAAAGAAATAGAAAATGACAGTTGTTATGGATTTTATAATGAAAGAACCAACGATTTTATAAACCGCCATTTGGATACTAGAAGCTTAACGGAAGAAAATCAGAACCTTTTCTGGAAAGCGATTCAAAATGGAAGAATTCGATTCATAAATGAAGGAACTGCCTATTCTCCATTAGATTTTGATTATTTCGAAAGGTTTTACAAAATGTTTGAACTTGCCGAGAATAACGAACCTCCAATGGAATTTAATGATTGGAGTAAAATCGCAAATTCCTGCACAGAGAAAAATGGCCCAGGCTGGAAATAACTAATCTCAAAAAAAATAGACATGAAAAAACTCTTTTTTATACTGCCTTTTTTATTGTTGTTTCAGACAGCGTATTGCGATGTTATACCTCCAAATTCGCATAGAGTTGGAAAATGCGTTAAAATAACCAATATAAAAGATTTTCCAGATTATAGGATTGTACTCTTTTCGTTGGATGCGATGGAAGGAAGAAACGAATCTTCGCTTGTTAATCCGTATGATTGTATTAAAAGAGTTTACAGATACAATCGTCCTTACATAGTCGCTGCCAAAAAAAGTTATTTAGAAGGAAAAGTATTAGACAGCATCGATTGGCTTCACGATAAAAATGTACTCCAATCGAACATTGACGTTGACACTTACGAAGCAATCGTAAGCAATGATACGGCAGTTGCTGCTGTTGAAGAGTATTACAAAATCATAACCATTACCCAAACCGAATTAATACTTTACAAATATAAAGAGATTGTCAATTTTAATGATGGAAGTCCTATCTCTGTTAAAACCTATCCGAGGATTGAAACAAAAATAAATAATGGTCAAATTGACGGGATTTATCCAAGTAGAATGGTACTGGATTTTTTGACTGCTTTACTGCTGACCATTTTTATCGAAACACTTATTTTATTCCTATTATTTAAAACGAAATACAAGAATTTAAACATCCAAAAACAGCAATTACTTTTTACGGGAATCATCGCTTCGTTCCTGACGTTGCCGTATGTTTGGTTTGTTTTTCCGGCGTTTATTCATTCTCAATTTCCATATATAATCACCAGCGAAGTATTTGCAGTAATGATCGAATCTGTAATTATTTGTAAATTATTGAAAATAGAATACAAAAAAGCATTTTGGATTTCTTTGCTTTGTAATGTAATTTCGTTTTCGATAGGATTAATGATGAATTACGGAATCAGTATGATTTAAAATTAAAAAAATGAATATTTACATATTTGGAAACGGAAACATCAGTTTTGATGATTTTAGAAAACACTACGAAACCGTTATTCTAAAATATTTTGATCAGAATGATGTCAACTTTTTAGTCTGCGATTTTAAAGGCACAGATACTTTGGCAATGGAACTTTTAAAATGCAATACGCCAAATGTTTCTGTTTTTCATATTGGCGAAAGACCAAGATATATGGTCGATAAATTTAAAACAAAAGCCGGAAGCTGGAAAATTATTGGCGGTTTCGAAAATGATGAACAAAGAGATGCGGCTGTAATCGAAAACTGCACTCATTTTATTGCCGTTGATTTTAATTCGGACCAGAAACGAAAAAGCGGTACACAGAAAAACATAGAAAGATGCGAACAATTAGGAAAAATCAGATTGAAAAATGAGTAAAATTTACAAATACAGTTTTATAGTATATCGTGCTTTTTTATTGGCACTGATTCCGTTATTTCTTGTTGGGCGTTTTTTAGTAGGTGCTGCAGGACATACGCCACAGTCCACAACAGAGGATTATTTTGTATTCGGGCTTGTCGCTTTAACCTCATTCTTGATGCTTGTCTACATCAATACGATTTCGCATAAAAATACAATCCGAATCTGCATTATGATTATAAATGTATTGAGTATTTTGTTTTTACTTTATACATTAATTGGTATTTGGAAGTTTTATCAAAATCACGAAAATCAAAGTGGAGAAGAAATTCCACTCACAATAATGTTTTTTTTAATCGTATTAAATAGCATTATTTTTTATGGCCTGCTGAAAAACAAAATACAAACCAAATCAAAATGAACCGAACAGAAGCCTCAATGAATGCGGCAGAAGTTAAAATCGTAAAACATAAAAACATCAAATCAATGCTTTTTTTGTTTGTTTTTACTGCGATTACTTCTTTTTTACTATGGCTTTTAATTACTGATTCATTTTCGCTAATTACGACCATACTTACGACTGCTTTTGTAATTATTACTATAGTACTTTTTATAGATATTGTCAAAAAATTGAACATTGCAAAAAAAGATATTGAACAACGAATTAAAGTAACCGATCAATTTACAGTAATCAAAAAATACCATAGCAAAAGCAACAACAGTTACTCCTATTATATTGATTTTAATTCGGAAGATATTAAAAATTATGAAATCACGAAAAAAGCCTTTGATCCTATAAATGTTGGCGATACAATCGAAATCGAATATACCAAATATGCTTTCTGGATACTTAAAATTGAACATAATGGCGTTAATATAGAAAATAAGTCGAGAATTCAATAAATCGGCATGATTCCGTAAGTAATTATCTATATTTATGGTCTCAAAATTTTTATCAGCCAAAATCATTTCTATGAAAACTAAAATTCTACTTGCATTATCTTTAATTACTATTTCTTGCAAAAAAGAAACAAGTACAGAAGTCGAAACTGCCAAAATTATTTCAAAAGATACACTAGAAGTTAACGAAAAAGAAAAGCCTGAAACACCAAAAACAGATACCATTGCGCTTTCGACAAAACATAAAACCAACAAGATTCTATGCGATCTTGACGGAGATAATCTGGATGAAACTGTAGAAATATTCAGAAGTACAAAAAATCAAAAAAGCGGCCTGAGAATTACGTATGGAAACGGGAAAAAAACCGATTATCTTGGTTTTGGAAATGATATTCTCCTGCAAGGTTTTGATGAAATTGACTGGGTTGGCATTTTTGAAAAAGCACCAAAAAATGAAGTTTACTTTAATAATGTAAATGAAGAAGGTGAAATTATCGGCGAAGAAGATATTAAAGAAGAAGATAAAATAAAACTTCAAAATGATGGTATCTTTATTCACGCTGATGAAAGCTGCGGCGGAGGGGTTATTTATCTGAAAAATGGCAAATACGAATGGATTCAGCAGGAATAAAATTATGATCACTTCTAACTTATTCTGAATATGAAAAGTACCACAGAAATTGCAAATCGTTTTAGAGAAATTATCCTAAACGGAACCTGGGTTGCCAATACCAATTACAAAGATCAGCTCGAAAATTTGGATTGGAAAATTGCGGTAACTCCTATTCAAAATCTCAATACTATTGCAGTTCTGGCACAACATATTCATTATTATATTGACGGAATAAATACCGTTTTTAAAGGAGGCGCATTAGACATAAAGGATAAATTCAGTTTTGACTTTCCTCCTATTTCTTCGCAGGAAGAATGGGGAAATTTTCTAACCAAATTTTGGAACAGTGCTGAAGAATTTGCCAATTTAGTTGAACAAATGCCAGACGAAAAACTCGAAGAAGGTTTTGTAGACGAAAAATATGGCTCTTACAGAAGAAATATTGACTGTATGATTGAGCACAGTTATTATCATTTAGGACAAATTGTGTTGATTAAAAAACTGTTGCTTAATTAAAGTAATCCAAATTGCAGGCTGAATTTAATATCATTTTGTATTCTAAAATAAAAAAAATCGTACATTTATTTAGAACTTTAATCCACTCAAAATGAAAAAATTACTCTTAGTTTTCGTTATTCTTCTTGGCTTAACAGCATCTGCACAAACTTCAAAAGAACTCATTGGGAAATGGCAATTAGTGAAGTGGACCAAGAATGGAAAAGAAAAAGACATTCAGAAACATTTTAAGACCGATCAGGTTTTTCAGGTTTTTAAAGAAAATGGCGATTTTGAAAGCGTTATCGGAAATGAATCGCACAAAGCAAAATGGAAACTTTCTCAAGACAATTCTGAGTTAACTATAATTTCTGTAATACTTCCCGTTACCTTCAAAATAGATTATTTTGATAGTCAAAAACGTATAATAACAACTCCTCAAGTTGGAACTTTTGAGTATAAAAAAATACCTGATTAATCTTTAAAATAACTACACCAAATCTCTAAAATGAAATATCCTCTTTTATGCCTTGTAGCTCTTGTTTTATTTTCCTGTAAAAAAGAAGAAAAAAAAGAAGTCCAAATTCCACAAAAAGAAGTTCAGGCAAATGTAGAAACTGATGAAAACGCTCCAGATGTGCCAGATACTTTAAAAATAAAGTACGACGAACATAAAAACCTATTTACTATTTTAACCATTTTGCCCGACAGTAGCTTTTCTAGCTGGGAATGGCCAAAAAACGACCGAATCGAATTGGTAAATAAAGTAAAGAAAAACAATTATATAGTCGCTACCCGTTTTTTATGGAAGTACTCCTTAATTACTCCCAATGCGCTCCAAATTGCGGTAGTAGACGGATCTTGGGTTTTGTCTATCTATAAAGTTAAAACGAATAATTATATTGTACTAGCAGAAAATAGAGTTGGAGACGGCAGCACTTTTCGTGCTTTTGAATATGAAAACGGCCAACTTACCGCTATCCCATTCAACGATTTATTTGATCATTCTACAACCGAGTTGTTAATTGATCCAGACGATGAAAAATGCATGGAATATTTTAACGATAACCGACTTCTATTTGATTACTCCTATATTGGCACCAAAAAGATAAAAGTACACAATTATTATCTAGAAGAATACAAGGATTGTTTTAAAGGAAATACAATGAATTATGAATTTGACCCAGCTGCTAAAATGTTCAAGTTGATAAATATTGAGTTTTCTTCTGAAAAATAGACTTCCTTTTATAGCCCCGATTGAAGCGGAAATCCTTTTGTGGCCTCGTTTCTTTAACGAGGCCACAAAAGATTGCAGCGGAAAGCGGGACTGCGCGCGATTATGAAAATGATAGTTGCTGCTTCTTAAAATAAATTTGGAAAAAGGCATAGTTGTTGAATGTTAAAAAAGATATATTTACACCTTCAAAACTGAGTCTTATGCAAAAAATTACTTTACTGTTTTCTCTATTTTTTCTTGCTGTTTCCTGCGGTGTCAAAACTACGCAGTCTTTGCTGAGCGACGGAAATTATGATGCCGCTATTGAACGTTCTGTAGAAGCCTTGCGAACCAAAAAAGATTCAAAAGGAAAACAGGAGTACGTGTATATGCTCGAAGAAGCTTTTGCGAAAGCCAAAGAACGTGATTTGAGAAATATTGATATGATGGAAAAAGAGCAGAATAAGGCAAACTTAAAAAGCATTTTTAATACCTATCTGCAGCTCAACAACCGTCAAGAAAAAATACGTCCGATATTGCCACTTCGTTTATTAAAGCAAGGAAGAGAGGCTGTTTTTGTCTTCGATAATTATTCGGATCAGATTGTAAAGAGTAAAAATGCTTTTGCAAAATATTTGTATGAGAATGCTCAGGCACTTTTAAAATCAAAAAACAAACTTGATTTCAGAAAAGCCTATGACGATTTAGCTTATTTGGAAAATCTGAGTCCAAATTACAAAGACGCCAAAAAACTGATGGAGAGCGCACTGGCAAAAGGAACCGACTATGTAGACGTTTATGCAACCAACCAAACCGATTTGGTGATTCCGAGAATGCTACAGGAAGATTTATTGGATTTTAAAACCTACGGACTAAACGACAAATGGACGGTTTATCATAGCGCTAGACAAAAAAACATAGTTTACGATTACAGCCTGATCATCAATTTTGTGCAAATCGCTATTTCTCCAGAACAAATTAAAGAACGTGAGTTTATTAAAGAAAAACAGATAAAAGATGGTGAAAAAACGCTTTTGGACAGTCGTGGCAAACCCGTAAAAGATAGTTCAGGAAAAGAAATAAAAGTCGACAATTACAAAACATTACGTGCCAATGTCTACGAGTCAAGACAGTTTAAATCGTGTTTTGTATCTGCAAAAGTCGATTATGTAGATTTGAAAACCAATCAGCTTGTGCAGACTTTTCCGGTAACGAGCGAATATGTTTTCGAAAATATTTATTCGACCTATAAAGGAGACCGAAGCGCCTGCGACCAAGATTATATGGGATATTTCAGTAAAGGCTCGGTTGCTTTCCCAAACAACGAACAAATGATTTTTGATACAGGAGAAGATTTAAAAGCCAAACTCAAAAGTATTATTGTTCAAAATCAGATTAGGCGATAAAAATACCAAATCCCATTTGTAGAGAAGCAAATGGGATTTTTTTTGGGCGTGTCCCTCCGGGTCGGGCTATCCGCTACAAGTCCTCGCCTTCCTCCGTCAGGCTGTGGGCTTTCCGCTTCTATCCCTCACGCATTCAACACCATAAGTTCGAGTTGTTTTCATTACGTTAAAAAAAAAAATCATAAAAAATTGAAACGCAACCAAAAAGTTGCTTATATTTGCAACCTATTGGTTGCGTAATTAGTTAAAAAAAATGAAGCGAGATATTTTTCAGGCAATAGCCGATCCGACCCGAAGAGCAATTCTTGTGCTAATTTCGTCAAGCGCATTAACACCAAATGCGATTGCCGAAAAATTTGACACTACAAGACAGGCGGTTTCTAAACACATTAAAATTTTGAGTGAATGTGATTTACTGGAAGAAAAAAAAATGGGAAGGGAAATTTACTACCAATTAAAAATTGATAAAATGAAAGAAATTGATCAATGGCTAGAACAGTTTAAAAAGATTTGGGAACAGCGTTTTAGTCAATTGGATCAGGTATTATTAAACTTAAAATCTAAAGAAAATGGGAAATAATCTTGTAATGAATTTTTCGGTTGATAAAGAAAATAAAAAGGTGAACATCACACGCGAATTTGATGCACCGCTTTCAGATGTTTGGTCGGCATGGACAAGACAAGAAATTCTTGATCAATGGTGGGCGCCGGCTCCGTTTAAATCGGAAACTAAAATAATGGAATTTAAAGAAGGAGGAAAAAGACTTTACACTATGGTTGGCCCAGATGGTCAGAAACGTTGGAGTTGTTTTGAATACAGTTCGATTTCTCCGAAAACAAATTTTAAACATTCGACCACTTTTTGCGATGCCGAGGGAAATCCGAATTCAGAGTTTGGAAGTTCTTATTGGGATATCAGCTTTATTGAAAAAGGTGATTTGACTCTAGTTGATATCACAATTAAACGTGATAGTTTGGAAGAATTGGAAAAAATTATAGAAATGGGCTTTAAAGAAGGAATCACAGCAACGATGGAAAGTCTAGATAAAATTTTTGAAGACAAAAAGAAATAAAGTTTGTAACGAACCTAAAATAATAAGACTATGAAAAATAATCTTTTAATGGATTTTACTGTAAACAAAGAAACAAGTACGGTACATGTAAAACGTGAATTTAATGCTGGTCTTTCGGCAGTTTGGTCAGCTTGGACAGAACAGGAAATTTTAGACCAGTGGTGGGCACCCGCTCCCTGGAAATCACGAACCAAAAGCATGGATTTTAAAGAAGGCGGACGCAGATTGTATGCAATGGTAGGTCCTGAAGGTGAAGAACATTGGGCTTTGGCCGATTTTACATCAATCAGTCCAAAGACAAATTTTAAATGGCTGGATGCTTTCTGCGACAGCGAAGGAAATATAAACAATGAATTTCCGCGTTCTGACTGGGATGTAAATTTCTCTGAAAAAGACGGTTCTACCTTTGTAGACGTTATAATTAAACATGAAAAATTATCTGATTTGGAAATGACAATTCAGATGGGTTTCAAAGAAGGTTTTACCATTGCATTGGAAGGTTTGGATGCTATTTTTGCAGAAAAATCAAAATAAAAATCAATTTTAGAAAATACATAATCCCGTTTCAAATGAAGCGGGATTTTTTTGCGATTACCAAACAAATCAGAAGTCAAACGTAATTAAATTCGTATTTTCGTTTCATAATCGCTTTTACTCAAATTAAATGAATCGTTTACTTGCCTTTACCTTTTTATTCCTCACTTCATCTTTACTTTTCAGCCAAAAGAAAACTAAAACCACAGAAACTGCCAAACCATTTGTATTGGGTCTTATAGAAGAAATTCAATCAAAAGAATTAGGAGAAAATAGAATTCTAAACATTTATCTTCCAGAAGGATACAATCCTACTGAAAACATAAAATATCCTGTTATATATTTATTGGATGGTTCTGCCAACGAAGATTTTATTCATATCACTGGTTTAGTTCAGTTTAATAGTTTCGAATGGATAAATCAGGTTCCTAAATCAATTGTAGTGGGTATTGCAACGGTAGATAGAAAAAGAGATTTTACATTTCCGACAACCGTTCAAAACGATAAAAAACGTTTTCCGACAACAGGACATTCTGATAAATTTATCGCTTTTATAGAAAAAGAATTACTGCCTTTTATCAATAATAAATTCAAAACATCAGAGTCTAAAACTATCATCGGACAATCTTTGGGAGGATTGTTAGAAACTGAAATTTTATTAAAAAACCCTTCACTTTTTAACAAGTATGTTATTGTTAGTCCAAGTTTATGGTGGGACAATGGCTCTTTGCTAAATCTGGATTCGAAAATCCTGCAGGAAAACTTTGAACAGCCAACCGAAATCTATATCGCAGTTGGAAAAGAAGGATTGACTCCAACTGAAATTCCGAGAGTTATGGAAGTAGATGCAAATTTATTAGTCGAAAAAATAAAAGCATCAAAAAGCAAAAACATTAAAGTCTATTTTGATTATTTTCCAGAAGAAAATCACGGATCAATTCTGCATCCTGCAGTTGGAAACGCTTTCAAATTCTTTTATCCAATAATTAGAAAATAGCATAAATTGCCCCATCTATCATTCAATTGTATACTATAAATTCTCTTATTCTATATGCTAAAAAAACTACTTCCTTTTGAACACTTAGTCTACCATTCTTCATTAAACAGACAAGAACTTACAACACATCTTCAGAACGAAATCGAGCCTGAAAAATCATTTAGTTTTGGATTCAATAATTCTTATTCAAAACCTTATCTCGGAAAAATTTACGATTACAGATTCGAAATCAAAAAAAATATAACTTATAGAAATTCTTTTTTACCACTTATAACAGGAGAAATCAGAGAAGATATAAATGGCACTAAGATAAATGTAAAAATGCAGTTGCACTCTTTTGTAAAAGTGTTTATGATTGTTTGGCTTGGTGGTGTTTCTCTAGCATTATTAGGAGTGATTTTTAGTGTTCTATTTAGTAATGAGTCAATATTTGAAGCGCTTCCTGGATTGTTAATTCCGTTGGGAATGTTGCTTTTTGGTACTGCAATGGTTTCATTTGGATTTAAGGCAGAAAGCAAAAAAAGCATTCAAGATTTAGAGCAAATTTTACAGGCAAAAATAATTTCGCAATAATCTAAAACTGACCTAGAAAACCTTGCGACATTAACTCAAGTACTTCTACAACTTATGGTGGAAAAGAAATAGAACACTCATTCAAATTATTTTTAAACACTATGCGATTAATATCAAAACCTATGAAATATGAATCGGTCGAATGGATTACAGACCACTATATTGAAAAAAAAAATATTAAAAATCCATCTAAAGTATTGTTAGAAGTTGAAGAAAATAAAGAAGTATGTGTTGAAAGTAAGCGATGTTTATGACTTTTTCATAATGAACATTTCTACTGAAAATCTAATTCTTATTGAAAATACTTATTCAATTTCCGCAAAGGCAAAAAAAGAGATAATTCTTACATTAAAATACTCAAAAGCAAGCTTGGTGTGTGTGTGTGTGTTGTCATTCTTTTCACATATACAATACCTTACAAAAGAAATCTTTAAAATACATTTGTAGTATCGAACAAAACAAAAGTAATTAACTTTAAATTAAAAAAAAATTATGGAAGATATAGAAATAATTGCTGAAGTAGAGAATGATATCACTATTCCCAGAAGCAGAAAATTTTCTACTAACTTGAGCAATGTATTTGTGTACAATATTGAAGGTGAAATTGATGATGCAACAAGACAATCAATTACAAATACAATTGAGGCACACGGCGGAAGAAATGGTTTTAGAGCAATAGTTACTTTTAATGTAGTATTATAAATACTACCAAACACTCAATAAATTATAAGATATGACTATAAACTATTGTATTACAGGAACAATTAAAAGCAAGGCAACAGACTTTTTACTAATCATTGATATAATTGAAATTGCAGGTAGTGAAACATTCTATTCAACAAATTTGTATACAATCGTCTTATACAAGGGAACACCACAGAAAACACTTTTTGTTGAAAATATTCTATCGAAAGATAAAATTAACAGCCAGGAAGAACTGACTACTTTTTTTTATTGTTTATTAGAAATAGAAAAATTTAATATTGATGAAGACATTAAATTTATATCTGGATTCTATTTTGATAGCATACCAACTAGAGAAGTATTTCTGGAACTGGAACATTACATTAGTACAGGCTCAACGAAAATATAAATCAAATAAGAAGAATCATTATCAAATCTGATTATCAATGCTGTTCTAATAAAACAGATATTGTTAAAAGAAGTCCACTTCCATCTAAATTATAGTAATGAAGGACATTTGAAATATCAGCAGTTATTCTTTTTAACTTTACAAAAAAAGACTATGAAGTACTTATTAAAGGGTTGGGCAAATGAAGAATACAATGACTATCATTTTTTCATTGAAGATGTTTCTAAAGATGGGTTAATTGTAGAGTATAACACTAGAATTACAAAATTTAACAAAACTGTCTTAGAAGATGAAATTTTATACGCCGTTACAGCAACAACTTATGATAATGCTGTAAAAGGTATGATAGCATTTTGCAACCAGCAAAACATTAATTTTCACCAAATAGTACTAGGCCGAGTTTTAACCAAGCCTTATGTAGCAAATGATTTTGAATACTATGCAAAGTAACCATTTATTTTTCTAGTATAGCTTTCACCTTTTGTACTGTATCAAGACTGACATCCGCAATGCTGGCAATCTTTCTATAAGATAACCCAAGGGTTTCTTTACCGCTTTTACCACGCTTTTATATTTATTCAACACTTCTTCACTTGCAAAAGAACGTTTAACCCTGCCCTTAAATTTCCTTTGTGCAATAGCAATTTTAATTCCTTGTGACTGAAGCTTTTTACTAACTTCCCTTTAAATTTGACTCACATTGGCAAGCACGTCACTAATCATTTTAGATGTTAAGTTCCTGAACTTCATTTTGGATGCAGAAAAACTATGGCGACCCAACTTTAAAAAAAGTATTAACAGAATACGAAACCAAAAATTTATCTCAAATCGAAATTGATAACTTAAAAACTATGAAATGGTGGCTAAAACTAGAATCTTAATTTGAAAAGATTATCCCAGCCAACCTTCTCTATCTAAACTTCGATATTGAATCGCCTCAGCAATATGTGATGAATTAATGTTTTGAGAATGATCTAAATCGGCGATTGTTCTGGAAACTTTCAGGATTCTGTCGTATGCACGGGCGGAGAGATTAAGCCTTTCCATTGCTGTTTTTAATAATTCTTTCGATTGATCATCAAGAACGCAGTATTCTCGAATGAGTTTACTGCTCATTTGAGCGTTGTAATGCACATTTTCTATTTCCTGAAATCTACTGGTTTGAATTTCACGTGCTGCTGTTACTCTTTTGCGAATTTCGATACTGCTTTCTGCTTTTCGATCATCGGCAAGTTTTTCAAACGGAACGGGTGTCACTTCGATATGAATGTCAATTCGATCTAATAACGGGCCTGAAATTTTACTCATATAACGCTGCATTTCGTGTGGCGACGAAGTATTTGGCATACTTGGATCATTAAAAAATCCACTCGGGCTCGGATTCATACTCGCTACCAGCATAAAAGATGACGGATACGTAATCGTAAATTTGGCGCGCGAAATCGTAACCTCTCTATCTTCCAAAGGTTGGCGCATGACTTCTAAAACATCTCGTTTAAATTCTGGCAATTCGTCCAAAAACAAAACGCCATTATGCGCCATGGAAATTTCTCCCGGTTGCGGATAACTCCCGCCGCCTACCAGCGCCACGTTTGTTGTTTAAGTAAAATGTGTGGTTTATATTTGTTTCTATAAAATAGATACTTATGGGTAAATGTGCAATATATGCTAGAGTTTCAACTATTGATAAACAAGATTATCAACGCCAAATAAGTGACTGCAAAACTGCAATTGGAAATCTATATACCGAAGATAACATAGAAATCTTTGCTGAACAAATTTCAGGATATAAAGAAAATGAAGCGAGACCACAGTTGAGCAAACTACTTTCAATCATTGAAAATGATGCTACTTATTTTTCAAAAATCTATTGTACAGAAATATCTCGTCTTGGTCGTGACCCTAGAGCAACAAGAAGCCTTATAGACAATCTAACAGATAAGAAAATCCCAATTTTCATTACTTCAATAAACAAGCAAACACTTGATGAAAATGGAGAACGTGATTCAACTATGAATATCATTTTGCAGGTATTAATGGAGTTTGCAGATTCCGAAAGCAAAACAATGAAGAAACGTAGCAAATCAGGATTGCTACAAAGCGTTATCAATGGAAATGCTGGCGGTTCAAAAAACCTGCCTTATGGCTATACTAAAGACGAAAACAAAAAGCTAATAATTAATGATGAAGAAGCAGAAATCATAAAAGAAATTTTCAACCTTTACAAGCAAGGAAACGGATTTAAGGCAATTGCAAATATTTTAAACTTCAAAGAAGTTCCAACAAGGACACAAAAGGCTTTTGGTAACCAGTTAATGAAATATAAAACGGAAAAAACAGCAGATAAAGTAACTTGGACAGACGTTGCAATCGACAAGATAATTAAAAATTCAATCTATTATGGGCAAAGAAGATTTAAAGGAAACCTTTACCCAGCTCCTGCAATAATTGAAGAACAGCTTTTTAGAGAATGCAACGAAATTACAGTAACAAAAACGCATAGAAACTATCTTACTACGTATACATATTTGCTTAAAGACTTATTGATTTGTGGTTGTTGTGGTCGCAATTACTTTGCAAAATTTAAGCCAGTTGAAGGTGGCGATAAAGTCTATATATGTTCTTCAAGACTTATCAAAGGTGGCAATTGTGGTAATATTGGTGTTAATATTTCTCTGCTGGAATCTGCAATATATGAAGAGTTTATAAGCAGCGGCAGGTTAGCTAATTATATTCAAATGAATAAAGTTGATATTTTTGAAGAGTTAAAAACAAAAATAAACACACTTGAAATTGATTTAAAAATTGCTCAATCTGATGTTGCAAAAAAAGAAAACGAGAAGAAACGTTTACTTGACCTGTATCTTGCTGATAAAATCGATTCTAATGCATTTGAAAAAAAACAGTCTGAAATTAATCAAAGTGAATTTGAACTTACTACTAAGATTGATTTATTAAAAGAAGAAATATTTCAAAATAAGAAGATATTGGACAAACAAAGCGACAAGCAAACAACAACACAAATGCTTATCGATGCGAAAGACAATAGAACTGAGCTTAAAACTCTCTTTAATCAATTTATATCGAGGATTATTATAAACAAGTTAGATGCTAAAACAGTTCTCGCAAGCGTCTTTATAACTTATGGAGGCAAAGAAATTGCACACCCCATTAAATTATTTTTAAACATTAGAGGATTAATTTCAAGACCAATGAAATATGAATATGTATCAGTTATTGGAATGGACTACAGACCAATATATAGAAACAATATTTTACTTAATAATCCAGCAAAGTTATTGATGGAAGTTGAAGAAAACAAAAACGTTTATGTTGAAGGTGGCGATGTTTATGATTTTTATATTATAAATATTCCAACTGAAAATTTAATCCTAATTGAAAATTTTTATTCAATTAAAAGAAAATAAATTGATTTGACTATTTTTGAATCGTGCTTAAAGACTTCGCCCGTCTAGTGCGTTGCTTTTTCTCTTTATAACAAGCACTTGTTATAAATAAACCCCTATAGTGCTGTAGGGGTTTTATCATTTTATAGCTTAAATATTTTTTAGAAATGCTTATCTATAAAATCCTTAATTTTATCCCAGTTAACAATAAATGCGACTGTTATTGAGACTAGCGTTATTAGATATGAAATAGATTTAGCAAAAGCGCTATCTAAAAATGTTTTCACTCCTTTTGGTAAACTTGTAAACATAAAATTACCAATTACTTTTTTTGCTTTCGAAAACCAAACTCTAAACCTTTTAAAACGACTTGGAACTTTAAAGTTTGTATATGTAGCATTCAATTCAAAAGCCCTTTTACCACTTTCTGTAATTTCTAAAATATAATAACGTTCCGTTTTCTCTAGTATCTTTGAATGCTTTGTTTTAACAGAATATTCAATTTCAAAAAAACGTTTAATACTAACGTGAATAGAATTTTCTCGTAGCACCAAAGTGTCAATTTTGGCAATTCCTTTGTTTGATTTCATTAACAAATTCATCACTAAATCAGTGTATTCTTTAGATAGATTTTTAGGTACTTCACCTCGATTACTAAAAAATTTATCACCTTTTAAAATGCTACGTTTTATTATATTCTCGATATTTCTTTGTTCTTCTTCATTCATACATTTTTGTTTATAAATGCAAAATTAACGTTTTACTTTTACTTCTTTTTCAATTTCTTGAGTATCATATTTCAAATTTTTCTACTAACTTCATTAATGAAAAAAGTGAGGTAAAAACTTTTTGATTTTAGTTTACAAAATGAATCATTGAATTATAATTGAATAACTGGGTTTCTTATAACCTAGTTTCATATTTAAGTTTATGTTATCAAAAATCTCGATACGTTAGCCATCGGGATTTTTTATTATAACATATTGAGTTAATCATTTGTATCTTTATTTCCTGTATAATAAAAATTAATTGAAATTATGAAATTATCACTTATTGAAAATTTAAAGCAACACAATAATGAAACTAAAGAATCTGACCTATTAGATTTACCAATAACACCTTTTGGTGACTTTAAATTAAAATGGCTTCAATTGATTGAAAGATTTGACAATGTAAATGATTTAATTGTTGAATTGCAAAACTTATATCCAGTTGAATTACCACAAAGTACAGTTGACAAACCATTTGCAAGAAGTAAAATTATATATAAACATAAATTTTTAACTGAACAGATTATTTATTGGTTAAAAAAATCTGCTGACGAATTATCAACGATTTTATACATTTTAGATTATCAAAGAAATAACTCAATTTTTCCTGAAGAATTGGAAATTGATTGCATAGGACATTTTATAAACAAACCACATTCCTTCCACGAGCTTCTATCCGAGCACAAAGATTATTTAAAAGTTTTAAATGATGTGGCAAATGCATATAAACATTCAATATTAAATTCTGATGACCATTATCGACAAGGAGCAAAAGAGCCAATAGTATTTGCTTTGCAATATCCAACGAATCGGAATAATAATACAACTCATTCTTACAAGCTTGCACTAGAAGATATTCTTCTCGGTTACATAAGTTTTTTAGAAGATGTAAAAGAGCTTATTAAAACATTTGTAATTACCAATTAGTTAAAAAAATGTAAATGGAGAATATTGGAACCGCATTAGTTGAAGTCATTAAAAATGAAAAATTACAGGATGTTACAAAAGAGCTAACTGAGTTATCTATTGATTCAGCACTAAAAGATGGACTACTGAAAGATTTTCCAATCCTAGGAACTTTAACTGGTCTGATAAAAGTAGGTGGCGACATTAGAGATAAACTATTTCTAAAAAAGATATGGTCTTTTTTATCCAGCTTAGATTCAACTACCGCTGAGCAAAGACAAAAAATGATTAATGATATTGAAACCTCTGATGAATATAATATAAAAGTTGGTGAAAAACTTTTATATATAATAGACAAATGCGACGACCACCACAAATCTGAAATAATTGGTTGTTTATTTAATCAGTATTTAAAAGCAAAGATTTCTTATGATGAATTTCTTTTGTGCTGTTCAATAGTAGAAAGATGTATAATAAAAGATTTAATAGGATTTGTTAAGGACAAATTTGGTCGTAATTTTAGTGTTGATGCAGAACTATTAAATTGGGGACTACTTTCAATTACAAATATAAAAGATGAAAAAATAGGTCTAAGTGTATCAAAAGGAGGAAAGTTAATTAAGAATAACCTAATCCCATTAATAGATAAAAGAATAAAGAAATTGCAACTTCGAAGCAAAACCTTTAATGAACTGGAAGATTATTTCACTAAAGTATTTGCAACTTTTTCAACTGATTCAAGATGGAATGAATCAATTCAAACCATAAGCGAAGCAACAGCGGAACTCTGCAATAATTATATTTTAACCGATGAAGAGTTTAATTCGATTATTTTTAAAGTACATATGCAAGGATATGGGCTTTTTAATGCATCGTCAACTTATATTGAAATGCTAAAAAAAAGAGAAAACTTCTCTGAAACTGAATTTGATATAAACAGATGGAAAAGATACGATAGTTTTTACTCTTGGAATAAAAATAAACTAAAAGTCGAGATATACGAAGTTCCAGACAATTTAGATAAAAGAAAATTGTAACAGTACTAAATTTTTTCATTTTTATTACTTGGCGGGATTGAGCTATATGCCTGTTCCAAAATCCCGAAAACACCGAAATCACCAAAGTCTTGAAGCAAAATAAGCCCAGCTAAGGACTCATTTTTTATTTTGATGTTCAGTATGCTAGTTAAGCGAACGGGTCAACCAGTTTATTATAATAGAACTTACCACCTAGCTCTTGGAACGCTTTAGATACTCTTTGTACAGTACTTGGGTTCTTCTTGGTGATGCTGGCAATCTCTCGAACACTATAAGACTTACCTTTCTGTTTAGCTCTACGTTGAAGATATTTGATAATATCGGGATGCTTACCGCATAACTCTGCTGGCGTAAACTTACTACCTGCTTCCCTGCCTTTATAAACACCTTTCTCCTTAGCCAATCTCACACCTTCTGCTTGTCGTTCCCTGAGTGTATTCAGTTCCTGCTCTGCGATATTAGCTAAGATTGTAACAACCATCTTAAACGCTCCCGATTCTTTACCATCAATTAATGAATGCATTCCAATATTATGAACATAGACATTAACGCCTTTGCTGGTCATATACTCTAGTGTTTCGAGTATGTCCAGCAGATTACGCCCAAGCCTCGACACCTCGTGCACCGTCACCTGAGTAACCAAACCAGCCTCAATATCTTGCATTAACTGCTGGGCTTTTGGTCTGTCTGTAAACTTAGTTTTACCACTTATAACATCAATATACAACTTGTCGGTATCATTGGCTTGTCGCTCTATATTTTGGCTCTTATCTGAGATTCTAATGTATTTAGCAATCATAACTTTTTCATTTTTTGATTGAATTGAAACAAAGTTATAAATAACTTCTATATCGTGTTAGGGTTTACCCTAAAAAACAAACAATTATTTCCTTTGTCAATCCTTATTGTCAGCGGTTTTACTGGCATTTAAATTGTATGCTTTGTATTTATCCTGTATAGCACACATAAAAAGCATAAAAAAATGCACCGTATTGTGGCACATCATTCTATAAATCTTTTTTAAAGCGGTTTATGAATTAAAACTCTACTTCAACTATAAAATTATAGTTTACAAAACCAAAAAAGTAAATATTCGGGTGAAGAAAAAAAATAATTTTAAAACTTTAATTGTTTTCGTAAATCCGTTTGACATCTATCATATATTGCTCAATAAGCGACGGTAATGCAATCTTATGACAATTAGAATAGGTTTTTCCGCTCTTACAAAAACAAGGACTATTAATAGTATCACCATAGACAATACGGGTATAGTATACATTTTTTGTATATTCAAAGTCGGCTATTATTTTTGCTATATCGGGTTTAATCTTTAATTCAAAATCATTTACACGATTTGAAAAATTATACAATACATCAAGTGCATCACATACCTTTATAAATTCGTCAACCAATTCATTATTTGTCGCATTAACCCTTACATTTCCAATATTTTTGCCCTCCCAAACCTTTTCATCATCTAAGAAAAAAAGAATCTGTTCTTTATTATCTTGGTTTGGAGTGATACAAATCAGTTGACCTTTTTCATTTTCCCAAACTGCGTGATGTTCTGCCTCACATAAAAGCTCTTTCAAATGTATTTGCCAGCCATAACGAATTCTTCCGCCATCTTTTTTGATTTTCTGCTCCACATTTCCATAGCAATTTAAAAACATAGAAAACGATTCAACCTTAACTGGTAACAATTGTGGTTTACTGCTTATTTGCAACTTAGATATTAACTTTTGGATTTTTAGGTCTTGTAACATTGGCTATCTTTTTTAGTTGTCATCAAATTTAATCTTTATTACAGGAAATTTCATAGATTTTGTAGTATAAATATTAAACTTTAAATTTGCAGATATAAATAATAATATTTTAAAAAAAATGAGAAGAACCTTTCATTACACTGAAAAAGAAAGAATTAATTTCGAAAATACAGGAATACAATTTAATATTGAAATTCTTAATTACATCAAAAACGATTTAAAATTAGATGAAACTATAAATGTTCAATTAGAAAACTATTCTGCTAACGAAATAGAACGTTTCATTAATAATCTTGGAAACTTATTTTATGATTTTGATGAAAAATTTGAAATTGCAGTGGATAAGAACATTATCGAAATAACTAGAATCGGATTAAACGAATCTCATAAGGTAGATATTTTCAAAGATAAGCCCAAATACTAACTTACTCATTTTATCTCCTACGAAGCTCTTTTAATTCCTGGAATTTCTATTCCAGCTCGTGACTTATTTCATCTTCTGTTGGGTTTTCTGCCATACTCAATAATTTTAATTAATACTAATTAATTGCTTGGCTTGCTTTTCGATTGAGTGGTTGAGATGGTTCTTTCTCCTTTTGATTACTGCATTAGCTTGCTAATCTAACCTGTTCTGATTCATCGATTTCCTGAATTTCAAAACTTTTCGGAAATTCCCGAATCATTAAATCCTCAGGAATTGGCAACACCTTGTCAATCTGCTTAAAGAAATACGGAACTCCTTTTGCTTTACAGTCGTCTCGCAAAATTCTGCCCCAGTCTGTATTAAACGGTCTTCTCTTATTTCCGCTCTCACCTCCACAGATTACCCAGTCCACCAAATCAAGCAGCACTCTATCTGTTCCATCATTAGCTTTTGCCATTAAATCAACTTTACCCAATTGAGGTTCAACAGATAAAAATCTCTGACCGTTTACCTTTGATAATTGAATAATAAGCTTATCAGCAGTTGCTTGATTTACTGGTGACGTTCCAAACATTACATTTTTCGGTGGATTCTGCTTCCAGTTCTCAGGAATGTACTTACTAATGTTTGACGGTCTTTTGGTCAATAACAAGAACATCAAATTTGGCGAATTCGGAACAACTTCATTAAAGAACTTATCTCTTAACTGTCCTGTATTCCAAAATTCTGCCTCACCTTCCACATAAGGATTGCCTTTGTGGTCTACCAATGACATCGATTTTTCGAAAATATCCATCATTGACCCAACGAAAACTTTATGTATTTCGTTTTTCTTTTCAGCTTCTTTCTGAAATCTCTCAAATTCAGTCCAAACGCTTTTAATCATTCGTCTAGGTTTATCATTTCCCCAAACGTCGCTACCTACTCGCTTTGCGATTTTACCCGCATAGCAATTTGTACACCCTTCGTGTACTTCTGTGCATCCCCACCAAAGGTTTGCAGTGTGGTTTGTCCACTCAATCTTACTGTTTTCTGCCATTTATCTAATTTTAATTAATAATACTTACTTTGCAGTTTTACTGCCCTTGCAACCAGCAAGGCTTTTAGACCTTGCAAATTGATTTAATCTTTAAAAAGAAACTGACTTATCAAATTTCCCAAGTAAACACTTTCTTCTTTATCATCGTTGGTTATAACGATATGATTGTCCTTCGCCATATCTTCACCTTTCAAATGATAACTACCACCATATACCGCACTAACCATTTCTTCAACACGACTCTTCGTAATTCTTGAAAAATCAGATTTAACCTTCACAATTGGACTATTGAAATTGATAATCATTGAAGTTACTTTATCCTCAAAGTTTTGGTTTACAATCGGCTTACCACCATAATTCCTAATAGTTTCGTAAAATGACAAATCATTTAATTCTGCTTGTTCCATATAATGCTTAACATTTGGAATTTCAAATGTTTTTCCTTTTCGCAAATTTGCGATAAACATCTCTTGATGTTTGTTCAATTTAATTTCACTCATACTTTATTTTTGGTTTAAAATGTTAAAATTTTATTTTTTATATAAATTTATATGAATTTCTTTTGGTAACTCAATTAAGTTATATATCTTTGTCTCGGACTTATAGTGCGCTTTCTATAAATTTTTAATTCGAATACAACAAAGGTACGTATTTTATCCGAAATACGCAACTTTTTCCTATATTATTTTACCAACCCCTGTAAAATATGGGCTATCACATCGATTGTCCAGCCGTTTCCTAACATATTGTAACGCTGGGTATCGCTGACCCCTGACGTGTAACCCTCGGGTACGTTCTGCAGTCTCTCATACTCCAACGGTGTCAATTTCCTTGGTTTTCCGTCCTGCAATACTTTCTTTTGGTGATTTCCGCCTTTTAAGCACGTAAGCGTTCCACATTTGCCTTTGAGATTATAAACACGTTTTAAGATGTCGTGACCTTTGATATGCAATGTAGCTTGTACCTTTTCGTTGTCTCCAAGATAATCAAAGCTTTGAGCGTACCAATACTTGGATGCTGGGTTTTGCTCCACAATATCCGCTAAAACAATCCCTTTGTCTATTGGCTGGGCCGCAACTGGTATGTTTGTCCAATAATAGCGGTCACGGTCTTGGGCAGTTGTCAGATTGCTGTTAATCCTGATTGGTTCGCACTCTAGCGCTTGGCTGATTACGTCACGGTTTGCGTTCGTCATACTAGCAACATTCTCAAAGAGAAAATACTTGGGCTTGGTCTCGTTGAGGATTCGCAGATACTCGTAAAACAACTTAGACTTATCACCTGCAAGCCCTCCGTTGTGTTTAATATTGTTGATGGTGGTAATGCTTAGGTTTTGGCAAGGCGACCCACCAAGCAGTAAATTGATGCTGGGTAAGTCCTTTGCGTTGATGTTGTGCACACTTCCAAGCTGTTGAGTATTTGGAAAGTTGGATTGTGTTACTTGTATTGCGTATCTGTCGATTTCACTTGCAAAGTAGTTGAAGTGTGTTATTCCTGCTTTGTGCAACGCTAATTGTCCACAGCTCATACCGTCGAATAGGCTCAGCACGTTGAAGTGTTTGTTTGTCATAGTACTTTATGACAAGTATCGACCAGCTTTGCGTTGAAGTAAAGATTATCGTTGAAGTATATTTTTTTCCTTTATCTATAAAACAACTTGAACTTTCTTCAACTAGTGTATATTTATTATATAGTATTTTATTATTTCTTATATAGTTATCTTATTATGACGTACTCAAACAAGTACCAACCAGTACCCAAATGAGTACCAAGAGGTACTCAAATCAGTACCAAGACATAAAACAGGTACTCTAACAAGTACCGAGATTAAAACAACAAGTACTCAAATGAGTACCTCGAAATACAAATAGTTATTTAAGACAAGAAACAAAACAATTCCAACCATAACTATATATTATAACAACATAATAAAATATTATAGTTAGAAATTATTGACTTATTGAAATTTAAGAAGTACCATTGTAAAAATCAGCAAAGATTTCAAAAACCTTGGTGCTGGTGGGTAGCTCCCGCCAGCTTCTAGTCCAAGTAAAAAACTAGACCATAACACAAATACTAGAATAAAAATGAATGACAACACAAAAACAACTAACCAAGTTAGAACAGCTTCAACAACAACATAACGGAATACGATTTATTAGAAGCTATCCAATATTAAACTACATAAAAACTCTTTCACCTACCGATAGGCAATTAATCGAGTTGATATTATCCTACCAAGATAACGGCAAACCTTTTCAAATGAAATACGAAACTATAGCCGATATTCTAAACATAAGCTATCAAACCGTAAAAAACAGAGTTACCAAACTAAGCAAAGAAAAAATAATCATCACCAACCACAAATCAAACTTTAACGGTGTTGATGGTGGTAGCTCTACAAAATTAAGTGTCGATTTAGATGTATTGATAGCTATGATTAAAACCCCAGCTGAAAGTAAACCTGCTTCAACGACTGAGCATACCCAAGAACCTGATTCGATACCAATAGTTGTAATAGAACAATCAACACCTGCCGAAACACAAGAACTAACCAAAGAGCCTGAGAAAGTTGAGATAGCACAGACCGACCCAAAAAAGACTTTAATGTTCGAACGCTACAAATCTAAGTTTTACTATTCTAAAGCTGGCGATACAATGACACCAGCCGATTTTCACAGCCTAACCGATAGGCGGTTTATGGACTTGCCCAAAGTAACATCTAGGGTTATGGGCTTGCCAGCTGATAACTTTGACGCTTTTTGGTCAAAGGTTCAAGAGTTAAAAAAAGACCTGCTATCAACCGAGCAGGCACATCAATAACGAAAAATAATAAAAGGTATGAATGAAAAGAAAATTCAACAAGAACAAGCTCGTAACTTATGTATTAAACGACCACAACAAAACAATTAGAATAAGATACTACAAAAGTATGATTGCAATGTATTTCGAAACTGGAATCGTTTACAAGTACATCTTTAAAAACAATAACTGCTTAGAATACAAATACATCAACGGTACGTTAATTGGGTGTACGGTGTGGGAAAACAAAAACCGCCAATCGTTGATACAAGATATTCAAGATTCACACGCAGGAAAACCGCCAGCACCTACCCCACCTATCTATGTTGTCGGGTCTGATGCCAGCCAACCAAAATTAGGCAACAATCAAACATTTGCGTACGTTGTTAGCTCAGGTGTTACCGAAAGTAAACCAGCCGAACCAACACGTCAAGAAAAACAAAAGACTTTCTTCACTGCAATAACATCGTTTTTCAATTCCATATAATAAATAAGCCAGCATTTATTTACTGGCTTATTTTATTTTAGATTTCATTTAAAAAAATTTCGCTTACTATTTAATTTTTTCGTTTGTAGCATATATTTATTAATAAACGATAGATTATGACAGCAAACGAAATAAACCGAAGCATCTCGAAAGATGAAGCAATTGGACGAGCAAGATTCAGTGACTTCCAAATAACGCAACAACCTGACTGGGATATAAACAAATTTTCAGAAACTACATCAGCTTCTTGGGATGTCAGCTATTATACTGGAACAACTAGAGATATGGTAATTGGCGAAATAAAAAACAGAAGCAAAAGCGACAATCAGTACGACACTTGGATTCTTGAAGAAATAAAAATCAGAGGATTATTTGAAACCAAAAGACTTTTACAACTCAAATATCCAAATGCATCTATCTACATTCATTACATCAATTTTTACAACAATACGGACAAACCAAGGTTTTGGGATATTACAAACCTAATTCCTGATTTTGAAAGCAACAGCTATCCTAAAAACTCATTCGACCCAAATGCTAAAATAATAGATAAGCTTTCAATGATGCTAAAAAATAACGAAGCTATTAACCTTTAAAAACAATTGAATGAATTAATACAACAATTAAACACCAAATACAATAGCGTACTTAATCGTTACGGTGTAGATACCCAAATCAGACGAGCACACTTTTGGTCGCAACTTTACCACGAAAGCAAGCTTGTGCCAAGAACCGAAAACCTCAGCTACTCAGCTGAACGGCTTTTAAAAATTTTTCCTAAATACTTTAAAGATTTAGAGATGGCAAAGCAATATCAACGCCAACCCGAAAAGATAGCAAACTTGGTTTATGCTGACCGTATGGAAAACGGTGACGTTGAAAGCGGCGACGGCTGGCGTTATCGTGGTCGTGGGTTTATCCAGCTAACTGGCCGCAATAACTATGAGGCGTTTTCTAAGCATTTAAAGGACGAAAAAATACTAACAGAACCCGAAACATTATTAAGCGAAATTAATGCGTTGGTAAGCGCATTATGGTACTGGCAAACGAATAAGATTAATGCTGTCATAGATGATGACAACAACTTAAGTATCAAGCGGGTTACGAAGAAAATCAACGGGGGGCTACTAGGCTTAGCAGAGCGTGCTACCCTGTTCAAAGAAGTAAGCAAACTTAAACTTATTTAACACTTAAGTTTGCCAGCTAATTTTCTGCGATAGTGTTTAGGATAATTCAACAAATAATACTTTTTAAAGTTCTTATGAAAATACAAATCAAGCCTTTCAATATCTTGGAAATATTTAAAAAATACTAAGTCGTAGTCAGGAAATTTTTTAATGTCAAATGTTGGTAAATTAAAAGCAAAACCTTTTTTCAAGAATAAAGAATCTTTTAAACTAAATAAAATTGATTTTAATTCATCGTCAACGTGTTTTCCTGACTTCAAAATTTTATTAATCGTTTTCACGGTAGAATTTCTTCTAATCATTAAAAACGATACTAAATTATGATTTTCATAATTGTATATTTTTAAATCCTTTACATTATCATATTTTAAAAGTTCTTCAAATTCTTTCAGGGCTGGATAAAACTCTTTTAAATGCACATCTTGTTTCAAGACTTTAATAATATGATTACTGTTGCTAATAATAAGATTAGTTTTAAAAGAAATATATGGTAAAATAGATTTTTTTTCTTGTTTCTCAACTAAATAAACATTTAAGAAATAAAAAATATAACCCGCAATATAGGACAAACAAAGATTATCAATTACCGTTTCAGCTTTATCAGCTTTATTTGAAAATATCCAAAATGCATTAAACTTAAAATCTATAAAGTTTATCCAAAATGTAATTATCGATGTTAAAACAAAGATTACTGTAAGTCCTTTTATTTTCATAAGTAGATTAAATTTTAGCTTCTCCAAAGAAAAACAATTAAAATAACACTTTCATTTTTTAATACTTCTTTTTAAGGTTACGTAAAACCGTAATGATTTTAAAAATTTTGCTATTTACTTTATATTTCTAAAATGAGTAAAAATGAAAAAATCGCTTGAAGAACAATATTTAGATATTAGAGTAGAAATGCAGAACCATTTCAAAGAGATGGAAAAGGAATCAAAAATTGAAATGGCAGCTCTTAAAGCATTAGTCACTTTGTTTTCTTCGGTCTTATTGTTTTGGCTATAATTTAACTTAAATTGATTGATTATATTTGTTAAAAATCTCGCAGTATGGAAAACGTATTAACTACTATTCTCAGCTCTTCAATTGTTGCGACTTTGGTTGCAGGAATTGTAACAAGAATTACTGAAGGAAGAATTCAAAGCACTTTTGACAAGAAACTTGAAAGCGTCAAAAAAGAACATTCATTAGAAATCGCAAAATTTCAAAGTGAGTTGGATTCACTAAAAGCAAAGGAAAATTTCAAGTTTACCAAATTACACGAAGAGCGTTTTAAGGTATTAAAAGAAACTTACGCATTACTAAATAAGTGTAGAAACGATTTGGGTCTTTTCGTTGCTGAAATTAAACTTATCCCTAGAGATACAACGTTTGAAAAAAACGAGGAAAAATTACATAAAAATTTCTTAGCTTCTAACGAGGAGGTTGTTAGATACATCGATGATAATTTAATTTTTTTTAGTGAAAATCTTGAATCAATGCTTGCTGAGTTTTTAGAAGAATCTTTTCAAATTTCTATTGATTATAACCCAAACCATCCTGTTAACAAATTAGTATTTCCTCATAGAGAAGTTAAAAAGAATACGGTATCATCTTATCAAAGACTTAACAACAACATTCAACCGATAATGATTGCGATAAGAACAGAATTTCGAGAACTCTTAGGAGCTAATTTATAATTTTAAAATTCATATAAGATTTGTACTATTGTAATTACAACTAAATACTTTATAACAATTATGGCAGAATGGTTTTTAAAAAATGCTGACACAATAATAACAGGGGTTTTGAGCAGTCTAGTTTTTTTATTAATAACAAAGCTTTTAAGCTTAAAAATAGAGTCGATTAATAAAGCTTATAACTATATTGCATCAATTACATTAGGAAAAATTATCTTTTTCTCTATCTATTATATTTTTCCAGTTTTTACAATAGTTAACTTTATTATAGCTAATTATTATAAGACTTTGACTTTTGGTGAGACTTTACCATTTTTATTATTATGTTTCTTTTTTACTTTTACGATATTATTAAGACTCATTACAGAAATATTTAGAGATTTAACTAACTTATTAGTAACTCAAAATAAACACGCAGATATTTCAAATGGTGTAATTAATAAAGTAAATGAACTAACGGAACATCTAATTGCCAAAAATTCGCAGGAAAATCAAGAGTAAATACATATTTAAAAACAAGTCCGGCGAGTGCCGGACTTTGTTATTTTTAATTTATAAACAAAGATTTTGATTATGATTTCAATTCTTAGAAACTTTGTAAAGAATCTACGAACTTACTACGCATCTGTTGTTGCTGGGCTGTCTGCTTAAGTTTGGGCCGCTTTACTTTAGTGGTCTTTTACTTCCGTTGAAATTTCTTTCTTCATTTACTTTTTTTTGATGTTTATTAGTTTCTCAGCTGCGTTGATTCCCAATGCACCTAATGCAAGTATAAGAACCGAATTATTGGCAGCTTCATTTGGAAAAACAAACATATAAGCGCATAAACTTAATCCAGCCACCAAACCAATAAAGCGTTTACTAGATGGATTCGAGTTGTATTCAATTAGTTTCTTTATGTAGTTTAGGAATATCATTATAAATCTTTTTTCTTGCTTAATTCTTTTGAGAGTTGTTTAATCTCTTGGCTAAGTTCTTTTATTGCCGTAAATAAATCATCTATACGGTTGTTAAGTGTATTATGTTCGGTTTCGATTACTTTGATTGATGTTGTGTGTTCGTTAATCATAGTATCGTGCTTTTGTATCTTTTCAAATAATTGTTTAATAAAATATCCAATTACTGAGATTAGCAAAGAAATAACCGTTAACGCTAGTTGTTCTATATTCATTTGTTTTCGTTTATGGTTATTATAGTTTCAATAAAGGCGAACGTAAACGCCCGCCCGTGTTAAAGTTTTATAGATTATGGGTAAATCGAAATTTCAACGTTTGCCTGTGTCAGCATACCATCAGCCGAAGTACCGTTTTGTCTTGAATTTATAGTAATAATGTTTGCACTAGTATAGTAAGCGTGTAACGTCTCTGCTGTACTAGAACCTAAAGGAATACCCATTGTTAATTTCATCACAGTTTTGTTTGTTGTGAAAGCTCCCGTTAATGTTCCGTAGTAAGTACCTGTTGCGTTTCTAGTCCATACGATAGCACCGATTGAGTTTTCAAGTACTGTTACCGTCGGTGCGCTTGTACCTGTTTGAGTAATCAAAGCAACATATTTTTTTATACCGTTAAGTCTTCCATAAATATAAGTATCAGTTGTTGAAGTTGTACCAATTACAGTTGTATTGCTACCGCTACCGATTGTACCCGTACCAATAACGATTTGATTTGTCTGTCCTGTAGCTGCTGGGGCCGCATTTGCACCTAAAAAGATAGAATCTGAACTACTACCATTTGTAACACTTGTACCAGTACCAGCATAACGACCAGCACTTGAACCAATCGCAATGTTCTGCCCTCCAGTTGCGTTATATGATAATGCTTGCGCACCAATTGCAACGTTACCGAAACCGCTCGTAACCTGACGACCAGCAGACGAACCAATACCAACGTTACCGCTTCCCGTTACATCTCTTAATGCGTTCCCTCCAACTGCTGTATTCTCTGTACCAGTTATTAAAGAGCTCATACAATTGTAACCAACTGACGTATTAATAAGACCACTTGTTAGAAGTGTTTGACCATTGTAACCGAAAGCTGTGTTAAATGAATTTACGTTTGTTGTTGACGATTTTAAAGCACCTTCACCAAAAGAAGTATCACCTGCGTTGTTGGCTTTTCCGTTGTTCCAAACTGTTTTGTCTGTTATGTTATACTCCAAGTGTGGAATACTATTTGAATTTGCCAAAACGAACGCAGTTGTTGCAACTTGTGTGTTGTTAGTTCCTGACGCTGCTGTCGGTGCAAATACTGGGCCGCTAAACGTTGTCTGACCATTTCTAAGAATATCAATAAGTGTATTGTTGTATCGTGAGAATCTCCAACCTACTGAGGTTGTCGCTGAGAAATCAACACCCGCATTTGTTCTAATATCAAACTGCATATCAGGGTTTGCGTTTGTATTATTAGTTGAAGTCATAACACACAAACCTACCGAATCATTACTTTTTCCCACGATAATAGGAACTGAACTATTCGAACTTCCATTACCAATTGAGACACTACCGTTTGTTTGTCCTGAAACGTCAAATAAACCACTAGCACCCGTGTTAATATCCAGCCTTCCAACTGGTGAAGTAACGCCAATACCTACACGTCCGTTAGTTGTTAAATATAAGTCGGGATTTGTACCGCCACTTTGTGCAGTAATCAATAAATCTTTACCAGTTGTTGAAGCAACCCCAGTTGATTTAAAACGGTTATATGTTGCGTTTGAACCATCAAAGAAAGTCCCACCGCTAACATCGACGATATGTAATTTTGCACTTGGCGAAGATGTACCGATACCAACGTTACCGTTACGCATAATATCAACCAAAGATGTTGCGTATCTTGTAAAACGAAACGCTGTTCCTGTTGTACCTGTAAAGTCAAGACCTGTTGTGCTTCTAGTATTTAAAATCATATCAGGACTTGGGTTGCTTTCATTTACACCCGCCATAATTTGTAATCCTGCATTATTTGACGATTTACCAACAAGTGTTGGAACTGCTGAACTACCACCACCATTGGCAAATGAGATTGTACCCTCTGTTTGTCCTGACACATCAACCGTAATACCTGAAAGACCTGTGTTAACATTCAGTTTACCAACTGGCGTGATTGTACCGATACCAACGTTACCCCCTGCCTGTATGCTCATAGGGTTGCTAACTCCTGCCTCAGTAAAAAATAAATCGCTCCCGCTAACTCTTACGTCCCAACGTTTGTTAATTGGTGAAGATGCCGAGTTTACAAGTGACAAAGTTGGAATACTAGCCGTAATCCTTGTGTTTTGCGTAATCAATATGTTTGTACCATCGTCAGAAATTGCCGAATTCCCGAATGTTGAAAGTCCTGTAAACTTTGGAATTGCGTTTGTTGTCCCTGTAATAGTTGCCTGTTTACCGTTTAACTGTGTTTGAATTGAACTTGTCGCATCATTATACAACTTTTGGTTATCTGTTTGGTAGTTCTTGTTTGTTGTTTCAGTTACTTGTGCAGTTGTGTAGTCGCCTGACATAGCAGTAACCACACCAGCACGACCGAACACGCTAACTACGTTGTCCGCTCCTGAGTGTTGTTTCTCCCAAGTCGTACCGTTATATACAACATAGTCACCAACTACGAAATTTAAATTGTTCACTCCTGAACCGCTAACCGTAACACGGTAAACATCTCCTGTGTTTCCTGTTCCATCAACCAGCGTAGGCGTATTTGTTAAAGCGTTGTAAACTCCTTTGTACTCCATTACGCTATTAGGTAACTGCGAAGTAAGGATTTTGCCCGCACTATCTAACCCAGCGTAACCGTTAGCCTGGTCTTTTTCGCTTATGTCTTGTTTTAATAATAAAGCATTGTAAACAACATCCTCACTTGGTGCATATCCTGTTGTAGCCTCGTTGATTGTCTGTGTTATCTTAGCGTCAACGTATTCGAATGATGGTTTATAATCCAAAGCCAATTGTAAATCGGCTTGGTCTGTAATATCGCCCGTAATATCACCCCACTCAACCGACGTAAGAATATCAGGTTTGTTTTTAATATAAGCGTCGCTTGCTGTGTCGTTATCTAACCAATCAGATTGTACGTTTTTTTCAGCATCTGCTGGAATACCCTCAAGCTTGTTTTTTTCGGCTGTAGTATAGTCGTTTGTGCTAAGACCTTTACTGCTGATTTTATCAACCTTATTGGTGTATAACTCTGTGAAATTGTCTTCACATTTGATATTAGCGTCTCTAAGTGTATCACCTAAGTTGTCGTTCGGTGTTGATGTATTAATATGCTTTTGAGCCATAAAATATTAGTACCAGCCAATTAGGTTGGTTGTGTTTTTGTCTTCGTTATTTTGTCCGTACTCAGGTACTGGGTTTTTCTCTATGAACTTGTAAAAGTTCTGTTCATAGCTTATTGCGATTGATTCGTATGTTTTGCCGATTATCGATAATTCATTTAGCGGTGTGTTGCTCGAACCCTCAGCACCGACTTTGTAAGTTCCTGCGTTGGTTGTCTTGCTTGCATTTATTGATAAATAAATACTGCAAGAGAAAAACGATAGCATATCGATTACGTAATCGGTGTAAATCGTTAAGTAAACCCCGTCAAGTGTTCCAGCTGCATAGTCAGTTGAAATCTTATTGTATAAGTCTATTCCTAAGATTCTCTTTAACTGCGTAGTTTGGGCAATAACAATACTTGGTGCTAACTGGTCAGGGTCGATGTTACCACCAAAGCCCACCGTTTCACTAATAGTGTTAGGTTTGATTAATATCTTTTGCTTTGCCATTATTCAATGATTTTAGGCGCTTCGTTATTGTTTTCAGGTTTATTAATAAGGTTGATATTTTCCAAGTCCTGCGAACGTGTAGAATTGTTGGTGTTCTCTAGTTTGGTTTCTTCTTTGAAGTCTTCAAAATCCAGCTCAATACTTGAATCGATTACATTAAAAACCTTATTCAACCCGTTAAGTATTACCTCACGCATTGGGTTAATATGTCTTCTGAATAAACCACGGGTTGCCGTTGCGATTTCGTCAGCATTAGAACTGAATCCGTTACCAGTGTTTGACCCAGCAAATAAAATAGGTGGTGCGGAATGCGCAACAATTAGCTTTCTTTCGGCTTCTTCTGAATAAAAAACGTTTTGCTGGTTAAGCTCAGGCGGTGAAAGCTGGTCAACTGTTGTAGCCTCTTCTAGTCCCTCGTTGAATGATACTAAAACTCCACTTTGATTGTCAGTTCCTACGATTTTGTTTCTTACGTTGTTTGCTTGCTGTTCTGCAACCTCTTTTTCGTGAATACGACCGTTATTATAGTTTACCACCGTTAACACGCTCATTGCGTTTAAGAAGTGGTTTTTACCAGCATTAGCAAGCTGCCCTTCAACGTTAGCCCAAGGAATACCCGCCAAGTAGTCAGGAACTGGGAAAAACGGCTCTCTCGATGGTCTTCTAACGCTTAGTATTTCTAAGTCGTTACCTTTGTAAACACCAGTATAAGCTGGTATAAGCACAGGGCGGTACTTGTATTGTGCACACCAGTCCCAAGAATACCAATAACCGTTGATATTATTCTTTTCATCTAGGTTTACGGCAAGCTTTGCAATGTCAATTCGTTCGATTCTAAGCGGTTTCTTTGCTAGTGACCAAATAATCTGCACTCCATAACCGCCAAATAGCTTGTAATCTTGGCATAAAAGCAATACGTCTTCATCTGATATGTATTTCTTTATGTTTTGCCCGTTTATATCATATAATCCGCAACCGTAGATGTAGTTAACAAAAGCGTTAATGATACTTGCATTGGTTGGGCTGTCGTCGTAAGCATCGATATAACGTTTATAGTTTCCGTTATTTATACCGTTCGTTACCCATTTGCGCCCGTAAGCTGGCTTTATGTCGATTGGCTGAAAAGCCGACATTAAAACGTTTGCCTCGAAAGCGAAGTTGTTAGTACTCGTAACGGCTGTTGCTTTGTTGTTTGTACTCATAGTTTTGTACGTCCGTATTTTCGTCAACAACTAATAGCTTACCTAAGTAAACCAAGTTGTTGTTATTCGTTATGTTACTTATAGTAATCTCGTACCTGTTACCGCTTTCAAAATCTGCGGGAACGTCTGTAATTGCTATACTTAAATATGAAGCTGTAACCGAAAAAGTAAACACCAAATCAATCATAGTATTGGTTAACTCATTCTTAAGCTTTACGCTTAATTCGTCCGTTGAATTTGGATATTGTCTAGGTATACAGTTGAATTGCTCCAACTGGTTTAATTTGATAACTTTCATATTGATTTTATTAAAAAAAAAGCAGGCATATTAATTGCCTGCCTTATTTTATTAGATTAATTATTTAGCTTACACGTAAGGTTTGATTGCTGTTGCATAGTCGCTTAAAGCAGTTGAAGAAAGCACGTAGTTTCTTGAAAACTCTGATTCCTCTGTATGGAATGTTACCGTAAAACCGTTTAAGTCTGCGATAGCTCCACCCGTTTGGTCTGTGGCTGTAGTCGCTACCGCTCCGAACTGAGAACCAGCCGCCACTATAGACCCGTCATTCTTTTCTAAGAACAAAACAACCTCACCTTTGATAAGTTCATTTATTAATTTTACTGTTTCTAAGTCTGTACCTTTTGCAACATTGAATACACAAGGAATATCACCAACAACCGATGTTGAGCGGTTGTCACCCCCCATTGTTGCAGTTTCTAAATAGTTAACAGTTGTGTTTTTAAGTTCTAACCTTGCGATAGTTGAACCGCTGAATACTGTTGCAAGAGTAGTTACACCCGCACCAGTTACAGAAAGACGGTTTAAGCTGTCAAAAGATGCAACCCCCACCGCTTTAACCCCTGCCATACCTGACATACAAGCTAACTTACGGCTTTTTGAAATTGATGTACAACCCATTTTTATATACTGTTTTTCTTTTGGTTATAAGAGTGGTCGCACCTAAGCACGACCAGCCTTATTGTTATTTTTATCCTTGAATTGTGATGTATCTTTGGTTAGTTACCCACGTTGCAATTGATTGTTTGTTTTTGATGTATCTTTTTTGAGCACCGTTCGCCATTTTGTCAACTTCTAAGTAAGAAGCGTCACCGCTTAAGTCTAAAAGAACTTTTAAGTACTCAGGTAATGTTAACATTACAACTCCTACCATTGGGTGAAACTCGATTTTAACACCGTTGTATGAGATAACCTCGTTTGCTCCTGAACCTTCAACAAGGAAGTTGATATTTGAAGCTGCACCAACTGAGTTGTTAGCGATTTTGATTAATTGTCTGTGTGCTAATGGTGCGAAGATTCTAGGTTCTGAACTTGTAGCGTTGATTACTTTGTCAGGCGCACCAAGGTATAATTTACCGTATTCAGCTGCGATGTTTGCCGCTGTGTATGTAGTACCAGTTAATTTAACTGTGTCAGCAATACCTGCACCCGCAACCGTTTTGCTGTTTGAGTCGTTGTATAACGCTCTTACTGGGATTGAATCGAATTCGCTTGTTGGCATTGCTGCAACTGCTGCTTTGAATGAAGCTGATAATCCTGTTAAAGCTGCAACTGCTGATTTTGTAGCTGTTGTTGCTCCGTTCCATAAGTGGCTTTCTAAGTCTTCCCCGATTGCTGGCGCAACTTGGATAAGAACTTTTTTGTCGAACTCGTCAGATACTTGATTGAAAGCACCTTTAGCCATTGATTTTTCAAATCTTGTACCGAATAAAACAGCGTCGTCGATAACGTCACTATATTCAATTGATTTTAACGCAACACCTGTTTTGATTGCGCTTAAGTCAATAGTTCCGTCAGCTGTTACTGCATCTGTTGAACCCGCTTTCATTGTTACGCTTACTTTAGATTCGTAAACGTCCGCACCTGATTTAAAACCTTCTTGAATGTCGATTACTCTATCTCTAAGCGTTTTAGAATCTGCATATAATTCTGATTGAATTTCTTCTAAATCAGGGTTTTTCTTCCCCCCTGCATAATTTATTGCCATTTTTTAGTTAATATTACTTTTGCTTGTTATGTTGCATTTTTTCGAAATTGCTCATTTCGTCGTATGATTTTGTGGTTGCTGGCGGTATGTTTTTAATTGCTTCCGCTGCTGGCGTTTGCGCTTTCATTTCTGTTAGTTCTGCATCCGCTTTGATTTTTTCAGCCTGTAACTTCGCTAGTTCTTCTTGGGCTGTTGCCAAGTCTTTTTTCAACTGCTCGTTTTCCGCTTTTAGGTCTCCTTGGTCGTCCTTTGCAGGCTCGTCAGCTGGTGCGTCCTCTGCTTTTGGGTCTTCAGCTGGTGCATCTGCTGGCGTTTCGTCTGCCATTTCTTCAGCTGGTGTGTCCTCTGCTGGTACTTCTTCGGCTGGCTTGTCTTCAATTGCTGTAATCGTTCCTAAATCGTCCGTTTTATAGATTTTTGAGTCGATTTCAACCTCTGTATTTGCCATTGGTTCACCCGCTTCGTCTGTCAAGATTTCACCCTCTTTTAATTCAATCGCAAATACTTTTTTATCACCGCTTGCGAACTCTTTTTTGTCCTCATTAGCCATAAAAAAATCCTTGATTGATTTGAAAATGCTTTTTTTGTTCATTGTCTGCTTATTGTAATTCTCATTATTGTTAACCTCTTTGAACCCAAGGCGGGCTTCGATGCTCAAACCGTCAAGATTTCCGTTTTTTACCTCGTTCCAAACCTCTTGGTTATCGATTTTATAGCCCATCATCCAAGTACCTGCGGGTAAGTTGAAACCCATTGCATTAGATTTATCATTTGCTGGGTCTTGAACAATCCAAGATTCGAAAGGATAAACCCCCTCAATGTTTTCTTTTTGGTTGTGGTTGATATTGGTTGTAGAGTTGTGACCGTTTTTGAAGTAGTTTTTTTGCAACTGGTCGATTGTGTCTGACGTATAGAAAACCTGTGCGTTTTCACCATTTACGTCTGCTCTAAAGATTAACTTGTTAGGTATCATTGCAGGTGCGTAAACGATTTGTTTTTCGTCTTCCGTGAAGTGGAAAATTTGAGGTTTTTCAGCGTTGAAGTGTAGTAAAGTAGTTTCGAGTGCTGGGTCTTTCACAAGTGAAACTCTAAATACACCCTCTTGGTCTTTACTAAATACTAATTCATACTTTTTCATATGAATATTATAGATTGAAAAGCACTGAAAGTAAACGTTATGGGTTATTTATTTTTAGAAGCTGTTAGCTTCAACTTTCTTATTGTCTAATGTTTGTTGTGTCGTAACTTCTGAACTTACAACATAAGCTTTAATTGGTGCTTGGTTTTGCGAATTCTTAGCAACAGCACTGGCAATCTGATTCTCGCTAGATGCTTGAAAACTCACCTGAGGTGCTGCGGTTGCCTGTGTTCTTGTTCCTCCACCGCTTGACGTTTGGCTTGTCGGCATATCTGTTGCAGTTCCAGCACTACCCCCACCCCCTACGGCTTTTAATGCTTTACTTGTATTGGCAATAATGCTGGCCGCTCCAAGCGCACCAGTTGCAATGTGAACCGCTGACCAAGGCAAACCGAAGGTTAACGGGCTGCTTGCCATATCTTGCGAAACAGCCTCAACCGTGTTAATAGCTACCTTACCCAAAGCAACTGCACCATCTGCGACAATGATACCTTTTTGTACAGCTTTGTTCTTTTCGAATAACGATTTACCAGCAGATAGGGCCGCAGTTCCTAAAGCATTGATACTGTCCTGCTCTGCTTTCTTCTGTTCAAGTTTTTTGTCTGCGATTTCTTTCTCTTTATCCGCATTTGCTTTGGCTAAATCTGCCTGAGCCGCCCAATATTCGGTGTCTTGCTTCAATTGAGCCTCTTTGCTCTCTTTGTCTAACTCTAGTTGAAGCGTGTTATACTTCTCAGTTAGCAATGCTTGCAGGTCTCCCGTGTCTTCACCCTTTTGTCTGAACGCTTCCAGCTCTGCAAAGTCTCTTTCTTTCTGCAAGTCTAGCTTTTCTTGGGCTGTCTTTGCGTTCATATCCTGATTTGCTCGAAATGTCTGTATTTCTAGGTTGTTTAAGTCCTCAGCAATTTTCTTCTTAAGTTCGGCTTCGGCTTCGGCTGCTTTTTTAATCTCGTCAAGACGTTTTTTATTGGCATCCTCTTGCGCTTTAAGCTGTTCGTCGTAAGCCTTTTTTCTTGCGTCCGTTTCCCTTTTGGTTTCATCAACTAAAAACTGGTTATTTAGGTCAATTCGTTCCTCTTTTAAATCGTTGGTTTTCTTGTTATAGTCCTGCAATTCGTTGTAAGCGTTAAGCATTGCTTCTTTTTGCGCTTTTAAAGCCTCTTCGCTTGCGTCTTTTTCTTTCAGGTCTAACAGGATTGAACGCTCACGTAAAAAGTTGGTCTTCGCAATCATTGCGTTCTTTTGACTTAATCGACTGGCTTCGTTAATATGTGCATTAGCCAAGGCGTTAACCTCTTTTGCGCTTTTTCCGCTGGCTTCGGCAAGGTCTTCTTCAAGTTTGTTGTTACGCTCCAACTGTTTGAAAGCCTCTTTTCTAGCTTCGGTAAGTTTCTTTTGAGCCTTAAGATTATCTTCGGCCGCTTTGGTCTGTTTCTTTTCTGCTTCTTCATTGGCCGCCAGTGCTGACACAAGTAACCAAATACCTGCCGTAAGAGCTGCCACCGCCAAAGCGATTGCAACAACTGGGTTGGCTGCCAAAGCAACGTTATACGCCCATTGGGCCGCTGTAAGAATACCCGAAGCAACAGCACTAAGACCCTTTGCAATAATGTTCTTTTCTTCAGCCACTGTTTGTGCTTCTGTAGCAGCTGCGCTGGCAATAATTGCCATACGTACAATTTTAAACTGTTCCCCAAGTTCAGCAAGTCCTTTTAAACCCTCAGCGAAAGCCATAGCTGCTTGCATCTTGGCAAGCACCTTGGTTGCATCTTCACTTTCAACACCCAATACACCAATCGCACTGGCCGCAAAGTTTATCCCAGTGGCCGCAATTTGTGTAGCTGCTCCTAACTTATCCTTAAAGGTTGCTGCCGCCGCATCGACTGCCGCATCTGTTAAAACCTGCGTACGTCTATACTCACCAACAACCTGTAATAATCCTTGGTACTCTTCGCTGGCTTGTTGTCCAGCAAGCGCCAATTCGTAAAGACGGTCTTCGGCTTCACCCATACGTGTAGTAAGCGGTTGCAGTTCTCCGTAAACTTCCTCAAAGGTTGCGTTTAAGTCTCTCGTACTGTCTGCCGTTGCGGTGATTTGCTTTTGTAAATCGCTTACCGCTTTGGCTGCGTTTATGGCTTCTTTTGAACTTGCCCCGTATTGATTTGCCATTTTGGCAAGTTCTTTAACTGCTAAATCTAGTTGCGCTTTAAGTTCCTTTTGAGCCTTGGCGTTCTTTTCCGATTCGCTCGTATTGTCGCTTACGCTGTCGGTTGTATTGTCGATTGCGTCGGCTAGGTTGTTAACCGTTCTTTGTATTTCATTTGCATTGGTGTTGAAATTCAGGTTAATATTTTGTTCTATGTTCTCGTTTTGTTCTGCCATTCTTAGTAATCGTAACTCACTGTTTCAAAGTGTAATCGTAATGCTTGTACCTCACCAGTCCATTCTTTTAAAATGATTTGAAATTGAGACGGTGAAATAATTTTAAAGACGTTCTTACCTAATGAAGACCCGTTTTGAAGCAATACCGAACTTGTCGGCACTTGTTCGTACCAGCTTTTTACGATGTAGTTATTGTTTGGGTGTGAGTTTTGAAGGTTAACCGTAATGACAGTGTTGTTAGGCATTGACACACACGAAACACTGTTAGTATTTCCGTAGTGGCGCAGACGGTCGGATAATTGAATACCTAATTCGATACCAACCTCAACACCTCCAAAACTCCCGTTGTTGGCTGTAATCATACCTCGATTAAGAGGCTGCCCGCTTGTTGATACTGGTTGAAGTGTTTCCAAGTAATCAATTAAAGCTAGTTCAACTGCTCTATGCTCAGCAGGTTCTATGTTGCTGTTATCAGCTAAATTTGTGTTTACAAGTTCTTTTAATTCTTCGATGGTTAAAGCCATTGTTTAAAATCATATTTTTTCTTTTTTCGTTATAGTATTTGGTATTGTGTTGAATCGTAACCCGTCGGATTATAGTTGTATTCAGTCGGAACAATACCGTTGTTTAAATCGTCTAGTGTTATATAATTCAACAAGGTTAATTTTGTCTTCCCTGTCGTAATATCGATGTTCGCATCTAACACGCTGAAACGGGTTTCACCGATGATAATATCATTTTGAAGTCTAAACCCTGTTGGCGGTTCGTTCCCTCTTGTTGGGTTAACATAGATTTCGGAACTAGGTAAGTATAAATCGAACTTGTGCGAAAGTGAATTAACATTTAAAAGTCTTGTCGTTTGAGCCGAATAATATCTTTGGTACAATGATTCGGTTTTGTCTTTGTTTGTGTTGTCACCGCTCACGTCGTCAATTAGCACGCTGAAACCTAGAGACTGTTTAGTATTTGCGAACCAAGGCAACATTAACATATAACTGCTAAGGGGTGTTACGGTACTTTCAGCCAGTAAAAAACCAACCTGTAAACCGCTTGATAAAAACGTTAAACCATTATTCACAAATAAAACTAGCTCATTGTTGATTGGCTTATATCTGTTTTCTTCGTCAGCTGCTTCGTTACTAAATCCGTAATACGTTACTAAGTTTGTATTAACCACTGTACGGGGCGGGATAATGGTATAAGTTGTAGCTATTGAATATTCGTTTTTCTTGTTCGCTCCGTTGTCTTCGCTTACTTGTCCATACTCCAACCCAAGCGTATTACCTGCCGCATAATCAATGTTGGATTTGTATTTGCTCGTTGCGTGCTTAAAGTTGTATTTGGTATACTTATCTTGTACCGATTTTGTAAAGCTATCAGTGTTTACGTATGGCGTATAATCAACCTCACGTTTGGCGTAAATCTTATGTTCTTCGTTAACGTCCTCAATACTTAAAATCTGTAATTCGTTTGAATCAATAATCGGGTTGTAAATCGATAGGTTGAATGTCTTAAGGAATGATTGAAAGAAATCTACAACTTTAACCTTTGGCAGTGATGCCACAACGTCAATTTTACCACTCGAAACGGCTCTTTCGTTACCGTCGCTTATTGTGTCCTGAGTATATACACCCGCATAGTTATCTAACATACCCGTGTATTGTTCGGTAAACATATATTGAGTAAATATTTGTGTTTCTTCCCAAGTTGCAAGGTCTGCTTTAAACAAGATATAAGCCTCTAACGTTGGGTACAACTCATAGTTTAGTGTGTAATCGTTAAATGCTGTGTCAGGAACATCGATAAAAACGTCGTTATCGTGGTCATTGAACGCAATTGTTGAGCTAAGTATTTCCTCACAATCGGCTGGTGCTTTGTTCCCGTTGGGTCTGCGCAATGAAATTGTTATATTTCCGTTTGTTGATTGTGAAACGAAGTTCTTAAGCCTAACGTTTATACGAATATATTTGCTAGTTGTGTTAAAATTAGCTGGTGCAGGCATTGTTCCCGTTGCCTTATCACCAATATTGACTTTAATAATGTCGTAACCGTTACGTGTATAAGACGATGTTTTATATTTGTTAGGTGTTGAACCGTCTAGCACAAGCCAGTCAATCGGGTTGCTTGGTTGTGTTGGATATTCTAAAGCAATATAACCAGTAAGTGCAAAAGATTGCAGGTAAGTATTGTTGAATGTTCTTGCAAATTTTAGAACGTCGTTGTTTGTTAGTTTTTCCTCAGATACCGCACCATTAATCCAAACATACATTTCATTAAACAGCTTGTCATTTCTAAGCGGCAAGTTTACCTTTAAATCGTATTTCTTAAACATCATTTCAACGAGTGCCCTGTAACTAATTGCTGGCTTCAATTCAGTTGTTTCGATAGGGCTTAGCGTTGCACCTGTGAAATTTGCAGTATATGAGATATTGTCGTTTAAGTCCTCAACTTGGCTATAAGTCCAAACTCGGCTAGTTGATGCAAGAGGCGTTATGTAGTTAATTACAATGTCGTTTGCGCTGGTTGTTCCGCTGTTAACGTAATCTAGTTCCTTGTACAATAATTGTTTTGCGTGTATAGAATCTCTTGCAACTGTTGGTGTAAATTGTAAGCTGGTTGAACCTGTTAAGACTGTTGCCAAATCGCTGATTAAGTCCTCACCGATTCGCTCTTTAAGGCTTTTAAAATCTGTTTCAAAACTTCCCTGTATTGAGGTCATACCGTTATTATCATATTTCGCCTCTTCAACGTTGAAGTTTCCTGTTAGGTTTAAATTACCGTCACTGTAAATCTTGCAGGGAAAAGAGCCAGTAATGTTGGCTTTCTGTACGTCCGTATCACCAAAGAACAAAAGAGCCTTGCGGTTCTTCGGTGTTGCTGGAATGCTAAACGATAAAGAATAAGGCGCAAATACTTTGCTTAAATCTGTTAAATCCTTTTGCGTATATTTTACGTTGATTGATTCGTCTTCGCTAATGTCAAGTTTAACGTAATCTGTTGAACCGCTGAAAGGTGCTATATAAATTTCGGTAACTACCTGTTGCATTATTTAATATCTAGTATCTTGTTGTTAGTTTCGTCGAACTTAATTGTATATTCGATGTTAACTTTATTGTTTAGCCTTGTCATATTAACAAGTTCCTCAGGGTTTGAAATGATTACGGGTATTTGCTGGAACGTTGAAAAGTAACCTAAGCTTTCAGCTGTTACTGTATCATTATCAACCGTAATTGTAGTATCGTCAACCGTGATATAAGTATTATCGACCGTGATACCTGTAAGCTCTGTCGATGTTCTTTCACCACTGAAACGGATTAAATAAACCTTTGGGCTGTAAATAAGTTCTTCAATCAATTGTGTTGCCGTTTCGTCAATATGCCCCGTGTTAATTGTGTATGTCTGTGTCACGTCTATTGTGTCCCTAAGCGTTGAATGTATCTGCGAGTTATTAATTCTGCTTGGGTCTCTAAACATTCTATTTGAATTTGTTACACTGGTCTTGCTTGAAATTATCGTTTTACCGAATGGTGTAAAATAATCCCATAAACCCAGCTTATTCAAAAACACAATCAAATAGCTATCCTTTGCGCAAAAGCTTTGTCGTGCTGGCGGTGTGATTTTGGTTTGTGAAATCATATTACCACTAGTGCAAGCACTTACTGCCTGACCGAAGTTGAAAGTGTTTTCGAAATAGTTATCAACGTATTGGTTGTAGTATCTCAGCGGGGCCGCTTTGAATATGTCTGATTTGTTCGGTGTAATTCCGTTCGTTACCATTGAGTTCTGTTCGTAGTTCCATCTATAACCCATTGTTGCAAAACAAGTAGAACTTACAAGCGTAGTTGATACGATAGCGTCGGTTACGGGTTCTTGTTCTAATACTTCGGTTATGATTTGGAAAAATACACCCTGTCCAGTTTGTGCTGGCAATGCGTAAGGATTCCAAGCAAATTGCGGTTGATTTGTATTTGGTGCATTCTCAGGACTTACTAAATATGATTTGATTAAGTCGGCAATGTTGATTGTGATATATTCGTCTGAACGGCTAACGATTTCCTTTACTAAGATTTGGTTTGCTTCCCCTAATTCAGTGCTTTGGTCAGCGTTCCAAATCCAAAGATAATGCGTTACTTTTTTTATCTGATTACCAACGTTAACCGCTGTTTGTCTAATATGAATTGGACTGTTGCAAAACTGGATTTTATCGGGTGCGTCGATAACTGTTTTTAAGTCGTTTGTTAAATCAGGCATTTGTTGTAAATGGTTGTATGAGTATTTCCGTTATTTGTGTTACAATTGTTTTTGTTGCTTCGTCGATATGTCTGTCAACCGACTGCATTAATTCGTTTGGCTTCTGATACGCTCCGTAATAAACCTGTCCAAGCCAAAGCGTTGTATTGCCCTCAACCCTGTAGTTTATCGAATCTCTGAGCGTACCCCCTGCCTTGTTCAGGCTTCCAGCTGGGCGCACTCGGTCGGTCTTGTAAAAAGTGTCCTGCGCAACCCTAGAATTATGTTTTGCTTCTTCGTAAATAATCTCACCTAGTTTTAAAAGCTCTTCCTTGATAATCTTATCGGCTTCTATTTGTTCCTTAGTTCTTCGTTTTCTCTGAATCGCCATCGTTTTTGCGTAACTTTTTTAGTGTCTCGACAAGCTTCTTAAGGTTTGATGTTGTCTGTTTATTGCTTAGTGCAGGTGTCGGGTTTTTCTCAATTGCTCTACCGCTTTTCTTTACGGTTCTTTCTTTTATCCTGCCGTTGAAGTCTGTACCGATAACCTGATATTCGACACCCCTAGGCATCAACCTGCGGGCTATCTGTTCAAGTTTCGAGTTAATACCACTTGGGTTGTCCTCTCCGTAAAACCCGTAATACATTTGTCTAAAGATGTACTTACCGTTTGTCACCGTGTAGCTTATCGAACGTTTAAGCGTTCCTTGGTCAACGTGTGCAGTTGCTTTGGCTTCGTCAATAATCTGTTGTGCAATCTTTCTTACTTCGTCGTCGCTTAACATATCGTGCCTTGGTTAGGGATTGCCAACTCTAAATCAAATTGCACACCGTCTAGTGAATTGCGTGACCAGTCTTTAAGTTGTCTTAGCGTTGATTGTGATGTAATTTCAATATTCCATTCGTTGTGGTCTCTAAGCAGCTTATTTAATAGCTTATGCGCAATTGAATGTGTCTCGCTTACGTTGTCGATGTAGTTCGAATCGGTTAAGAGTTTGTTATCTGTTTGCGACGTTTTAAAATCACGTTGTTGGACTATCGTAATACGATAACTTGCTAAGATTTGGCTCTCTGTAATGTCCGTATCTTGCAAATCCAAGTTCACCAGCGGGTAAATATTGGCTAGCTGGGTATCAATTTGAAGACTTGGCAACGTTGAAATTGTGTTTACCAGTTCATTCTTTTGAAATTCTTTGATAAGCCAGTCGTTTAATAGATATATTTCATTCATTTAGTTTTTAGTGTTAATACTACTTTATGTTTTCTACCAGTCTTTTACGCAATAGATATTCAGCCCAAAAGAAAAAATCGTCTGTTTTCCATTTGTCAACCTCTTTGTATTTGCTTAAGTCTCCGTTTGTTATCAAATAATACATTTCAGGATAACCCCCGTAATGCTCGTTAAACGCTTTACGCTCGTATAAGCCCTGTGTTTCTTCCGCTGGCGGTTGATGCATATAAGGCGGGTTGAATATATACGGGTATCGCTCTTTATAGCTTAACAAGCTTACAAGAAAGACTTTGTAATTACTTCAACTTCGGCAAGGCTTACTTTGTTTATGTCAACTGGGATAAGCTTATACTTAGGTTTAAGCAGGATTTTAAGAAGTGCCTCAAAATCGTTTTCACGCTGGAATGTATCAACGTCGATGAACTTGTCTATTATGCTTAAATCACCGTCGTACTTGTATCTGAACTTAACACGTTTCGGGTCGGTGTGCATTGCTTTATTGAATGCGTCTAAATCAGTTGTTTTAAAGTACTCCTTAACCTTGCGTTTAATAAGTTCAACATCGGTTTCGTTTCCTTTTATGTCCTCGCTAAACTTGCATAAGGTTAAGTAAGGAATATCGTTTTTAGTTCTGTAAATTCTGTCTGTAACTCTCGGCATTTATTTGCTGATATTTTTTAATTGCTGAAATTTGTATACTGCTTTAAGCAATCCAAAATCAACAATGTCGTTATCGCTGAATAGTTCTTTGAAAACCTCTTCGCTCTCTAGTTCCGTTTCTTTCAATTCTCTGTAGACGTTTTTCAGGAATGGAAAAATGTTAACCAGCATCTTAATACTCATTTCGTTGTGGTCTGCTGGCTGTTGTTTACACGTCGTGCAAGGTTGTTTTTTTACCATAATAATTTAGTGTTTTATAATACTTGTGATTTCATACCGTAAAGCTTTTTAAACACAGCATAACCGCCCGCCTCGGTGATGTGGTCATAACCACCCGACTTATCAGGAACACCGTTTTTGTAAACTTGGTTTTCCAGTGCTTCGGTGTAGTTTGGGCAAGTCGTATCGTTTACGTAGTACTGCCCGTTTTCAAAAGCTAGGTTAACACTGTTTACCCTGTCGCTTATTGATGGGTTCTTACGTGGTGCGTCAATGTTGAAACCGTTTGATTTTATTATATCGAAATTACTTGCCCCGTTGCTTGCTCTCGATGCACCTGACGCATCGGGTATGACGTATATTTTATTGTTTTTGTATCTCTCTTTGAGAATGTCGCAAACATCTTGCGTATTAAACCCGTTTGTAATTTCATCAACCGCGTGTATAACACCGTTTCTAAGTACGTGTACAACCGCATTCATTTTTGTAACGTTGAAATCCAGCCCGATATATAAAGAATCTCCCGCCTGTATGGTTTCAGTTGAACGATTTACCTTTCTGTTGAACGATTTATATACGCTCGAACTGTTTAAATTGACAAACTCACCGTTGATATAGGCATTAAATAACGCCTCGCTGTAAGATTCCCTTAAAGTTTCGATATATCCCTCAGGTAAAAACGGGTTGTCGTATGTTCTTGCTCTAATTACGTTCTTGTTTGTTGTCCATTCCTTGACGAAAAACTCATAAAGCCAGCCGAAACCCTCAGGCGTTGAAACCGTATCAACACAATTAGGCTGGTTGTTTGGTAATTTCAACCTGTTACGCCCTAGGATTCTGATAAATATATCGGACATTTTGCCCTTTGGTAGTGTGTCGGCTTCGTCAATCATTGAATAAGCCACTTCATAACCAACGATTTTGTTCGGGTCGGACATATTACGAAGCAGAATTTTACCGTAATCTGTTGTTATCGTGTTGTCGTGCTTGTTTATTTTGAACCTGATACCAAATTCTGTCAGTATCTCGCTGAACTTAGGCAAAGCAATATCTTTGATAAGTGCATACGTTGGCAGATAATACGCCACGTTTAAACCGTTATACTCAATCTTTTTAATGACTGTCTTTAAGACCCCAGCGTGTGACTTTCCCGCACCATATCCACCAATTAAAGCAGTGTGTACCGCATTAGATAAAAGAAACTCTTTTTGGTGTTTAAGCGGTGCTATCGTCAGCTGCATTAATATCTATAAATTTAATCGACGTTATCGGTGATGTTGTCATATCGTCAACGATTACCTTTTCACCATATTTAGCTGGGTTCATTTTCCCAAGCATCCATTTAAGAGTATTGATTTTTAAACGTCTGTCGTCAACCGAATCTTTAACAATGGTTTCCACAAGTTCACCGCCTCGGTATTTCTTTATTTCTTTCGGGCTGTCGCTAAATGCGATTCGCATCATTTCATCAAACAAAAAATTTTCCCTGTGCTTTTGTGCCTCTTTATACATATCGTTATACTCAGGATTTTTCTTTAACCACATTGTAAACGTTGAAGGTGATACAACCCCGTATGTCTGCAACGTTACCGTTAAAGGGCTTCCGCTTGCAATGTCGTCGCAAATCCTACGCACTGCGTCTTGCTTTTCTTCTTCTGTGTATTTCTTGTATTTACTCATACTGATATTATAGTATGAGGTTTGAAATAAGTAAAACCTAAGCGTAGTATTTTTTTAGTGTTTCATTGCTCCTTAGCTTTTTAAGTATGCCATTTAGCTTTTTCCACATCAATTGGGTTGGTGCTTTGCTCAAAGTATCGGGTGCAACATTCCAATTACTGCCAATCTTGGCAAGCGTCATTTTTTCTTCGTAGCAAAAGCGTTTAAGAAGTATATCAGTTTCTTCTTCACTGCAAATCTGCTGTACGATTATCCAAAATAACTGAATGTCAAACTCGCTTTCGTTTTCGCTGTCAAGTTCAACGTCGTCAATATTTAAAAAGCTGGGTTTGATGTAATTCTCTTTGGCTACCTGTGATACTGGAACGCTAACAATATTGTTAACCTGCTTTAATCCTCTTTGTATTTCGTTGGTGATACATTTAATTGCGTACGTTGAAAATTTTATATTTTTGTTGGGGTCAAAATTTTCTATTGCATTAATCAAACCTATGAAACCGAACTGTTCTGCATCCTCAATGCTTGCTGAATTGAATTTTTTAGAAATGAAAAATACCAGCTTAATATTTGCTTTGAATAATATATCTTTGGTTTGCTGGTTTGGGTTAATTTGAAGCTCCTTAAATAACTCCAGTTGCTCCGAATAAGGAATAACAACCGCTAGCCTTTGCGTTTCATTATATAGTTGTTTAATCATTTTATATAAATTATGAAACAACTATAAGTTAAAAACCTCAAGAGTAAAGATTGTAATTGTATTAACTTAAAAAAATACTTGTAATGGGAAATAGAAATGATGGTAAATCATTAGAGAGAACTATTAGATTAATTCAGGAAACTTTTAAAGATTCTGAACATACCGAAGTATTCCCAAGCCATAAAATAATTTGTCCAAATGGATTAACAAGAGAATTTGATGTTATAATAAAATCCAAAGTCAATGGAATGAATATTTGCATCGCAATGGAATGTAAAGATTACGGAAAAAAAGTAGCAGTTGGTATAGTTGAACAATTTAAATCAAAATGTGATAGTATAAAGGAAATAAACAAAATGGTCATTGTAAGTCCTAAAGGCTTTCAAAGTGGTGCTGTAGTACAGGCAAAGAATTTTGGCATTGAACTAATGACAGCTGAAGAAGTTAGCACTGAATATTTAAATGATTTAGTGACTCAAATTTCACATTATAACTTAAAAATCATAGATATCAATAATTACAGATATAATATTGCTTCTCAAAACGAAGATATCTTAAATAATATTGATATTAATCTTGAGACTAAATTCTATGAAAGTGAAACAGGTAAAGAATTAGGGGTTGTTGAGCTGATAAAAAAGACAATTGATGCAGCTGGACAAGCAATAAATGCCTTAGCATTAAAACATTACGTCAAATTCAAAAACTCACTTGAAGAAAATCCAGCATTTCCAGTGAGTTTAGGTATGACATTTCCATTTTCTAAGTATTATATTAATGATATTAAAGGAAATAGAGTTAATTTGACAGAATTTAGATTTGATGTTTCAATCAAATTGGTGGAAATAATTAGTGAAGTATCTGGGCGAGTTATAAAAAATCAAGATGATTCTATTCAAGCCCATTCTATTGTACTTAAAAATGACAATAAATCAGAAAGTGAACTTATTATTAAACCTGATAATGATTTTAATTTGTTTTATACAGAGAATAAAGAAACTACACAACTTAAAAAGCTTTTTAAATATGACCCCAAAACAAAAGAAATTAGAAAATGCTAGAATAAAAAACACCTCACATTAAATAAGCACAACAATTACTGTTGACAATATGCGGACAAAATCCTTTTAAAAACAAACGTCCAATCTACATATATAATAAAACCGAAAGAAGATTCTTGAATATTCTTTACCACTTGATTTTATCGAAGTCTATTAAATCTATTATTTAGTGGCTTTAAAGTTTTACCTAATATATTTTCTAAATTATTAATTTCTGTTCTATTATATTCATTAAAATTAATCAATATTAAATTTAAATTTTCAAAAGCAAAACTAGCTGCTGATTCTAATAAAAGGTCTGTAATCTCAATCTTTACTTTTTTCTCATCCTTAATAATAGCTTTTAAAAGACTATTAAACCACCCACTTTTTCGAATATCAAAATGAGCAGGTATCCTTTCTACAAAATTCCTTGCAACACAGTTACCAACATAATAATATCTTACAGGACTTTTAAAAATATAAACACCGTTACCCGTATAAATTGGCTTCCCATTATGATAAACTAAATCTTTAATTTTCATTTCCTTTAAAGGCAAACCATCCATTTTATGAACCATATCAACAAGTTGTTCTGTTGTTTCGTTGTTATAATTAATTAGATATTCCATAGATTTTAAATCATTTTTTGATAAATATAGAATATCTGAATGATTATAATAATAACACTTATCAACATTATTAACTTAAACATAAGTTTTGATTGCTTATTCATAAATAATTAATTTAATTTTCCTTTTGGTACTTTAATTTATCTTAATTTTACATCCACACATTAAATAAATATAACATTAGAAATCATGTGATGCGGGCTCCTGAAAGGCCTTTGATTCATTAATCCAACTTCTTTTAGTTTCCCTGCAACACTATGGATTTTAGTAGTCTCTAAAGCTTCACGAAGTGTCATTGGTGGCAATATGCTCGGAACACGTTTTGCAAGCATTGTTTTTCCCGCTCCAGGCGGACCGATTAAAATAATATTGTGGCCTCCTGCTGCCGCAATTTCCATACAACGTTTTATGCTCTCCTGTCCGCGCACATCAGAAAAATCAAATTCAGGAAAATCTAGGGTTTTATAAAATTCTGAACGCGTATCTATTACAGTTGGCTTAAGAGAATCTTTTCCGGCAAAAAAATCTATTATTTCCTTTAGATTTGTTACTCCATACACATCCAAACCGGCAACAATAGCGGCTTCTTTTACATTTTGAATTGGCAGAAAAAATCCTTTATAACCTTCTTCTTTTGCTTTTATCGCAATCGGCAATGCGCCACGAATGGGCTGTAAACTTCCGTCAAGCGAAAGCTCGCCCATAATAATATACCGTTCAATTTCAGGTGCTTTTATTTGGTCTGAGCCTACTAAAATTCCCATTGCAAGAGTCAAATCATAGGAAGAACCTTCTTTACGGAGATCCGCCGGAGCCATATTAATCGTAATTCTTTTTCCCGGCATCGCATAGCCATTATTTTTAAGTGCCGCCGCAATTCTAAAACTGCTTTCCTTAATAGCACTATCAGGAAGGCCGACCAAATGATACCCGATTCCTTTATCCATATGCACTTCTACTGTAATAGTAGTGGCCTCAACTCCAAAAACGGCGCTTCCGTAAACTTTTACAAGCATAAAACTTATCATTAAAATATTTTTCAAACTAACAAAAAATATTTTAAAATATAGCTTTTTTACTACAAAATATAAAACTAAAAAGAAAGTGCAATCTGACTTTTAATCTCTTCCACTATCCTACTCAAATCTAAACTATTCTGATGTGACCATAACTTACTTTCAATCTGATTATTACGAATGCAATTAAAACATTCAACCGCTTCATGAGTATAACCTTTCCCCAAAGTAGGCAGACTAAAAACCGTTTCTTCTTCATTTTTAAATAAAGAATAACCATTTGCAACGTACCAAGGCGAATTTAGTTCGATTCGTCCTTCTGTTCCGGATATTGATGCTTTCATATCAGATTCTGAAACTATTGATGCGTGCAAAATCGATTGAGCAGATTCGTATTGCAAAATCATAGAAGTTTGCAAATCAATATCGTTTTTATGTTTGATTGCTTTTGCGATAATCTCATTTGGTTTTCCTAATAGCATATAAGACAGAAATAAAGGATAAACGCCAATATCAAACAAAGCGCCTCCGCCTAAATTTTTATCAAAAAGTCTTTTGTTTTCTGTTTCACTTCCGTGAAAGGCAAAATCAGCTTTTACATAATTTATGTTTCCAATTGTTCCCACATTGATTTTCTGCAAAATATCTTGAACAGCTGGTATAAATCGCGTCCAAAAAGCTTCCATAAAAAATTTATTGTGTTTTTGAGATGCTTCAATCATTCTTACAGCATCTGTATAGGAAAGCGCCAGCGGTTTTTCGCATAAAACATGTTTGCCGCTTTTGAGCGCTTTGATGGTCAATTCAGTATGAGAATCATGAGGCGTTGCAATGTAAACAATCTCGATTTCTGGATCTTCAAACAAGGCATCATACGAATCGTAAGCTTTTGAAATATTGTACTGTGAGGCAAATTCATTTGCTTTTTCGATGTTTCTCGAAGCACATCCTGACAAAATCATATTGTCGAGTAGCAATAAATCGGCAGCAAACTGATGGGCAATATTTCCGAGTCCCACAATTCCCCATTTTAGTTTTTCAACATTCATCATAAAAAATTATCTATTCATTAAAAAATAAAGACTTTATTCGAAACCCACTAAAATAAAGAAAAACATTAACAAAAAATAAATCTCATGTAACATATATTTCATATTTTTAGCAGCAAAATTGTAAATAACCTATGAAAAAAGCCCTATTACTAGTTTTTTTGAGTGTTTTTTTAACAAAAACCTACGCTCAGGAATACTTTCCCGTAAATGAAAGCGTGCATAACAAAAACAAAAATTACACTGTTTTGACCAATGCCGTGATTTATGTAACTCCAACCCAAAAAATTGAAAAAGCAAGCTTACTGATCCAAGACGGAAAAGTAGTTGCAGTTGGAAATTCCATAACTATTCCGAAAAATGCAATCAGTATTGATTTGGCTGGAAAAACAATCTATCCTTCATTCATTGATATTTACACCAATTTTGGAATTGAAAAACCAAAAAGCAATATGCCTCCCGGCCGAAACCGAAATCCGTTATACGATACTAAAAAAACTGGTTATTACTGGAACGAAAGTGTAAGACCTGAAGTAAATGGTCATGAAGCTTTTAAATACGACCAACCAAAAGCAGATGAATTTTTAAAAGCTGGTTTTGGTGTTGTGGGAACGCACATACCAGACGGAATTGCACAAGGATCTGGTGCTTTGGTTGCACTAAACAGCACAGAAAACAGCAAACAAATGATTGCCAATAAATTAACCAATCATTTTGCATTTACCAAAAGCGCTTTGACCAATCAGGCATATCCAAGTTCGCTAATGGGTATGATGGCTTTACTTCGTCAAATGTATCTTGATTTGGATTGGTACAAAAAAGGAAATTCTGAAACAAGAGATTTGTCTTTGGAAGCCTTGGCAAATAATGAAAAACTAGTTCAAATTTTTGCTTCAGAAGACAAATTAAACAGTTTGAGAGCTGCTAAAATTGCTAAAGAATTTGGCTTGAATTATGTGCTGAAAGGAAGCGGAAATGAATTTGAAAGAATTGAAGAAATAAAAGCAACCAATGCAAAATTCATCATTCCGATCAGTTTTCCTGATGCTTATGATGTTTCTAATCCGTATTTGTCAAACCAAATCGAATTGGCAGATATGCGTTTCTGGAACCAAGCGCCTACAAACTTAAAAGTATTGTCTGAAAACGGAATTACTTTTGCGCTTACGACAGATAAACTAAAAAAAATAGACGATTTTAAACCGAATCTGCTTAAAGCAGTAAAATATGGTTTTGACAAAACGAAAGCGCTTGAAGCTCTAACAACTATCCCTGCCGCAATTTTAGGAAAAAGCAATGAAGTGGGAAGTTTGAAAGTGGGAAGCTATGCCAATTTCATTATCACATCTGGTGATTATTTTGATGAAAAAACGGTATTATATGAAAACTGGGTTCTTGGAAATAAATTTGTAGTTAACGACATGACTACAAAAGACATTCGTGGAAACTACGATTTAACAATCGGAAAAGATCTTTACAAATGGAAAATTGACGGAACTGCGGAAGCACAAAAATCAGAGGTTACTACAGCAGATTCTAAAAAAGTAAAAAGCACTTTTGCTATTTCTAAAAATTGGATTTCACTTGTAATCAAACCTGCAGATACTATTAAATCAAACTTTACACGTTTGACTGGACTTGCAGAAAACACACCTAACTTATCAGGAAAAGCTGTTCTTTCTACTGGAGAAGAAGTGGCTTGGAATGCTGTAAGGACAAGCGCATTTGTTGCTGTAAAAGATACGGCAAAAGCAGAAAAGCCAAATGCTATTCTTCCTGTAACTTATCCAAATATTGCTTTTGGAGAAAACAAAAAACTGACTGCGCAGACTTTATTGTTCAAAAACGCAACGGTTTGGACCAATGAAAAAGAAGGAATTTTGACTGAAACAGATGTTTTGATCAAAAATGGAAAAATTGCTGCTGTGGGCAAAAACCTTTCAGATGCATCTGCAACAGTAATTGATGCAAAAGGTAAACACATTACCAGCGGTATTATCGACGAACACTCTCATATTGCAATTTCTAAAGGGGTAAACGAAAGCGGACACAATTCGACAGCCGAAGTTACCATTCAGGATGTTGTAAATTCAGAAGACATTAATATTTATAGAGATTTAGCGGGTGGTGTAACTATTTCGCAATTACTACACGGATCTGCTAACCCGATTGGAGGTCGTTCTGCAATCGTAAAGTGGAAATGGGGACAATCTCCTGAAGAAATGCTGTATAAAAACCAGCCTAAATTTATCAAATTTGCTTTGGGTGAAAACGTAAAACAAGCCAACTGGGGAATTGATAACCCAACACGTTTTCCACAAACTCGTATGGGAGTTGAGCAAGTCTTTACCGACTATTTCCAATTGGCTAAAGAATATGACGAAAGCTGGAAAAAGTTCAATGCTTCTAAAAAAGGAAAAGCACCAAGAGTGGATTTAGAATTACAGACACTTGCTGAAATCTTAAATAAAGAGCGTTTTATTACGTGTCACTCTTATGTAGAATCTGAAATTTTAATGCTGATGAATGTTGCAGAAAAATTCAATTTCAGAGTAAACACTTTTACTCACATTCTTGAAGGATACAAGGTTGCTGACAAAATGAAACAACATGGTGTTGGCGCTTCTACATTCTCAGACTGGTGGGCGTATAAATTTGAGGTAAACGATGCTATTCCGTACAACGGGCCAATTATGCACAACGAAGGATTGGTAGTAGCTTATAACTCTGATGATGCTGAAATGTCAAGAAGACTAAATCAGGAAGCAGCAAAAGCTGTAAAATACGGAAATGTTTCTGAAGAAGATGCTTGGAAATTTGTAACACTTAATCCAGCAAAACTATTACATATTGATGACAAAGTAGGAAGTCTTAAGGTAGGAAAAGATGCTGATGTAGTTTTATGGAGCGAAAACCCTTTATCTATTTATGCTAAAGCTGAAAAAACAATCATTGAAGGTGTAGTGTATTTTGACATCGAAAAAGATGAGCAAAAACAACAAGCTGTAACCAAAGAGAGAAATATGCTGATTGGGCAGATGCTGCAAGAAAAAAACAAAGGAAACAGCACGCAAGCACCAACAAGAAAAGAGAAAAAAGAATATCACTGTGATACTTTAGAGCAGTTTTAAAAACTTTGGAAAATTCTAAATGATAAAGAAAAACATCATGATACATAAAAATATATATAAACTTCTATTATTGTTTTGCGCTTCTATTCAGCTGTCCGCACAGCAAATACCCGCACCAAAACAATCAAAATCTGTTCTGATCTTAAACGCGACTGCACACTTAGGAAACGGAACCGTTATACCAAACAGCGCCATAGGATTTAAAGACGGAAAACTGACTCTTGTTGCAGACGCTTCGACAATCAGACTTGCAGACAATGCATACGACACAACAATTGATGCAACCGGAAAACACATTTATCCTGGCTTTATTGCACCAAACTCAACTCTGGGTCTAGTAGAAATTGACGCTGTAAAATCGTCTGATGATGAGGAAGAAATCGGAAGCATTAACCCAAATGTACGAAGCATTATTGCTTACAACTCAGAATCTAAAGTAGTAGAAACAGTTCGTCCAAATGGCGTTTTAGTAGCACAGGTTACTCCTAGAGGAGGCAGAATTTCAGGAACTTCATCTGTTGTGCAACTAGATGCATGGAGCTGGAGCGATGCTATTTTGAAAGAAAATGACGGAATTCATTTGAATTTCCCTTCCAGTTTCAAAAGATCGGGAACATGGTTCGAACCGGGTGTGATTGAGCCCAATAAAGACTATCCAAAACAAGCTGAAGAAGTTAATACTTTCTTTGTAAATGCAAAAGCATACAATCAGGATACTCCAAAAGAAAGAAACATCGTTTTAGAAGCTGCAAAAGGTTTGTTTGACGGAACACAGATTCTTTACATTCATGCTGAAGAAGAAAAACAAATTGTAGATGCCGTAGAAATGGCTTCTAAAAATTCAATCAAAAAAATTGTTATTGTTGGTGGATTTGAAGCACACAAAGCTTCGGAGGTTTTATTGAAATATAATGTAGGTGTTTTGCTTAGACGTGTTCACGATATGCCGACCAGTGATGATCAGGACGTAAATCTTCCGTACAAAATGGCAAAAATCCTAACGGACAAAGGAATCATTGTTGGACTGGAAAATAGCGGTGACCACGAACGTATGAGCGTTAGAAATCTTCCGTTTTTAGCTGGAACTTGCGCCGCATTTGGAATGGATAAAGAAAAAGCGGTTCAGTTGATTACTTCTAACACTGCCCGTCTTTTAGGCATTGACAATCTTTGTGGTACATTGGAAACTGGCAAAGACGCGACACTATTTATCTCTGAAGGAGATGCACTTGATATGAGAACCAATAAACTGACAATGGCATTCATTCAAGGAAGAAATATTAATTTAGATACTTTTCAGAATAAACTGAATACTAAATTTAAAGCAAAATACAACCAGAAGTAATTCTTAAAACTACTTTCTTAAAAAGACATCAAATGTAAAGCGTTTGATGTCTTTTTTTGTTCAAAAAACCATCATTTTTAGAAAATTAAGGACAATACCGCAACATTTTGACCAAAAAGCAAGTTTTTAAGGTCCAATTTCGAACAAAAAACTTCACAAATAACAAATCCAAGACAAAATAGATTACCAAATCATAAATTTTTACATTGTTTTAACATATAGAATAAAATTAGAGGGGGTTAAAATGAAAAATTAACAAAAATTAAACACAAGACCCTATTTTTTATTGGGGTATCAAATCATTTTATACTTTTATGAAAAATTTTAAAACTAAATAACTATGCGAAAAATTATTTTAAGTGTGATTCTTATCACTATTTTGGTACTAACCTTTATTTCGAACTTTATCATTGCAGACAACCCAATTCCGGCAGAAGCTGTAAAGTTTGATACAGGAGATACTGCCTGGATGATCGTTGCAACTGCATTTGTATTGTTAATGACTCCGGGACTAGGATTTTTCTATGGAGGTATGGTAGGTAAGAAAAACGTAATTAGTACTATGCTTCAAAGTTTTATGGCAATGGTAATTGTTACTATTTTATGGACTGTTGTTGCTTTTGGATTGGCTTTCGGACCAACTATTGGAGGGATTATCGGAAATCCATCTTATAATTTATTCTTCGAAGGAGTTGGAACTAATACAGCTTGGAGCCTTGCACCAACAATTCCTTTTATATTATTCGCATTATTTCAGGCAAAATTCGCTATCATTACTCCTGCATTAATTACAGGTGCTTTTGCAGAACGTGTACGTTTCTGGGCTTATTTGTTATTCATGGTTTTATTTATCTTATTCATATACACTCCTCTTGCACACATGACTTGGCATCCTGATGGAGTTTTCTTTAAAATGGGAGTTCTTGACTTCGCTGGTGGAACTGTAGTACACATGAGCGCTGGATGGGCTGCATTGGCTGGAGCAATCTTCTTAGGAAAAAGAAAAGTTCAAAAAGTTAACCCAGCTAGAATTACTTATGTATTATTAGGAACAGGTTTACTTTGGTTCGGATGGTTTGGTTTTAACGCAGGTTCTGCATTAGGAGCTAACGGTCTTGCTGCTCAAGCTTTAGGAACAACTACTGTTGCTGCCGCAGCTGCTGCAATGGCTTGGGTATTCCTTGATAAAATTTTAGGACACAAATTATCTGCTCTTGGAGCTTGTATCGGAGCGGTTGTAGGTCTTGTAGCTATTACTCCTGCTGCTGGTTTCGTAAGCATCTCTCACGCTATCTTCATCGGTTTATTCTCTGCAATTGTGAGTAACCTAGTAGTAAGCAAATTCCCTAAAGGAAAAATTGATGATGCTTTAGATGTATTTGCTTGTCACGGTGTTGGTGGTATGGTAGGTATGCTTTTAACTGGTGTTTTCGCTTCAAAAGCAATCAACCCAGCTGTTGGTGATAACCAAGGTTTAATCTTCGGAACTCCAACATTATTCATCAACCAATTAACTGCTTTGGTTGTGGTGTCAATCTTTGCTTTTGTTGCTTCTTATGCTTTATTCTTTATCGTAAACAAAATCACTCCTCTAAGAGTTACTGAAGAAAAAGAAGATTTAGGATTAGACATCTCTCAACACGGAGAATTCTTGTAAGATATTAATTTTCACTTTCATATTGATAAAAAAGCGCTCTAATCACTTAGAGCGCTTTTTTTAATTACCGATGAAACATTCCTACGGAATGACAAATCGAGGTAGATTCTTTTCATTAAATACCGCAAAAAGGATATCCTAAAAATCTATACCAACTCTTTTTGTTTCATCATTTTCATCTATAAACATTCTACGGAATGATGACAAATCGATTTAAATAGCTTTCATCAAAAACAAACAAGATAATTACATAAAAAAGGCTGTCTCAAAAATAGATACAGCCTTTTTGCTTGAATTAATTTCAACCCCCAAAGAAAAATTAATTTGTTAGAATACAGCTTTAAAGCTCAAAATTCTTTATTCTTTATTCTTTATTCAAAAATCTATTTAAAATTAGAAATTCCTTCTTTTAACCACTTCAAATATTCATCAGTTCCTACGTAGCTGATTGTTGGTTTAGAAGAATTTAAATTGTTGCCTTCTGCATCTGTAATCACATACAAAGGCTGTGTATTGGTTTTATATTTCGAAATCATAAAATCTGTCCATTTATCGCCAGTAGTTTCTATTTTTTCGCCAGCTTCGGTAACAAACTGCTTTTCTTTTGGCAATTCGCGTTTATCATCAACGTAAAGCGAAATCAAAACTACATCATTTTTCAGAATTGGCAATACAGCAGCTTCAGACCAAACATTACTTTCCATTTTTCGGCAGTTTACGCAGGCATAACCTGTAAAATCAAGCATAATCGGTTTTTTGACTTTTTTGGCATAAGCTACACCATCTTCATAATCATGAAAAACCACAATTCCGTGAGGACCTAATTCTGCCCCTTCAGGAAGATTTTTAGCAGATTCAGCGGTAACGGCTCCATGACCTGACCCTCCTATTCCAAACGGACTCTCACTATATTGTTGAGGCGGCGGAAAAGCGCTGATTAATTTTAATGGCGCTCCCCAAAGGCCTGGAATCAAATAAATGGTAAAGGCAAGAGTTATCAAACCTAAATACAATCTTCCAACTGAAATATGATTTGTCGGACTATCATGTGGCAATGTGATTTTCCCGAATAAATACAAGGCAAGAGCAGCGAAAATAGCAATCCAAATTACCAAGAAAACTTCTCTTTCTAAGAAATGCAATTGCAGTACTAAATCGGCATTTGATAAAAACTTAAAGGCAAAAGCCAATTCTAAAAATCCTAAAAATACTTTTACGGTATTAAGCCACCCGCCTGATTTTGGAAGTGAATTCAACCAACCCGGAAACATTGCAAAGAGCATGAATGGCAATGCAAGCGCAGATGAAAAGCCCAACATGCCGACAATCGGACCCGAAATCCCGTTTGTTGCCGCTTCAACCAAAAGCGGTCCTACAATTGGTCCAGTACATGAGAAAGATACAATTGCCAAAGCAAGTGCCATAAACAAAATTCCGATTATACCGCCTTTGTCTGCCTGCTGATCTACTTTGTTTGCCCATGAATTTGGAAGCATAATTTCGAAACCTCCCAAAAATGATGTTGCGAAAACAATCAGTAGGACAAAGAACCCGAGGTTAAAATATACGTTTGTTGCTAATGAATTTAAAGCGTCTGCACCAAAAATAAATGAAACCAAAAATCCAAGTGAAACATAAATTCCAATGATTGATAATCCGTAAATAACAGCATTTCTGATTCCTTTTGCTCTGCTTTTGCTTTGTTTTGTAAAAAAGCTCACGGTCATTGGAATCATTGGGAATACGCAAGGCGTGAATAATGCAGCAAAACCTCCTAAAAAAGCAAAGAAAAAGATAGACCATAAACTTCTTGAAGAAGACGATTGTTCTAAATCGCCTTTTACTTTTGCCACATCATTATCTGCTTTTTGCACTTCAGTCTTTTCAGATACTGCAGTCTTACTCACAGTATCAACAGCCAGTCCAACTACTTTTGTCTCGTCTAATTTTGCTTCTGAAACTACTGGAATATCTTCTTTTTTGAAAACTGCAGGAACGGCTATTGAGAATTTTTTATTAGAATTGATGCAAACTTCTTTACAAACCTGATAATCAAACTCAGCTTCTACTGTTTTTAAATTTGGGTTTATAATCGTTATTTCTTGCTCAATATGAGCTTTTCCTTCAAAAAAAGTTTCGTTTACGCCAAAAACATCATTAAAAGCTGTTTTGGTTTTACTTTCTTTTGCTTTTCCGACAAGCTCGTAATTTCCTTTTTGATTTTTGAATGAAATTTCAAGCGCAAGCGGTCCGCCATCTGGTGTAAACTGCGAGTACATGTGCCAATCTTTTTCGATTACAGCGTCAAAAATAAGAACGGCTTTATTTTCAGATTTTTTTTCAATTTTAGAAGTCCACTTTACCGGTTCAATCATTTGTGCATTCGCATCAGCAAAAGCAAAAAAGAAAATCAGTAAAGATAAAAGGAATTTAATCCCTTTATTTCTTGGAATAACGGTCTGCTTATTAAGAGTAAAGTTCATTATTGCAATTCTATTTTTAATATTTTGTTTGTGGTATTATTTATTTTAAAACGTTCATCCTGTCTGATTCCAACAACCCATATTATCTGGTTGTCAGAACATAAAATCCATGTTTTTTCTTTTTCCAGCAACGACAGCTTTTCATCTTTAAAAAGCTTGCTTACTTTCTTAGACTTTCCACTCATTCCAAAAGGACAAAAAACATCTCCTTCTTTCCATTTACGAAGCACCAATGGAAACTGGATTTTTTCGGCGTCAACAAATATAGTTCTATTTGATCCGAATGTTGTGTGACCTACGTTACAAAGAGTCATTTTTAAGGGAAAATTAACTTCTGTATCGTTTTCATGAATTTCAAATTCATCTTTTTCTGATATTTCAGAAATTGGACTCAAAATCAGCGTTTCTCTATTCTTTAAAAGTCTAAATTCATGGGCAAAAACCTGTTTTCCAGACTGGCTTTCAACCAAATCATAAATATCATTCCAAGCAGAAAACCCAAATTCGTTCAGCCATTGATATAAATAGGATTTGTAATTAGGAAGTTTTTTCAGTTTATTTAAATCAAAATGAATATCCTCTCCCACTTCTTTGGCCACCTGCTGATAAATCATAATTGAAGCATCTTCGACCATTTCTTTTGTTTCACGCAGGTACGATTGCGTTTTCTGGAGCGTGTCGAGAAAATTAACATTGATTTCCTTTAAAACCGGAACCAAATCATGGCGTATTTTATTTCTAAGGTATTTTGTCGAAGCATTACTGCTGTCTTCCCGCCATTCTATCTTATTTTCTTCAGCAAATTTTAGAATTTCTTCTCTTGAAAAAGGCAATAGTGGCCGAATGATTTTATCATTTTGTTCTGGAATGCCGATTAATCCTTCTAATCCGCTTCCACGCGAAAGATTGATGATAAAAGTTTCAAGATTGTCATCTGCATGATGTGCTGTCAAGAGATAATCAAAGTTTTTTTCTTCTAAAAGTTCATAAAACCAGCTGTATCGAAGTTCTCTTGCAGCAACCTGAATGGAGAGTTTATAATCTTGAGCAAAAGCTTCGGTATCGAATTGAGTGGTAAAAATTGGGATATTATTTTGAATACAATAATTTTGAATGAATTCCTGATCGCCAAAACTTTCCAGACTGCGCAACTGAAAATTACAATGCAAAACTGCTATTTGATAAGGAAGTTTATGAAGCAAATGCAGTAAAACCATACTGTCTAATCCTCCGCTTACAGCAAGAAAAAGTTTTTTTTCTGCCAAAAATGGAAATCGAGATACGATATGATTTTGAAATTTTGAAAACATCTGATAAAAGTAAAAAATTAAATTTGATCTATTCTTAAACGAAATGTTAAGTACGTTTTTTTCCTGCCACGAATTACACAAATTTCCACTAATTTTTTTCCTAGAATTTGTAGATAAAAAAATATAGCCACAGATTAAATGATTAAAAAAATCTGTGCAAATCTTTTTAATCTGTGGTAAAAAAATTATCTCAAAACTTCATGCATTGCTTTGGCTTTCAAAAGACATTCTTCGTATTCATTTTCAGGAATAGAAAGCGATGTTATGGCGCTTCCGACAGAAAACGAAACGTATTGTTTTTCTTGATTATATAAAATACTCCTGATTACGACATTAAAATCAAAATCTCCGTCGGGAGAAAAATAGCCAACGGCACCGCTATACAATCCTCTTTTGGTTTCTTCGAGATTTTCGATGATTTTCATTACCGAAATTTTTGGCGCTCCGGTCATACTTCCCATCGGAAAAGTTGTCTTTAAAACATCTACTACTGAAAATTGAGAATCTAATTGTGAAGTTACCGTCGAAATCATTTGATGCACCTGAAGAAAAGAATAGATTTTGCAAAGTTCTTCAACCTTTACCGATCCTTTTTTTGCTGTATGCGATAAATCATTTCGAACCAAATCGGTTATCATTATGTTTTCTGCTCGTTCTTTCGCATCAGATTTTAAAAACTGCTTTGACTTTTCATCTTCTTCTGAATCTGGAAAACGTTTTGAAGTTCCTTTAATAGGTTGCGAAATAATTGTTTGGCCGTTCTTCTTTAAATAGCGCTCTGGCGAAGCCGAAAGCAGGTAGTTTTTATTGTTTTTAAAAAAAACTGAGAAAGGTGCCTGCGAAATTTCATTGAGTTTCTGAAATTTCTCCAACGGATTAATCATCGCTTTTTCTGCATAAAACTCCATACAGAAATTTGCCTCGTACATATCGCCCTGATGAATATGCGTAAGCATTCTATTGACTTTTTCTACGTATAATTCCTTCGAAATTCGCTGTTTTACTTCAATTTTATTTAACGTTTCAAAAGAAGTCGCTTCGATTTGATTTATTTCATTAAAATCATCTTCCACTTCATCATCACAAAACAACAAATAGCAAATTTCAAGCTGATTTCCTTTCAATAAAAATAATTTCTTGGGTTGAAAAAAAAACAAATCGGGAAAGTTCAATCCATCAAAATTATTAGATTCTAAATTCTCGATATCATTTTTCAAATCATAGGAAAGATATCCAAAAAGCCAGTCTTTGGTATTCTGCTGGTATTGTTTTAAGTCTTCAAAAGCATTGAAATAATCAGTCTGCAGCGAAGTAAAAGCATCTGCAGCAAGAACAAAATCAAACGAAGAATACAGATCTGGATAGGAATTGCTGTCTAAAAAAACAACTTCACGAAACTGCTGTGACCAACTCAAAAGCTGTTCTTTAAAGCGTTTTGGATCTGAAATATTTTTATGAATGGAAACTCTCAAAAACGAAAAATTTAAAACTCCAAAATTACGACAAAAAAAATCCTTCAATAAAAGAATCTTACAAAAATATTGGCACGCTTTTTAGTATAACGAATTTGTACAAATTCGCGAATATTTAACACCAAATGCATTTGCATCGTGTAAATGCTTTATTAAAAAATCAAATATTTAACCTTTATGAAAACAACTGCAAAATTAGGTTTGACCGCCTTTGCCACAATTACATTACTATTTTCCTGCAAAAAAGCAGATTACGCTTCAGAAGACTCTTCCACCGATGCCAAAATGATGACAGACAGTACTGCAATTTCATCTTCGGCAGCTGTTGTCCCGAAAGACAGCAAGCAGAAATTCATCAGAACGGCAGATATTAAGTTTAAGGTTAAAAACGTTGTCAAGTCTACTTATGCTATAGAAAATGCAGTTCAAAAATTTGGAGGTTTTGTAACATACACCAACCTGCAAAGCACTATACTCAATCAGATAAAAACAAAAGTCAGCCAAGACAGCACGCTGGAAACCACTAAATATTATGTAGAAAACAATATCATCATCCGTGTTCCAAATACACAGCTGGACACCATCATCAAAACAATAGCCAAACAGATTGATTTTCTGAATTATCGTATTATCAAAGCAGATGATGTTTCGCTAAAAATGCTTTCGAACCAGCTTTCGCAGCAAAGAAGTGCCGTTACGCAAAAAAGAGTACAAACCGCTATTGATTCTAAAGGCAAAAAGATAAATGACGTTATTGATGCCGAAAACACATTAGCAAACCAAAAAGAAGAACACGACAACAGAACAGTTGAAAATTTATCCTTGCAGGATCAGGTTAATTTCAGCACGGTAACGCTTCAACTGTATCAAAACGAAACGATAAAACAAGAAATGGCTGTAAGCGAAAAAGAAAGCGATGCTTACAAGCCAAATTTAGGAATCCAGATTATAGATGCTCTAAAAAGTGGCTGGTATATATTGCAGGCAATTCTGGTTTTCTTTATTAATATATGGCCTTTCATTTTATTGGCTGCGGGCGGATTTTTCCTTTATAAAAAATACATCAAGAAATAAGAAAAGTGCTAATAAACAGCAAAATAGTAACAAAAAATTCATTATATTTGATAGAGCATTAAACTAATCCCAAAATAGAATATTATTGATTGTTAAATTCTCAATAAAATAAGTCTTAAAAAAGATTTTCATTTTATTTGAAGAATATTGATTTTGCGTTTTCAACACATTAACTATATCATTTTTAACCTCTTTTAATTCTAAGTATTATGAAAATTGCTACTATTATTGTCCGCGTTTTGATTGGTTTATTGTTACTTTTTGCCTCTATATCCTTTTTCTTTAAATTAGCTCCAGAACCAGAAACAACTGGTAATTTTAAGGCATTTAATATGGGATTAGTCGCTTCCACTTATTTGCTTCCGTTAGCAAAAACAGTAGAATTGCTTTGCGGAGTTGCATTTGTTACAGGGCGCTTTGTCACTTTGGCAAACATTTTAATTTTACCAATTACAGTAAATATCCTGTTTATTAATTATTTCTTGGCTCCAGAAGGTCTTCCTATTGCAGGTCTGCTTTTTGTGGGCAATTTATTCTTGATTTACAGATATTGGGATAATTACAAAACCGTTTTCACCCCTTGATCCAGTAAGGACATTAAATAGAAAACCCGGCAGATAAAATCTACCGGGTTATTTTTTTACTAGCTTTTGTCGTGTCTTACCCAGACAAGTTCGGATGTTTTATAACCAATTTCCTGAGCTTTTTTCAGGAATTCTGTTTTAACGCTTTCCGGAATCTGAGTTTGCCTTGAAAGAATCCACAAGTATTTCAAATTTTCACCAGCGACCAAAGCATATTTATAATTTTGATCTAAGGCTACAACATTGTAACCAGAATAAAAAGGACCAAAAAATGAGACCTTAAGCATACCGATATCGTCTTTTTTGACGAATTTGGCTTTCCCGATGCTCTCTTCCCACTTGTCTTTTTTGACATTATAGCCCTTATTATCAACTTTTATAGTTCCGTCTTCGTATAAGGAATATTCAGCAGTTACGTTGTCCAAATCTCTTTCCCATTTATAATCAAGTCTTGCGATTTCATACCATCGTCCTAAGTATTTTGTGCTTTCAAAATTTCTAACAGGAACTGCTTTTTCCGGAATCTTCGATTTGCAGGAATACAACATTAGTGTAATTCCTGCCCCCAGTAAAACTGGAGCTACATATTTATTTACCATGACGTTATCTCTTTAATATTCACAAAGATAACATCAGAAACATACATCTAATTTACAATTTTTTTATTGAAAATTATATTTTTTGAATAGAATAATTTTCATCAAATAAAAAATCCGTCAAAATACAATTCTGACGGATTTTAGATGATTATTTTTTATTTTACTTTATACGTGTAAAGCTCTATTTTCAGTAGCTGCCAATGCTGCTTCTTTTACCGCTTCCGCGAAAGTTGGATGCGCATGGCTCATTCTTGAAATATCTTCAGCAGAAGCTTTAAATTCCATTGCCGTAACTGCTTCAGCAATTAAATCTGCTGTACGAGCACCAATCATATGAACTCCTAAAACCTCATCTGTTTTCTCATCAGCCAAGATTTTTACGAATCCGTCTAAGTCAGCACTTGCTCTTGCACGTCCTAAAGCTTTGAATGGGAAACTTCCTGATTTGTATTTCACTCCAGCCGCTTTCAATTGCTCTTCAGTTTGTCCAACTGCAGCAACTTCTGGCCAAGTATAAACTACACCAGGAATTAAGTTATAATCGATATGTGGTTTTTGACCTGCTAAAATTTCAGCAACCATTACTCCTTCTTCCTCTGCTTTGTGTGCTAACATTGCTCCACGAACAACGTCTCCAATCGCATAGATATTTGGCGTACTAGTTTGTAAATGGTCGTTTACTTCCACTTGTCCTCTGTCTGAGATTTTTACTCCAGCTTTGTCAGCATTTAATCCGTCTGTGTACGGACGACGACCAACAGAAACTAATGAATAATCTCCTTCAAGAGTGATTGTTTCTCCTTTTGCATTTTCAGCCTGAACTGTAACAGCATCGCCGTTTCTTTCAACTGATTTTACTTTGTGAGAAACGTAGAATTTCATTCCTTGTTTTTTCAAAACTTTAGTTAATTCTTTAGAAAGAGAACCGTCCATTCCTGGAATGATTCTATCCATGAATTCCACTACAGAAACCTGAGCTCCTAAACGAAGGTAAACTTGTCCAAGCTCGATTCCGATAACTCCTCCACCGATGATAACTAAGTGCTTTGGAACTTCTTTTAAAGCTAAAGCTTCAGTAGAAGTAATGATTCTTTCTTTATCTATTTTGATGAACGGTAAAGAAGATGGTTTTGATCCTGTAGCAATTACAGTATATTTTGCTTCGATAGTTTCTGATGTGCCATCAGCTTTTGCAACCGCAATGTGCGTTGCGTCTACGAATGAACCTAAACCATTGAAAACAGTAATTTTATTTTTATCCATTAAGTAGTTGATTCCACCTACGGTTTGATCCACAACGGCTTGTTTGCGCGCAATCATTTTCTCTAAATTGATTTTTACATCACCAGAAACTTCGATTCCGTGGTCTGCAAAATGAGCAATTTCTGAATAATGATGTGAAGAAGATAATAATGCTTTTGAAGGAATACAACCTACGTTAAGGCAAGTTCCGCCTAATGAATTATATTTTTCTACAATTGCAGTTTTAAAACCTAATTGTGCGCAACGAATTGCTGATACATATCCGCCAGGACCTGAACCTATAATGACTACGTCAAATGAACTCATAGTTTGTCTATTTTATTTTTAGCGTCACAAATTTAAGGAATAAAGTTCTTTTTAAAGTTTAAATTTCAATGTTTTTTGTGTGAAATTTGGGTGGGAGTTTTACTGCAAGTAGCGAATATTTAGTCGAAGGTTTGTTAAGATTTTTATTTTTCTAAGTTATGAATTTTTCTCCTTTACTAAAAGATTGCAAAATCCTGTATTGATTGCTCTCCTAATTTATTCAAAGAACTCTGATTATTCATTATAAAAACCATCGATCTCTTTGCTATGTGAGAAATAACCTTATTTTTGTAATGCATTACTTCTAAAAAGCATGTTTGTGACAATCTGTTTTGCTTGGGCGGCAAATCAAAAAATAAGCTTAGTTTAGTCCCAAAACCGCTATAAGTATCGCAACGTTGTAGACAAGCTATACAGAACACAAACAAATAGATAATTTATAAAAGGTATAGCCGAAAACCGTTAATTGTAGGTATAAAATTTAAATAAATAAAAATGAACAAGATTATTTTAATCATGATGCTAGCATTTGGAACACCAAACTTTGTAAATGCACAGAAACACGCCCCACTTCCTCAAACACAATCTCGCAATGTACCAGGTATTTATCCTGAAGGTTCAAAACGTCAATTGAGAGTTTCTGATATTGAAGGACTAACTAGTTGGGACTTAAAAGTTATGCGTAATGAAATATATGCTAGACACAACTATATTTTCAAAACTGATGATATGAAAAATTATTTTAATCAGCAGAATTGGTATACTCCCAGATACAACAATATAGAATCTATGCTAACAGCTTTGGAAAAGAAAAACATTAAATTTATTCAAAGCTATGAATAAGAAATTTATCATGCTTCTTTGTGGGTTGTTTTTTATTATAAATGGTAGAGGTCAAGACAAAAATAGTATTGACATTATCAAGAAACCAATTACATACAATGAAGAAAGAATAAAATTAAGTTTGGAATATTTAAAAGACAGACACGGACTGATACAAACAATTCCAACGATTTCTCCTAAAATTATTGTCTTACATTACACTGCAGGAGGAACACTTAAAAGCAACTTCAATTATTTTAATAATACAAAAATTGAAGAATCAAGAAATTACAATAAAAATCAAAGCCAACTCAATGTTTCAGCTCATTACTTAATTGACAGGGACGGAAAAATTTACCAATTAATAGACGATACCCTTTTTGCAAGACATACCATTGGGCTTAATTATTGTTCAATTGGCATTGAAAACATAGGAAGCAAAACAGAACCTTTGACTGAAGCACAAATCGTATCTAATTCTAAATTGATTAGACATTTGAAAGCCAAGTTCAATATTGAATATGTAATTGGACATAATGAGTATGGAAAATTTAGAAAAACGAAATTATGGAAAGAGACAAATCCTGCTTATTTTACTGGGAAAGAAGACCCCGGTATTATTTTTTTGCAAAAAGTAAGAAATAATATAAAGGACTTGAATCTTAAATATGAACCCTAGCTTGCTACAACACAAGCTACGAGCAAGCTGGGCATTTGGCTTAATTTAGTACCAAACTCGCTGTAGCACCAGAATATTTCACTAAAACCAAACCAACCGAAATGAATAAACAGATCTTAATAGCATTATTCATAATTACTTTTAATTTTTCATATTCTCAAAAATTATTGGCCTCTTGGAGTCAACAGAATATTGAAAATTACACCCGAGAAATGTATGATGAAGCTCAAAAACTTACATCTGCCGAACTTTTAACTAAAAACTTGGATGATAAAAGTTGGAGCGCGGTTTTCTTGACTTTAAATGCTTCACTAAATAATTATGCAAAAGACAAAGATTATTTGAATTCTTTGGCCAATCAATTAACCAACAAAACGGAAACAAAACTTGAAGGTACAAGTCGTTTAATTATTTGGGATAGAATCATAAATAAAGATATAATTTTTGAAGGTAAAGGGCTAGTTATGGATAACGATCTATTCACCGTTTCGGGAAGAGCAAATCAAATTCTGCAAAATTTAACGAAAAAGAATTTTGGATATGTAACAATAAATTCAACTGAAAAAGAACTTAAAAATCTTAAAAATAATTGGTTAAACTATTTATCAAATAAGAATGTTGAAGAATTCAAACCTTTTGAATATACAAATTCTAAAATTCCAGAAATTAGTAGTTTAAATGCCGTTAATGCGCTAATAATTTCATTACAAGCTAATCCTACAAAGGAAGCCATAACTAAAAAGTGTCTAAAAAATGTTTACAAATTAGATGAAATGCCAAAGGACAAAGGTTCTTCTGCAAGTTATTGCAATCCTGACACTTATACATTTGCATATTTAGCAATGTTGTTTGGAGACGAAAAAACTGATGATTCTAAAAATGCTAATTGGTGGTTGAATTTTTGGAATGAAAATCACAAAAAATTAGTTTGGAACTCAGAAAAAGGGATATATCAAATTAAATAACAACAACTATTGCTTAAAGCTATATACCGAACAATTAAAAGATATTAGAAGCAGAGCTAGAAAGAAGAAATAAAGAAAAAAACTATGCTTAACAGTTTTCAAATTTTGTACTAAAATCACGTTTAAGTTTCGCAAGAAATTTTATATTTAACAGAAAAAACTCATAAAAAATGAAATTTATAATATTATTTTTCGCGATAACTATATCTTCACAATTTTGTTTTGGGCAATCAAAAACCATAAAAAATGAAACAAAAATTGACACTTTTGCATTAACAATCGTAAATGAAAGTGAAGGTTTCTCACATGCTGACAATGCTATTACAATGTCCGTTCCACCCAAAAACCTTCGAAAGTATAAAGTTTATAAAAACATTTCTGAGGCTATAAGAAACCCTAAAGAAGTTTTTGTTTTAGACTTGTCTTCCCAGTCTTTAACCGAAATACCTTCGGATATTAAATTATTCACTAATCTTAAGTCCTTAAAATTATCATTCAATGACATTAAAGAAATACCTGAATGGATTTCAGAATACGACAACCTAATTGAATTAAGCTTAGTATCAAATGAATTAAGAAGCATTCCTCCGTCACTTTCTAAATTGAAAAACTTAACACATTTAGATTTAGGAATGAATAAAATTACTGAACTTCCAAAAGACATAGGAGACCTAAGTAATCTAGTAGTTTTTGATTGCGCAAACAACAAAATAAAAGAGTTGCCAAACTCTATTGGAGACCTTAAGAATTTATATCGTTTGGAAATCTCCAGCAACGAATTAAGCACTTTACCAGAAACAATAGGAAATTGTTCTGGTCTTGTTTATTTCAGTTTCTCTTACAATAAAGTTTCTGAATTACCTTCTTCTATCGGAAACTTAAAAAAATTAAGTTGGCTCTATTTTGATAAAAATCAGATTTCGGCACTTCCTGACAGTTTAGTTGAATTAAGTAGCTTGACCTATTTTGGACTTAGCGACAACAAAATAAATAGGTTGCCTGATAATTTTGGAAAACTAACCAATTTGCATGGGTTTGCCATGGACAACAACAACCTGGAATCTTTACCGGATTCATTTTTTACTATGAAATCGTTAGGTGACATTCATTTTAAAAACAACAAACTCAACAGTCAAGTAAAAAAAAGGTTAAAACAAAAATTTAAAGACGTACCATTGTATTTATAGCTTTATACATAATTAGGATAAATGTGCAACTTCTATTTGGCAGGATTGTAAATTTTAGAAATCACATTTTCGTTTCGAAAGAAATTTTATATTCAATAGAAAATAATAGATCCTGAACTTCGCAACAAGCCAAGCGCCAGAACTAACACAGCCAAAAAAAAATGCAACGATACCTATTAATAATAGCACTATTTTTAACTTTCAGCGCTTGTAACCATACGAAACATAAAAATGTTACTGTAATTCCTAATGCTGTTTTCTTAAAAGAAACGAATGACAGCTCAAAAACAACCAAACAAATCCTTGACAAATTCTTGGAGAGTGTATTACAATTGGCCCAAACAGACACAACCAATTATTTTTATGGTGAAGATTCAATTGAAGACGATAAGGTTTTTAGACAAATTTTAATTGGCAAATTCATTGATAAAAAGAAAATAATTGCAACAGAAATAAACATTAAAGATACTATTATCAATTTCTATCTCTTGGAAAGCGGAAATTGGAAAAGAATTGGGAGCGAAAAAACAAATATTTTTATCTATAGAATAAATTTTGATGACCTTGATGGCGACAACAGAAACGAAATAATTACTTCGACTTCGCCAAATATGAATGGCAATACGTGGCAAGAAGTTTATTATTTCTCTAAGAAGACAAATACTATAAATTATGCCGGCTCGTTTTCGACTGACTATATCGTTAAAAAAGATAAAAAACAAATTGAAGAAACCTATGAAGGGAGCTGGTATATGGACAACTCAAAAACACTTTATGAGTGGAGACAAGAGAAATTAGTCCCAATTAAACAAATTATTCTGGCACACGATGTACCAGTCAGCTATGAAAGTAAATTGACTTTTGAATATTATGAAAATCATACCAATGAGATTGAAGGACTAAAATTAAAATTTAAAGAACCCTATGATGACGATAATAAAAAACAGAAACTGCTTTGGGATAATTTTTTCGGCGAAGAAAAATAGGTTGTCTCTCTTCTGAAATCATTGATTGTTAAAACTTTTTTGCCACAAAGACGCAAAGTCTCAAAGAAAAAAATATAAAACCTCAGCATCTTTAAAAAGAAATCACTGTAGAATTCTTCACTTCACTAATCATAAACATGCTTTGTGTACTGCCGATATGTTGCAATGAAGTGAGTTTGGTTACTAAAAACTCACGATAAGCTTCCATATCTTTTACTAATACTTTCAAGATGTAATCGTAATCACCGCTTACATGATGGCATTCTAAAACTTCGTTGAGCTTGATGACTTCACTTTCGAATTTGGTTAGGAACTCTTTTGTGTGCTGAATGAGTTTTAAATGACAGAAAACCACGAATCCTTTTTCGATTTTAGATTTATCGACTAAAGCTGCATAGTTTTTTATTATGCCTTCTCTTTCTAATTTTTTAATTCGTTCGTAAACTGCCGTTACCGAAAGATTGAGTTTTAAAGACAATTCTTTATTCGTCTTTTTACTGTCGGTTTGGAGCAGAACTAAGAGTTTTTTGTCTATTTCGTCTAAAGTCATTTCTGTTTATTGTTTTTGGTTGATCGTTTATTGTTTACAGGAAAAGAATGAAAATCTATTAAATCATGTTCTATAAATCAAATTTAGATTAAAAATCAGAATAAATACATTTTTATAGTTTTAAAATCTAATTTACAAACTACTAATTGATTATTTTTCTAATTCACTCTTACTTTGAATAAAATTTCTTTTGAAAACGAGTGCCCTAGCCCAGATTAAAGCGGAAAGCCCGGAGTAAAAAAGGCATAAGTTTCTTGTTCTAAAAAAGCGACCAACGGAAGCTCTTTTTAGAACATTAGAAACTTTGACTTTTTTATGAGGACTTAAAGCGGAAAGCTGGAAATGGCTTCTAAAAATTTCAAAAAATCAATTTCAACAAACTAAAAACTATCAACCATAAAGAATAAACTTATGAAAAACTTCAACCCAGCAGATAATATTCAGGATTTGCAATACTTTGGGGAATTTGGCGGTGTAAATCCTTCTATTTCTGATTCTTCGACTTATACTTTTCTTTCAGCAAAAACCATGTTTGATACTTTCGAAGGCAATATGGAAGGCTGTTATTTGTATTCGCGCCATTCTTCCCCAAGTAATTTGTATCTAGATCAGGCTTTGGCGGCGATGGAAGGAACCGAAACGGCTAATGTTTCGGCTTCTGGAATGGGAGCGATTACGCCTACTCTATTGCAATTGTGCGGTGCGGGCGATCATATTGTTTCGAGCCGAACGATTTATGGCGGAACGTATGCTTTTCTGAAAAACTTCACTCCAAGATTCGGAATTGAAACGACTTTCGTCGACATTACTAAACTCGATGTAGTCGAAGCTGCAATCACTTCTAAAACGAAAGTTTTGTATTGCGAAACGGTAAGTAATCCGTTATTGGAAGTGGCTGATATTCGCGGTTTGTCGGCAATTGCTAAAAAATACAATTTGAAATTGGTTGTAGACAATACGTTTTCGCCTTTGTCGGTTTCTCCAGCAAAATTGGGTGCTGATATTGTGATTCATAGTTTGACGAAATACATCAACGGAAGCAGTGATACGGTTGGCGGCGTTACTTGCGCTTCTAAAGAATTTATCAATTCGCTTAAAAATGTAAATTCAGGCGCCAGCATGCTTTTGGGGCCAACAATGGACAGTCTGCGTTCTGCGAGCGTGATGAAAAACCTAAGAACGCTTCATATCCGAATTAAACAGCACAGTCACAATGCACATTTTCTAGCTGATCAGTTTGAAAAAGACGGCTTAAAAACGGTTTATCCGGGATTGAAAAGCCATCCGAGTCACGAATTGTACAAAACAATGATCAATCCGGAATACGGTTTTGGAGGTATGCTAACAATCGATGTCGGGACTCTGGAAAAAGCAAACGAATTAATGGAATTGATGCAGAAACGAAATCTAGGCTATCTCGCAGTAAGTTTAGGTTTTTATAAAACGTTGTTCAGTGCGCCAGGAACTTCGACTTCTAGTGAGATTCCGCTAGAAGAACAAAAAGAAATGGGATTAACGGATGGTTTGATTCGTTTTTCGATTGGTTTGGATAATGATATTCAGCGTACTTATGAAATGATGAAATCTTGCATGGTTGATCTCGGTGTTTTGTAGTTTTGCCACAAAGACGCCAAGGCTCTAAGTTTTTGTTTCATGCAGATTTTTAAAGATTTAAGCAGATAAAACAGATTTAGCTTAAATTAAAATCTGTTTTATCTACCAAATCTGCATGAAATAAAAAATTATCTTGGTTCATATGCTCTAAAAGTTCGCCAATATTTGTCTTTGTAGATTTCGTAGCTTATATCGAAAGTTCCATTGTATTTTTTTACAATTTCATCTGCCACTTTTGTCGGTTTTCTGAAGTCTTTACAGGCAAAAAAGATTTCTCTTTTATTGGTTGATGTTTCTCTTCCGATATTCAAATAACCTTCTACATCCTTAAGATTTGGTACGATTTCATCTTCAATATCATTTAGCAACTGATAAGTTTCCTTATCTGGCATTCCGTTATTGTTGCTTCCATCAAACGGAATGGTAATGATAAAAACCCATGGATGAGATGCTTTTTTATCCCATCGCAAAACATCACTATTTATAATTGCGATTACAAGTCCGCCATCTTTTGTAGTTGCCTCAAAGCTCGAATAATTATCGTTTTCAGTGTTGTGTCGCGTGCCATCGTACTTCTCGACAAATTCTTTTTCTCTCCAAATTAAATAATCCTTTAATTTTTCAATCGGAATTAATTCTTCTGAAATACCATTTGACCCAACAATCTTCATGTTGTCAATCAAAGTTACCGAGTGTAATTCGCCTAAATAATTATCCAAGAAAATATAAACACCATTAGTCAAAATTGATCTCTTTTCTTCTACAAAATCATCATATACCACTGTTAAATCAATTTCATCAGGATATCCATCGTGAATGTTCGGATAAAATTTCAAATTATCTTTATTGAATTTAAATCCTTCGTAATCAACACCAATATTCTGGATATCTGATGAAGGTTTTAAAGCTGTAATTTTCCAGCCTTCCATAGAAGGAGCTGCATTTACCAATTCTTCAATAGCATAAATATTTCTGATTGCTCCGTCTGGAGTTAGAATTAATTCGACAGTATTTTCATTAAACATTCCTGTCACAAAATAAATCCCGTCATGGATTTCGTCAAGTTTTGGAGCCAATTTATCAAAAAAACCTTCGTGGATGTTTTGTGCGCTTTTAACGATTTTGAAGAATTCTTTTTCGTGCTTTAAAAACCAATTCCAGAAATCGTTATTCGATTGTATTGTAGCTTCTTTTTTGCCCAATATTTTATCAAGAAAACCCATGTATTATATATTAAATTTAATTTTTAACCGAAAACAAACTTAAGGAAAAGAGGTTTTAAAACATAAGAATATTTCTATAAAAAATGAAAATATTCTAAAACATATTGGCTTTAAATAAGTTAAGTGAAAATTTTTTATTTCGCGCAGATTTAAGCAAATTAGAGCAGATCAATTATATTTTTTAATTTTCAATCATCATCCGTATAAGCATAAATCAATTTATAATTGAGTGAAAACCATTTTTATCAATAAAAAAACCGTTCTGAGAATCCTCAAAACGGCTTTCGTTTAACTTATAGCTCTTAACCTATTACTTTTCTACAAAGTTCAGTTTACTATTTTTTCGGCTGTAGCCAAAATAAATCAGAAGTCCGATTAGTAGCCAAATAGTAAAATAAACCCAGTTCCACACACTTAATTCGGCCATCATATACAGACAGCAAATTAATCCTAAAAGCGGAATTAAAGAAAGATTTTTTCTAAATGCCCAAATAGTTAATCCAACTAAAACAAATAGAAAAATCCACATCGGAATTTTGTGTTTGAACAACTGGAAACCTGATTCGTATTTTAATGAATCATTGATTGGCAATCCTTTTACAACTTCGGCATATTTAGCTTCGTCATCTTGATATTGCCCTAATAAATGCTCTAAATCAGATGTTTCGGCAGTTTTATTATTTACTTCGATGCTTTCTAAATAATTGAAAACTTTTTCAGAATCTTCTTTGTCTAAAGAAGTTACAATAGACGTAGCATCAAAAGTTTGCGCTTCGTTATTGATGAATGCCATTGTCGCTTTGTTGTTGAAAGCAAAAGCATAATACAATCCCACAATAAGCAAAACGGGTAGAATAAATTTTGAATTGACATAAGGTGTCTTGAATTTTCCTCTTGGAATTTCTGGTTTGTTTTGTAAAACCAAAACTCCTGCACAAACCAATACAAAGGCAAATAAAGTTCCGATACTGCATAAATCGGTTACCATCGTCAAGTTTAAGAATAATGCTGGAACTGCTACTACAAATCCTGTTACAACAGTCGCAAAAGATGGTGTTTTGAATTTTGGGTGAACGGTAGAGAATTTCTTTGGCAGTAATCCGTCACGACTCATACTCATCCAGATACGAGGCTGTCCCATTTGGAAAACCAATAAAACGCTCGCCATTGCCACAACTGCACTTACAGCGATAATTCCCGACATCCATTTTAAATCTAATTTATCGAAAACAAATGCAAGAGGATCTCCAACATTCAATTCGTGGTATTTTACCATTCCAGTTAAAACTAAAGCGATAGCGATGTATAAAATAGTACAAATAATAATTGCCCACATCATGCCTCGTGGTAAATCGCGTTGCGGATTTTTACATTCTTCGGCTGTTGTCGAAATCGCATCAAAACCAATATAGGCAAAGAAAACGGCTGAAACTCCTTTTAAAACTCCACTAACGCCATTTGGCGCAAACGGATCCCAATTGGCAGTATCTACATAAAAAATCCCAACTGCAATTACCAAAAGAACCACACAAAGTTTTACAACTACCATTAAGTTGCTTGCATTACGAGATTCTTTCATTCCTCTGTAAACCAAAGCTGTAATCAAAATAATGATAAATAAGGCTGGTAAATCGGTTACAAAATGAAAAGAACCAAATGTTGGCGCAGTTGTCCATGCAGTGTGTGCATCTTGTAAAGCCGTACTTAAATTTCCGAATGATTTCCCTCCTCGCATTAAAGCTTCAGCGTCTTTAAATCCGTTTGAAGCCGTTAGGTAATCCATCTGAATCCATTGTGGGAGATTGATTCCGCCACTTTTAAGAAGTCCGGTAAAGTAATCGCTCCACGATATGGCGACTGTTATATTTCCGACGGCATATTCCATGATTAAAGCCCATCCGATAATCCAGGCAATTAATTCACCAAAAGCAACATACGAATACGTATAAGCGCTTCCTGAAACCGGAACCATCGAAGCAAATTCAGCGTAAGCAAAAGCAGCAAAACTACAAGCCAAAGCAGTAAAAAGGAACAAAAATATTACTGCCGGTCCTCCGTCTGCACTGGCTTTTCCGATGGTACTGAAAATACCTGCACCTACGATTGCCGCAATTCCGAAAGCCGTTAAATCTCTAGTTGTTAAATGTTTCCCTAAAGCATTATGACCGTCTGTTTCGTTCTGTGCAACCTGTTTAAGAATATCTTGCACTGTTTTTTTTCGGAATAAACTTGAAAATGCCATATATATTTTACTGTTATAAATTAATTTAATTCAGTCGTTCTGGTTTTATTTTGCAAATAATGCAAATTTAATCGTTAAATCAAATATATAAAACGATTTTGTTTTAAGTAGTGTTTTTTTTCTGCCACGAATTATTTTTCTGCCACTAAGACTCAAAGGCGCAAATTTCTCTACTCTCTCGATAGCTATAGGTGAGCAACTTACTTTTTTATTTCACGCAGATTAAAAAATGATTTAAGCAGATATCAGCAGATTAGATTCATTTTTTTAAAATTAAATCTGCTAAAATCTGCGTAATCTGCGTGAAACCCTTTTCTTCAATCACAAATGTAACATTTCTCAAAATGAGCTTACTAATTAAGAAGTATTTTATTTTAAAGAATCATTTTATGGAAAAAATCACAAGACGTTCTTTTGTAAATAAATTTGGGCTTGGTGTTGGCGCTTCGGTTGTTATGACGACGCTTCCTTCTTTTTTAACCGAAACAGAAAAAACACACAAACCTTACACGGGAAAAAAATTAAATATTGCTTTATGTGGTTTAGGAAACTATGCTTCACTTCTAGCAGAAGGACTTCAGGTTTCTGAATATTGTCAGCTTACAGGAATCGTAACCGGAACGCCATCAAAAGCCACAACATGGAAGAAAAAATACAACATTCCCGAAAAAAATATTTACAATTATGAAAATTTTGATGCAATAGCAAAAAACAAAGATATTGACTTAGTCTATGTTGTAACTCCAAATGCACTTCATAAAGAGTTTACTGTTCGTGCCGCAAAGGCAGGAAAACATGTTATTGTCGAAAAACCGATGGCAATTACGGTTGAAGATTGCGAAGAAATGATTAAGGTCTGCAATGAAAATAATGTGCAATTAGCCATGGGATATCGTTTGCATTATGAGCCCAATCATTTAGAAGTAAAACGATTGGGCCAAGAAAAAGTTTTAGGACAAGTACGTTACATCGAAACTGGTCTAGGTTATAGTACATACGATATTCGCGACATTAACAAACCTGTAGATTTAAACGTCCGCAATGAGTGGAGACTGACAAAAAAATGGGCAGGCGGCGGTCCGTTAATCAATTTGGGAGTGTATTGCATTCAGATTTCGCGTTACGTTTTAGGCGAAGAACCAATTGCGGTTACTGCACAATTTGGAAATGTAAACAACAAAAACAGATTTTCTGAGGTTGAAGAAAATATTACATGGCAAATGGAATTCCCAAGCGGTGCCGTTGCGAATTGCAGTAGTTCGTATGGTTTTGGTATTGACCGATTTTACGCTGCTGCTGATGAAGGCTTCTTTGAAATGAGCCCAGCTGTAAGCTATGGTCCTTTTGTAGGGAAAAGGTCGGATGGAAAACCATTTAATTTCCCAGTAATAAACCAACAGCAAACGCAAATGGATGAAATTTGCAAAGTGATTCTAGCAAACCAAAAACTTCCAAATCATATTACAGGAGAAGAAGGCATTAAAGATGTTAGAATTATCAATGCAATCTATAAAGCTGCAGAAACTGGGAAGAAAGTAAGTCTGAAATAGTTTTTTTATTTGCCACGAATTGCTCGAATTTTATTCTTCAAAATAGATTAGAGAATTACAAAGATTTTTTCAAACACTAAATGAAAAAATCTTTGTAATTCTCTAATCTGTGACTATATTTTTCTCCCTCATATTGAGCAGATTGAGCAGTTTTTTTTATGAAATTATTCTTGAATAAAAGTCATTTTTTTTGCCATCTTTTTTTGCCATCCGTGAGGTAAAATCGAATGATTATTTTCGACCATCAAATTCATTTGCTCTATAATTTTATCTTGGATTTTCTTTGGCAACGCATAAAAACTAGCATCTACTGTAAAATTTCTTTCATCATCAAGAACTCCATTCTGAATTCTAATTCCTATTTTTTTACCTTTATAGTATAACAGAATTTTAATTCTTCCATCATCATATAAATTAGGTCCGCTGGTGCCATAAATTACAATTGGATCAATAATTCCGTCTTGATCAAAATCTTCCACATAAATGTATCTTGACCAAAACCAGATACTGTCTTCATGACTTTCCTTAAAATCGTTGGTTTCAAAAGTTTTGGTCCAACGATTGTTTTCAATCTTAAAATTGAATGCCTTTACTGCATTATTAAAATTATTGCCTTTAACGTTTTCCTTGTATTTATCTTCTGTCAAAACTAAATAATAACTGCCTGTTTTGTCTTTGTAATCATAAACTTTCCAAATGACAAAATTAATTCCAAGCTCTTTCCTTCTCTCTTTTGTAAAAATTTGATTGATTTTTTCCTCAGATAAAGTTTTATACTTGCTATTCTTTTCGTTGCTTAGATATTCTGATATTTCACTTATTTTCTGAGTAAGAATAGCGATATTTCTAATTTCCGTATCAGAAAAAACAATACTTTTATTATCGTTTACAGGCTTATACCAACTATACTTTTTAAAAAAACCTGAATATTCTGGACTTGAAAAAACATATCCTTTTCTGGCATAAATCTCATTTTTCAATAATTTTAAAGACCGAATATCTTCATTTTCTAATTTGCTTTCATCAATAATTTCAGAGGAACATTTAGAGCAATCTAGTTTATTTTGTGACTTAACAGAAAAAGCAACAAACAGCATTACATAGAAATAAAACTTCATTTTTAATTTTAATTAAATGATTCGAAATATATTTTGAATGGAATTACAACAAACAGCTTCTCAAAATACTTACTGGATGTTGTGCTTCACGTTTTGTTCCATCATAAATTTGATGACGACAACTTGTTCCCGCCGCAGCTATTTTTACATTTTCGGCAGTGTTTCTAACTTTTGGGAATAGAGTATCTTCTCCCATTTGCATACTTACTTGATAATGTTCTTTTTCATAACCAAAAGATCCTGCCATTCCGCAGCAACCTGAATTGTAAATTGTAACGGTATTGTTTTTAGGTAAATTCAGCATAGCGAAAGTCGCTTCAACAGAACTCAATGATTTCTGATGGCAATGTCCATGAATTTTAATTTCTCTGGTTTCTTCTGAGAATAAATCAGGCGTAATTTTGCCATCTATGATTTCTTTTTTGAAAAATTCTTCGATTGTAAAAGCATTTTGAGATAACTTTTCTGCTGCTTCTTTATCATCTGCTAAACGAAGATATTCATCTCTAAAAGTCAAAATCGCCGAAGGTTCAATTCCGACTAAAGGTGCATTTGACAAAACTAAATCTTTAAAAACATCCACATTATGATTGGCTATTTTTTTGGCTTCTTCCAAAAATCCTTTCGAAAGATACGTTCTGCCGCTTTCTTCATGATCGATAACCAAAACCTGATAGCCTAATTTCGTCAATAATTCGAAAGCATCGATTCCGATATTGACATCATAATAATTCGTGAATTCGTCTACAAACAAATACAATCTTCCATTAGGAAAATCTGTCGTTATCGGTTTATTATTGGAAAACCATTTTCTAAAAGTCTTTTTCGCCAATAATGGAACTTGTCTTTCTGCTGCAATTCCCATTGTTTTTTTAACCAAAGACTGATTCGAAATAAAATTGGTAATCGACGGAAATTTACTTCCCATTTTGTTCAGTTTGGCATTGTTGGCAAAGATTTTATTTCGAGTCGAAAATCCGTTTGCTTTTTGGTATTGGTATAAAAATTCCGCTTTTAGAGTTGCAACGTCTACGTTACTCGGACATTCGCTCGCACAGGCTTTACAACTTACGCATAACTCAAAAACTTCGTATAATTCTTTTTGGTCAAATTTGTTTTCTTTTTCAGAATAAGTCAAATATTCGCGTAAAGCGTTTGCTCTAGCGCGAGTCGTTTCTTTTTCATTTCGCGTCGCACGATAACTCGGACACATTGCTCCTCCGCCTGACGGTAATTTTCGGCAGTCGCCAGAACCATTACATTTTTCGGCTGCACGTAAAATCCCTAAGCTATCAGAGAAATCCTGAAATGTTTTAATATCCGGTTCTACTCTTCCCGAAATCACGCGATGATTTTCGTCCATTTTCAAGGCATTGACAATCTTTCCAATATTCAAAACCGAATTGGGATCAAATGCCAGTTTAATTCTTTTCAGCAGCTCATAATTTTTCTCCCCAATCATAAATGGAATAAACTCGCCGCGCACAATTCCGTCGCCGTGTTCACCGCTCAGCGAACCTTTGTATTTTTTGACCAAATGCGCAACTTCGGTCGCAATAGTTCTGAATAATTTTAAGTCTGATGTTTTCTTCAAATTCAAAACCGGACGTAGGTGTAATTCACCCGCGCCGGCGTGCGCATAATAAATTGCTTCTTGTCCGTGACGTAACATCATTGCCGAAAACTCTGCAATATAAGCTGGTAAATCACTCAATTCTACTGCTGTATCTTCAATAGAATCGGCTGCTTTGTCGTCGCCTACGATACTTCCTAAAAGTCCAAGACCGGCTTTTCTCAGTTCGTTGGCTTTGTCAATATCATTTCCGTAGATTTTTACTCGGGCGTAACCAAAATTATTTTTTTCTAAATCGGCAATCAAAGCATCGGCCTGTCTTTCTGCGTCTTCTAAAGTATGTGATGCGACTTCAAACAACATAATCGCTTTGGGTTCTCCAACCAAAAAGAAACGGTTTTTAATGTGTTCACGATTCGTTTTGGTACAATCCAAAATCGTATCATCAATCATTTCGCAGGTGTACAAATGATGTTTCATCGCCACGACAACCGATTCCAAAGATTCCTGAATGGTATTGTAATGCCCCACAACCATAATACTGTGAGGCGGTGGCAAATCATCCACTTTTAAAGTAACTTCGGTTGTAAAAGCAAGCGTTCCTTCGCTTCCACAAAGCAGTTTTCCTAAGTTTATAGTTGGTTCTGTTCCTCCAAATAATTCAGATTTTAGCAGAATATCAACAGCATATCCCGTATTTCTTCTGTGAATTTCTGGTTTTGGAAATTCTCTTATAATTTCTTCCTGATTTTCTTTTACAGAAAGTTCGTCGTAAATAGTCTTGTATATTTTATTTTCTAAAGTATCACCTTTTGTTTTTTCGATAAATTCAGCCGAAGTCAAGTCTTTAAAAACCACTTCAGAACCGTCGCTTAAAAGTGCTTTTACCTCAGCAATTTTATCTCGCGTAACACCATATCGAATCGAAGTGGTTCCAGAAGAGTTATTGCCCACCATTCCGCCAATCATCGCGCGGTTTGAAGTAGAAGTAATTGGGGCAAAAAATACGCCGTGAGGTTTTAAGAATAAATTCAGTTCATCGCGAATTACGCCTGGCTGAACGGTTACGGTTTTCTTTTCGGCATCGTAGCCTATTATTTTAGTAAAATGCTTTGACACATCAATCACCAATCCGTCTCCTACTGCTTGTCCTGCCAGCGAAGTTCCCGCTGTTCTTGGCGTAATCGGCATATTATGTTCCGCTGCAAACTTTATGAGTTTGGTAATATCTTCAGTTGTTTTAGGCAATGCAACAGCATTGGGTTTTATTCGGTAAACCGACGCATCTGTAGCATACAGCGTTTTATGAAGATCATCGAATAAAAGCGTACCTTCTAATGATGCAGATAATTGTTGTAACTCCTTAATTATTGACATTCTGATGAATTTATAACCTAAAACTAATGTTTATTTTTAATGCAAAAATACTCTTATTTCCTTTGTTTTTATTCTAAATTAAGAAAATTAGGAGCTGTCTTTTCAATGTATAAATTATACATTGAAAACATCTTATAATCGTTAAAATAATAAACATGATGAAATAACATTATGCCAATTTACTTTTAAAATCGGAACATCCAGCTTTATCCAGATTCAAAAACATTTAAAGGGAAATTTCTGGAAAATTATTACTTTTGGCTGCCTCAACTAAATAAAATGATTAGCTTTTTAAAAATTGACATTGGTACTAACAGAATTTTTGGTCTTGATATCCTTAGATGCACGGCTATACTATTTGTTGTTTTTGGACACGGAAATCTATTCTTTTCTGGTTCAACAGCAAGATATCTTGATTACTTTGTACTTGACGGTGTCAGTATCTTTTTTGTTTTAAGCGGATATCTAATTGGTGGCATTCTGATTAAAGAGCTTGAGAATAAGCCATTTTCTAAGGAACTGCTTGTTAATTTCTGGAAAAGAAGATGGTACAGAACGCTTCCTAATTATTTTTTGGTCTTATCCTTACTAATTATTCTAAGTTACTCTTTTACCAAGGATTTTCAAGTATTAGATTCGTTAGAATATTACATTTTTAGTCAAAACTTGTTTTACCCTCACCCTAATTGGTTTCCTGAAGCTTGGAGTTTAAGCATTGAAGAATGGTTCTACTTAATCGTTCCAATACTTTTATTACTAATTGATAAATTATTCAAATTAAGTACAAAAAGAGCCATTTTAGTTACAGCCGTTTTAATCATCTTATTTGCGACTTTTTTTAGATATGCAAAAAGTTTGCAAATAATTTTAGAAAACAGCAGAGATTTGGACATAAATTTCAGAAAACAAGTTTTTACAAGAATTGATAGTATTATGTATGGAGTATTAGCTGCTTATATTGCTTATTACTACAACAATACATGGAAAAAAAACAAAAAAACATTGTTTGCAATAGGATTAATTCTATTACTATCTACTAAGTTTTTTATTAAGGCAGACTTAAATTCTTTATATGCATGTGTATTCTCCTTTTCTTTAAATTCTATTGGAACATTATTTCTTTTACCTTTTTTAAGTGAAATAAAAACCGGCAAAGGCAAGATTAATAAAGTTGTAACTTATTTTTCTCTAATTTCATATTCGATGTATCTCATAAATCTGACTTTAGTTAAAAATTGGATCATTTTACATTTACAAATAGATTTTCTCAACTCTTATGTTACATTAGTCACCAAATACATATTGTACTGGTTCTTCACGGTTGTCTTATCAATTTTACTATATAAATATTTTGAAATCCCTACAACTAAACTAAGGGAGAGAGATAAATAAACATTTTACTTTTTCATCATATTTTATAAAATTCTGATAGAATCCTGTAAAACATTCCGCGTACTAAAAAGGTAATTTTAAAATTTTACTTTTTTACGCCTAGTAGTATGGAAAATTTCTTTCAGGATGTCATTAATCACCTAGAAAGCTATTACAATAGCATTGTCGATCTCACACCAAAATTTATTCTTGCTATTTTGGTTATTCTTATCTCGTGGTTTATCGCAAGCCGTGTAGGTATTTTTGCTGGAAACCGACTTAAAGCAAAAATGCATGACCGCCTTCTTGCCATTTTTATTGCGCGTTTAATTAAATCGGTTTTGATTATTATCGGAATCTTATTTATGTTCCGAATTATTGGTTTAGAAGGCGTTGCTCAAAGTATGCTTGCTGGCGCAGGAATCTCAGCTTTTGTTATCGGTTTTGCGCTTAAAGATATTGGCGAAAATTTCCTTGCCGGAATCCTTCTTGCTTTCAAAAGACCGTTTTCTATTGGCGATATTATAGAAAGCAACGGCGTAAAAGGCGAAGTCATCAACCTGAATCTGCGCGATACCGAAGTAAAAAGCGATTCTAAAATTATTTATATTCCAAACGCGCTTCTAATAAAAAACACACTTATCAATTACAACAGCGAAGGGTTTCTTCTCCAAACTTTTACCGTCGGATTAGAATACGGTTCTGATTATAGCTGTGCTATCGAATTGGTCAAAGAGGTTTTAGGAAGCAGCGAAGATGTAACCCAAAAAGACCATGATAACGCAGCTGTCATTACAGACGTTATCGCTGGAGGTATTATTCAGCTCAATGTTCGTTATTGGGTTAAAACCGCATCAACAACTGAAAATTCAGAATGCCGATCTAAAATTATCGCTGCAGTTTTGAAGAAATTGAAAGAAAATGAGTTTGGGTTGAAATAAGAATACTAAGATTCTGAGTATTTTCTAAGAATTCTTTATTCTAAATTATCCCAAGCAGTTTCGCCGTTTTCACTGATATGCAATACCAAATAAGTAATTCCGAGATAAACAAAAGGCAGACATGCTGTTACCATAGAAGCTTTAAGTATCAGCAATAACACAAATTGAATTAGCGCCATAGCCAACAATCCATAAAAACCCCACATACTCCATTTAAAAAATAATGCTATAAAAACGCAGCTTAAAATCTTTGTCAATAATAATCCGTAAACGCAAACAGGAGAAGCATTTTCATACTTAATAACGTGCTTCCAAAGTTCTAAAGATGAAAGAGCTGTGAATAAATTAATTCCGATTAAAACAACTAGATAAAACATCACAATGATATTCATCTCTTTCTTTTCTTCTTCCATAACAATTTAGTTTAAATTTTAATGATTCAAAAAGGTATCCTTGGGTTCAAGCAAATGTATATAAAAGAAATACATTTCGTTTAAATAAGCTTAAAAATTGAATTTCTTTTGCCAGTAAAGATTAAATCTCAATCGTCGAATGCAAAATGTATAAAGCAAAAATTTAGAATTTAAAATTAGTTATATTTGAGTCCCAAATCTGTAAAACATGAATGAACCGAACAGAATCTATTTTATTGGAAATCCTTATCCAAGAGGGCATGCTTTAGAAGATTTTTTATGGAGCGGAAGAATCGATGAAGACGAATCTATGTGGTTTGACTTTCATCTACAAACAGATTCTTATTATGATGGAGAATTTAATGAAGAAGATGCATTACTAAGCACATGGAAATCAAAAGGAATGTGGTGTGCTTATGGTGAATGTACACTGTCTTCAACACGTTGGGGAGATTACGGAATTAAAATCAATAAAACATCGGGAAAAGCTTTTTTTAATGACTTTATAAAAGACAATTTACTAGCCGACACTTTACCGCGTGGTGTTGATTTCGATTATGATAAAATCGCATTCGGAATTTATTTAATAGGACACGATCGTTCTGCTAATCATAAAATAAAAATTAAAGAAACCAGCAAAAACAAATTTGATATCGAATGGTCTGGAAAAATTGCTTTAACCTATACGGGAGAAAGCGGATTCAATTATGACTTTTTCACTCATCTCCAAAATACCGAATTTGATGGTTTTCATTATCCAAAAACTTGGTCAATCGAGAAAGCTTCTGATTTCTTTAAAGATCATTTTGAGGATTTTGAAGAATACGAATTTGTTGAACTCAATTCAAAAAATGACAATAAAGAATATAAATTCAAGAAGAAATAAATAGCTAAAACTGTAACTTTTAAAAATGAAAAATATAATCCTTATTGTCTTTGTTCTTTTTTTAAGCTGTAAAGAAGCTGATAACAAAATAGCCATTTCAGAAAAATGGTACGGAACTTATTCATTGGCGCTAAACGAAGACAGTGAGGACTGGAGAGACGCGCATTATATTTCGCTAGTCATTACTAAAGATTCTATTATGTATGAAGCCGAAGGATATCAATTGTTTCACTCCTACAAACTTTCTGCAGTCGAAAACGATAATACTTTAAAATTAACTTTTAGCAAAGCATTGAGAAATACTGAAAGCCCGACTTTAGAAAAAACAAAAGATTTTGGTATTTTAACTTTACAAAACAATAATTACACTTGGGAGAGTCCGTTTATGGATGCTTATTATAATGATGGAAAAAAGGAAAAATATGTTTTGAAGAAAACAAAAGGAATTAGCGACTAATCAAAAAAAGATTCCTGAATAACTCTATAGCTTTTAAAAACACACCCAAAAGATTTCCCATCTATTCCTTCTAAAATTAACCAATTTAGAACATCTTTATTGATAAGCTGGAACAATTCATACGCAATGTAATCATCACTATAATTTAGTTTCTGGTATTCTGGATGAGTTCTAATAAGCTCATTAAGTTCCCATTGCGAAAACTGAATCTCGTTTAATGAAATATCATAGGCATAAATAACATCGTCTCTTCGGGCGGTGCAACCACTTCCGTGAAAATAGTATTCAATTCCATCAATTGATCCTATTCTCTCAAAAAAAGTTCTAGAGAATGAACATGGATTTATGTCTTGTTTGTATTTATCTTTTAATAAAGTCTCAAAACTTCTGATAAAGCTAATGTAGTTTCCTAAGATTTTTTCAATCATAATTACATCGAATCTAAATTGAATTTAAATTTATTTGATTTTCCCCCACAATAACGTAACGTTAGCACGGATTTGCAATTAATCAGTATAACAACTCTTATCTAATTTATAATCTAGATTTGCTGGATAAGGCATACAGTTTCTGGAAATGGCATTATTAATTATATCATTGCAATAAGTTTCTAACCACTTACTTCCATATTTAGTAATTTCTTTTTCATTTGTCACATCAATTAGTTGAAATTCAGCATGCCAGTAATTAAGAATTAAAGGATCATGCTTAACTATACATGTTCCTGGCATTGTAAGAATTTTTGCTCCACCTTCATTTTTTTCAATTATCGGGTTAGTATCAATTGATTTTAGAAAATTTATTAATTCATTTGTATGAGGCTTTTTATAATCATGCGGGAACTTATGAATTTTATTTACGTTCATGTAAATAGGACAACCATCTTTGATAGAAATTGATTTTAAATGAGTATATAAAAATACTCTTTTCTTTTTTGTCCATTTTGCATTTCCACTTGAATTCATAATCAAACGAAATTTTAAATGCCTTCTTTTAAATAGTCCCCCAGCAATATTAGTTGATAATCCTAAAATATCTTTGGGGTGATTTATTAAAGCATCTTCATTAATCTCATATTTATCCCCTAACTTTTCAAAAGTATCCTCATAAGGCAAATTTGATCTTCTTATTAAATAAAGTTGTTGTTGAGATTTCAATAAATCAAAGTCTAAAGATAGCTTATAGCATTTTTTAGGTAATATTTGTCTCGGATATATCAATTTATGTAAGCTTTTAACTATCCAAATATTTCTTAAATCCATCTATAAACTTTGAAATTTCATTTACGCCCGAAGCCACTAATTCATCATCTATAAAAAGAGAAAATATAATTAAATTATCATCATTAAAATCATTTATAAGCTCAAAAGATTTATTAATCACTAAAACTCTATTTTGTGAAAATGAAATTGAAAATTTAATTTTATTACTATTATTAATAAATATAAGAATATCGACAAACTTTAAAGTTGAAATATACATTGATATACTCTCAAAGCTTTCCCTAATAACATCTTTAGAAAAATCTTTACAATGATACTTCTCTAATTTTTCAGCAAATATTTTCTTTATCTTAAAAAGATTCTTATCAATATAGCTTGGTTTTGAGACAATTATTTTTTCAAGTTGTTGACTAAGTTCTAAATAAGCGGAATGGCTTTCTAATATTTTTTTTAAAAATTTAGAGGTACGATAACTATAAATAGCACCTGTGTTAATTGAATATAAAGAACCGTCAAAACTATCTAGTTTCGAGTTGTTTGTATGAACAATTTGAATAGAAGGTACATTATAATGTTCTATAAAATCCATAACAGGTTCAGACAGTATTGACCTATCTATATCATGATCACGAGAAGACCAAGTACGATTTTTAGTAGGCAAATCAAGGTTCGCTATCATAAAATTTAATTAATATTCTGGATTCAAACTTTTTATAAAATCTTCTTTTAATAATCCAAAAAAAAGTTTCTTTAAAGAATCATGTAATTGATCGATATACTCAAATATTTTTTTATTATCAAAATCTTTACAAGTGGATACATCAATATCAATGAGATGTCCTTTTTTATTGATATCATCATCGATTAATTCAAAATCTTTTTTTATTCTTAAAATAATATCAGTATTTCCATCAATAATCTTAGTCATATAAACTAAAAATTCTTCACCAAAATCTGAACTTGTTAACTTCGGACTATTCTTTAAAATCTCATCAATATCTGAAATATTCTCAAATAGAGAACCATATCTAACGCCAATTCTTTCAATTTCATCAATTAAACCAAGTTTTTTAATTCTATTTACTGTGTCTTTTAAAAAAACACTATATATTTTCCAAAGTTTATATTCTGAAACACATTCAAAAGCAATAAAGTTTTCATTAAAAGCTATTGAATAATCATTGTTTGAAAAAACATATTCTGGAATATACTTTAATTCAACATTCTTTTCCCTTAGTCCTTCAGGGAATCCAGTATTTTTAAATTTTGGAAAATCTTTTGTAAATTCAGAAAATAGAGAAATAAAAATCTCATTTAGAGATTTGTTACTTTTGAATCTGATTTCAACTGTCGAACTCAATAACGGGTCTGGAGTTATTTTTAGCGGTAGCATCACGTTTTTCAAGGTGCAAAATTAGTTATTTACTTTATAATTCAAAAGCAAACTTATAAACAATGAATTAAATAAAAAAACACCGATGAAATGCATATTTTAATAAGCAAACACACTTCTGCCGATTATTTTTGATAAATATATTGATAAAAAGAATTGATTGTATACAAAATTTGTAAATTGTTAACATTTTTACAAATTCAAAATTAATACATAGTTCAAACAGGCTTATTCCATTTAATAAATTTTATATAAAAATTTTCAATCACAAATATACGAGAAACACCTACTCACTAAGTTAGGTATTTATACCTGTTTATACAAATAAAAACATCAAAATAAATGAAAAACATAACCGCCCTTTACAAAATAGCTCAAAAAGAAACCCGAAAAATACTAGGTTTAATGTCCGGAACTTCGCTTGATGGACTCGATTTGGCGCTTTGTGAAGTTTCAGGCGAAGGCGGTAATACCAATGTCAAAATCGAACAATTTGAAACCATCGATTACAGCGACGAAATTAAAACAGAAATCAGAAAAATATTTGCTCAGAAAACAATCGATTTTCAACATTTGGTTTTACTAAACGAATGGATTGCAAATTTACATGCCGGAATGATCAATGATTGCCTTTCAAAATGGAACATTCCCGCAAGCGAAGTCGATTTAATCGCTTCTCACGGACAAACGGTTTTGCATGCGCCAAAGTTTCTGCATCAGCAGGAAAAATTCCCAAATGCGACTTTACAAATTGGTGACGGCGATCATATTTCGGTAAAAACAGGAATCATCACTTTATCCGATTTTAGGCAAAAACACGTTGCTGCAGGTGGCGAAGGTGCGCCTTTGGCCGTTTACGGCGATTATTTGTTATTCAGCAAAAAAGGCGAAAACAGAATCATGTTAAACATGGGCGGAATAGCAAATTTTACGTATTTACCTGCTTCTCAAAATGCCGAAGAAGTTTTTGTAACCGATACCGGAACTGCCAATACGCTGATTGATATTTTCACCAAACATTTTTTTCCTAAAAAAAGTTTCGACAAAGACGCAGAAATAGCTCAAAAAGGCACAGTAAATCAGTCACTTTTAAATGAATTAAAAAATGATGCTTTTTTCGCGAAAAGCTTTCCAAAAACGATCGGACAAGAATTATTCAACTTCAATTTTGTGAATGATGCCTTGATAAAATTAAACTTAGAAAATATTTCGGCATCAGATTTGCTGGCGACTTTAACACGCTTAAGCGCCGAAACAATTGCTGAAGCGGTTTTGTTTGTCGTACAAAATACTAAAACGCCAATAGAAGAGTTTACAGTGTATATGTCTGGCGGAGGCGCGCGAAATCCATTGTTGGTAAACTGGTTACAGGAATTATTATCTTGTAAGTTTGAAAAAAGCGACGTTCTCGGAATTTCAGGCGATGCAAAAGAAGCTGTTTTATTTGCCGTTTTGGCCAATGAAACTGTCTCTGGAGGAAATTACAATTTCGGTTCCCAAAAAGGAATCCCATCGGTTACAATGGGGAAAATTTCATTTCCTGGTTAAACAGAATAGCCACCAATTACAATAATTGGCGCGAATTGCTATTTTTATTGCCACAGATTAAAGGATTTTTAGGATTAATCATTTTAATCTTTAGAATCTGTGGCTAAAAAAGCTGCCACCAATTATACTAATTTTCACGAATTATTCCTTAAAAAAATGATTACGAACAAAAATTAGTGCAATTCGTGTAATTCGTGGCAAAAACAAACTATTTTTGATTCCTGTTAAAAAGAACATTAAAATGCATAAAAATCAGCACTTACTATACTCTATTCTATTTTTATTTTTGTTTGGATGGATTTCTTCCGCACAGGAAAAAATAATGCATCCTAAAAATGAATTTAGAGGAGTGTGGATTGCAACTGTGGTCAACATCGACTGGCCTAAAGCTCCTGCTGACACTGTTGAAAAAGAAAAGGCTGATTATCTTGAAATTTTAGAAGCTTATAAAAAACTAAATTACAATGCCGTTATCGTGCAGGTGCGTAGTGTAGGCGATGCTTTTTATCCGTCTCAACTCGCTCCATGGTCCCGCTTTTTAACAGGCAAAGAAGGTCAGGCTCCAAATCCATATTACGATGCTCTAGCTTGGATGATTGAAGAGGCGCACAAAAGAGGTTTTGAATTTCATGCTTGGCTGAATCCGTACCGCGCTACTTTCGATTTAAATAAAAACCTTTTAAGTCCGAATCATGATATTTTCAAACATCCAGAATGGATGATTGAATATGGCGGTAAATATTATTATGACCCTGCCCTTCCCGAAGTTCAAGCACATTTAACCAAAGTGGTGAAAGAAGTAGTAGATAGATACGATATCGATGCGATTCATTTCGATGATTATTTTTACCCTTATGCTGTTCCTGGTAAAGTATTTAATGATTCTACATCTTATAAAAAATATGGAGCCGGCTTAAGCCTTTCCGACTGGCGCCGCGCAAATGTGAGCAGTTTTGTTGAAACTATTTCAAAAACTATCAAGTCAAGCAAGCCATGGGTTCAATTCGGAATCAGTCCGTTTGGGGTTTGGAGGAATAAATCTCAGGATCCAAGAGGTTCTGAAACGCAATCGACATCGAATTACGACGATTTATACGCTGATCCTGTTTTATGGATGGATCAGAAATGGATTGATTATATTCTGCCTCAATTGTATTGGAGTATGAATAATCCAAGAGCTTCTTATTCAAAATTGGTAAAATGGTGGTCTGAAAACTCCAATAATACGGCAATTTATATAGGTCATGCTTCGTATAAAATCAGAGGTGATGCCGATAAAAGCTGGAATTTTGTCTACGAGATTCCGAATCAAATTGATTTTGCTAGAAGTTTTAAAAACGTTACCGGAAGCGCCTATTTCAGCTCAAAATGGTTTATGGGCAAAAACTTTGATATCGTACGTCTTTTAGAAGAAAATCAATATAAATATCCTGCACTTCCCGCTGCAGTTCCGAATTTAAAACATGTCATTATCGATACGCCAAAAGCTATAGAATATTCTAAAGACAGTATTAGTTACAATTTTACGTTCAACAGTCCGCTCAATACAAGAGTTCGTTATATGATAGTTTATGGAGGTGAACATATTTCGAAAATCAACACCAATGATCCTTCAAAAATTATTGAAAAAGTAACTATAAAAGAAATAGACGGGAAGATTACCTTTTCTATTGCTGCCGGAAAATTAAATCTTTACAAAGCCTGTGCAGTAACTTTTATTGATTATTATGCCAACGAAAGCACACCAACCATAATAGATTTAAAAAAACCGTTTAAAAATTATATCCCAACCCAGCCAAATGAAAACAGATAATAAACCTTGGTTTTGGATTCCGCTTCTTAATTTTGCTTCTGGATTACCCTATGCCGTAATTATTTCGGTTTCGGTAATTATGTATAAAAATTTAGGTATTTCAAACGAAGATATTGGCGTTTACACCAGTTTGTTATACCTTCCTTGGGTTATAAAACCGCTTTGGAGTCCGTTTATTGAATTAACTGGCACCAAAAGAAAATGGTTTTTATCAATGCAGTTGCTCATTTCAATTGCATTTTTATTGGTCGGATTCACCATTCCGACAAATGGTTTTTTTATGATGACGCTGGCTATATTTTGGGTTGCGGCATTTGCCTCTGCTTCGAATGATATTGCTAGTGATGGTTTTTATTTATTGGTTTTACCAAAAGAACAACAATCTTATTTTCTCGGAATCAGAAGTACTTTCTACCGACTTTCGATGCTTGCCGGAAACGGACTGATTGTACTTTTTGCCGGATATTTAGAACATAAATATGGTGATAATACCAAAGCATGGTCATACACAATGATCATTGTTGGCCTGTTAATGACTTTTATTACGCTTTATAATTTCATTTTTACACCAAAAACTGAAATAAATCTTGCAGGAAATAAAGAAGCTCATCATCAAAGTTTTGCAACGATATTTACAAGTTTCTTTAAGAAAAAACAAATTGGATTAATTTTAGCTTTTATTCTGGTTTTCAGATTAGGAGAATCGCAATTGCTCAAAATGTTAAGTCCGTTTTTGCTTGACAAAAAAGAATTGGGCGGGATGGGTCTTGATACAGAAGCTGTCGGAATTATCTACGGAACCCTAGGAATTTTAGCTTTAACAATTGGCGGAATTTTAGGAGGAATGGCAATTTCTAAGCATGGGCTTACTAAATGGATGTTGCCGATGTTTTTGGCGATGCACCTGCCAATTCTTGGTTTTATTGGATTAGCTCATTTTCAGCCAGATGCTATGATTCATCTTTATTTTAAAAAATATTTTTTACTTATTGATGCTGATTTAAATTTATATACTTGCATTACCGTTATTCTTGAACAATTTGGCTACGGTTTTGGATTTACTGGATTTATGATGTATTTGATTCATGTTGCAGAAGGCGAATCCAAAACAGCACACTATGCACTGGCAACCGGTTTTATGGCATTAGGAATGATGCTTCCGGGAATGATAAGCGGTTATATACAAAAGTTTTTGGGCTATCAAAACTTCTTTATTTGGGTTTTTATCGCCACAATTCCTGGTCTTATTTTATCACGTTTTTTAATTTTCCCGAAAGATTTTGGGAAAAAATCTGAAGAAGTTTAACCCCAAATCAAACTCTTACATTATGGAAATCAATGAAAATTTGCAGGCCGAGCGCAATCTAAAAGGATCTGAGTTCGAAAAAACCGGAGATTTAGAAAAAGCAATTGAACTATATGAAGAAAATGTATCGGAAGGCTTTAAAGGAAATCATCCTTACGATCGTTTAGCTACAATCTACAAAAACCAAAATGATCTAGACAATGAAATCCGTGTTTTAGAAAAAGCAATTTTGGTTTACGAAGAAATCACGGTTGAAGACCGATTAGAAGGACTTCCAAAGCTTTTCCGTTTTAAAAATAGATTAGAAAAAGCCATTGAAACTAAGAAACAATTGGCGAAACAAAAGAAGTCAAAATTAAAGTAAGTGAATTTAAAGGAAGCTTAATTTTTTTTAACCATTAAGAGATTAAGTAATTTCAGTCAAGCTTTATGAACTTTATATCTTAATGGTAAAAAAATCGAAATGAGCATAAAAAGAACCAATTCAGACGATATTGATTTTATAAATCTCGTACGTTTATTAGATCAGGATTTAGCAATACGTGACGGTGAAGATCATGCGTTTTACAATCAATTCAATAAGATTGATAAGATAAAACACACGATTGTTTATTATGAAAATGGAATTCCGGTTGGTTGCGGTGCTTTTCGCGAAAAAGAAAGCGACAAAACCGAAATCAAACGAATGTACGTTCATCCCGATCATCGCAAAAAAGGAATCGCTTCTGCAATTTTGGCAGCACTCGAAATCTGGGCAAAAGAAGTCGGTTATACTTATACGATTCTGGAAACCGGGAAAAATCAGCCAGAAGCTATTAACTTATACCAAAAATTACAATATACTATCATTCCGAATTATCCACCTTATGAAGAAATGGATAATAGTGTCTGCATGAAAAAGACTTTATAATAATGAAAATCACAGCTGAAGCTTTACGACAAAGAATTGGGCAATTCTTTTTTCCTGCCGTTTTTATCAATGATACCGAAGAAAACATTCAGGAAATGGAACGCCTTATTAAAGCACATAATATTGGCGGATTAACGTTTTTCCACAGTCGTGCGAGCGCGGCAACAAATTACGAAAGCAAACAGAAAATCGTCTTCAACGATGACAGTTACGAAAAAATTAAAGCTCTAATTATTCGTTATCAAAAAGCCGCTTCTACCCCACTTTTAATTAGTATTGATGCTGAATGGGGTTTAGCAATGCGTATCGAAAAAACACCGCAATATCCTTATGCGATTACGCTTGGCGCTTTGCCAGAAAACAAATCTAATTTGGTTTATGAAGTTGGAAAACAAATTGGTCTAGATTTAAAAGCAGCTGGAATTCAGTATAATTTATCGCCTTTGGCAGACATCAACAACAATCCAAATAATCCTGTTATTGGCTATCGCTCTTTTGGTGAAAACAAACAAAAAGTAGCAGATTTTGCTGTTGAATATCTAAAAGGAATGTCGGAAGTTGGCGTTTTAGGTTGTCTGAAACACTTTCCCGGACACGGAAATACGAATGTCGATTCCCATTTAGGTTTGCCTGTTTTAAAGGAGACTTTAGAAGAATTGATGGAAAACGAATTATATCCATTCATTAAAGGAATAGAAAATAATGTCGATTCCATTATGATTGGACATTTGGCTGTTCCAAGTTTAAATGATGGAAAAGATACATCGGCAACACTTTCAAAAGCAGTTATCCAAGATCTTTTGCGTGATAAATTAGGTTATAACGGTTTGGTAATTTCTGATGCGTTAAATATGCACAGCGTTTCTAAATTGTACGAAACAAAAGGCCAATTAGAATGGGAAGCTTTTAACGCAGGAAATGATGTCTTATGCTTCGCCGAAAATGTTCCCGAAGGAATTGAAGCAATCTATAAAAATGCTTCTCCAGACCGTATTTTCGAAAGTTATAACCGAATCATGAAAGCCAAAGAAAAAGCAGGAATCCTTTCTGGAAATACTGATGCTTCGGGCGAATTAGATTTCGAAAAAACATCAAAATTAAATCTTGAAATTGCTCAAAATGCGATTACAACAATTATCGATAATTCAAGTTCAGAATTAGCTTTTGAAGCTCAGAAAAACAACAAATTAGCCAAGCTGAGTTTATATAAAAATATTGAAAACACATTTTTCAAAACATTAAAGACAGAACTTCCTTCGCCGGAATTTGCTTTTGAGAATTTAGAACTTTCGAATATTTCATACATCAAAAATGAATTAGAAAAATTTGAAACGATTTTGATTTCATTATTTGTTCCAAAAGCAAAACCAATGAATAATTTCGAAATTGATATTGAAGTTTTAGAATTACTTTCTAATCTACTTCAAACCAAAAAATGCATTGTTTTTGTTTTCGGAAATCCGTATTCTTTGCCTTTAATTCCAAATCTGAAAAAGGCCTCAGGATTAATTCAAGCCTATCAAGATTTTGAAGAATTTCAAAAAACGGCGGGAATTCAATTTTTAGATAAAATTTCTTCAAAAGGCATTCTTCCGGTAAATATTGATATCCAATAAGTTAAAACAAAATATAATCAAATACTATCAACTTATAAATTTTTATAATCACATCTTATTGTAAGTACCTGCGCTTATGCCCTACTTTTGCATCAGAAATAAATTTTTAACGTAAAACGAAAAATATGTCTTTAGTAGGAAAAAAATTCCCAAGTATTGCAGTAGATGCTATCTCAGAAATGGGTGATAATTTAAAAATTAACATTTTTGAAGAAGCAGTAAACAACAACAAAAAAGTATTATTGTTTTGGTACCCAAAAGATTTCACTTTTGTATGCCCAACTGAATTACACGCCTTTCAAGCTGCATTACCAGAATTCGAAAAAAGAAATACTATCGTAATTGGTGCTTCTTGCGACACAAACGAAGTTCACTTTGCTTGGTTAAATACTCCAAAAAACAATGGTGGAATCGAAGGTGTTACTTACCCAATCTTAGCAGATACAAACCGTAACTTAGCTAACATTTTAGGCATTCTTGATATCGAATCTACAAGCTACAGCGAAGATACTGACTCAGTTATCATCGAAGGTTCAAACGTAACTTACAGAGCTACTTACTTAATTGACGAAACTGGAAAAATTTTCCACGAAAGTGTTAACGATATGCCATTAGGACGTAACGTAAACGAATACTTAAGAATGGTTGACGCTTACACTCACATCCAAACTAAAGGTGAAGTTTGTCCAGCAAACTGGGAAGCTGGTAAAGAAGCTATGTCTGCTGACAGAGTTAGTACTGCTGAATACTTAAGCGCTAATTAAGCTGCTAAGATACTAAGATTCTAAGTTTCTAAGTTTTTTTAAATTTAACTTTTGAATCTTCGATACAATTCTACAATAAAGGTCAAGAGATTCTAAGATTAAACTTAGATCTTAGAATCTCAACGACTTAAAAAAAATCAAATAAATCCACACAAAGTTATTCGGTTCGAGAGCAAACTTAGCATCTTAGAACCTTAGCAACTTAGTGTCTAAAAAATAAACTTATGTTAATCGACTTAAACGAAGATACGTTAGCAGATTTAGTTGCTAAAAACGAAAAAGTAGTAGTACAATATTCAGCTTCATGGTGTGGAAATTGCCGTATTATGAAACCAAAATTCAAAAAATTAGCAACAGAAAATGAAGCTATCACTTTTGTTTTGGTTGATGCAGAAAATTCTCCTGAATCAAGAAAATTAGCTAATGTGAGCAACTTACCAACATTCGCAACTTTCGTAAACGGACAATTAGTTGGCGAAACGCAAACTAACAAACAAGAAGTTTTAATCGATCTTATAAACGCAATTGCTTAATTGAAATTCTAAAACTCCACAAAATGAAATTACCAGTAATTAAGCATTTAACGCAATTCATCGAAGAAAACGATCAGGATTATATCATCGAAACGATTGAAGTCCTAGAAGCGATGACTGAAATTCCTTCTCTAAAAGATGAAGAATTAGATGTAATCGGCGAATTGATTTCTAATATGTACGGTGCCCTTGAAGTGCAAAAATTAGTTGCTCAAGGAACAGATAAAAAAGAAGCTTTAAATACGTTTATGAAACGTGTTTTAGGTTCAATCGATAAATAAATCGGCCTCTTTTCAAGAAAAAAAACAAAAAACAAGACTTGAGAAAGCGTTTCTATTAGGAGACGCTTTTTTTTTGTTTTTGTAACAAATGGCACGCGGATGACACAGATTTGCTAACGCAAAAACACGGATTTAAACGGATTTTTTCATCTAACATAAAAACAAAAAAATCCGTTAAGACCCGCGACTTCACGAAGTGAATCCGTGTCATCCGCGTCCAATATATGCACAATGCAAAATAAAAATTTACCATCCTTAATCTCTCCTTAAACCGTTAACAAATACTTTTAGATTCAAATTTTAATCCTTACTTTTGAGCCTCATTAATTTTAAATAAAAATCATGGCATCTATCACATTAGGAGGAAATCCAGTTCATACATCAGGCGAATTGCCAGCAGTTGGAACACAATTAGCTGACTTCAGTCTAGTTCAAAACGATTTATCAGTTGCATCTTTAAGCACTTTTGCTGGTAAAAAATTAGTTTTAAATATCTTCCCAAGTGTTGATACTGGAACTTGTGCAACATCTGTTAGAACTTTCAATGCAAGTGCAAGCGGATTAGAAAACACTACTGTTTTATGTATTTCTAGAGATTTACCATTTGCTCAAAAACGTTTTTGTGGTGCTGAAGGTTTAGAAAATGTAGTAAACTTATCAGATTTTCAAGAAGGTACTTTTGGTAAAGCAAACGGTTTAGAAATCGTTGACGGACCATTAAAAGGTTTACACTCAAGAGCAATCATTGTTGTTGATGCTGACGGAAAAATTCTTCACACAGAGCAAGTTGCTGAAATCGCAAACGAACCAAATTACGAAGCTGCTTTGGCAGTACTATAATATTTCCGCTTAATGGAGTTTCAAAAAGACAATACTTTTGTTTCAGGGCGTTTAAAAAGCGTGACTTACGCTTTTAAAGGCGCTCTGAAATTAATCAAAACCGAACACAGCATCATGGTGCAGTTCTCATTGGGAATCATTATGATTATTGCTGGGTTTTATTTTCATATTTCACAAACCGAATGGCTTTGCCAAACTCTGGCAATCGGTTTGGTTTTGAGTGTTGAAGGATTAAATACTGCAGTTGAAAAAATTGCCGATTTTATTCATCCCGATTATAGCAAACGAATCGGTTTTATTAAAGATATTGCTGCAGGGGCAGTATTTTTTGCTGCAATGACTGCAATAGCAATAGGCTTGATTATTTATATCCCAAAATTTATTTAGGCAACAGGAACGCAAGAATGGCAAAAACAAACAAAAAAGAAACTTTAGACAAAAAAAACGAATCAAAAGAAGAAAACAAAAAATCCTTTAAGATAACCAAACAGCAAAAGTTTGTTTTGGGTTGTCTTTTGGTGCTTTTTTCTATTGCATTATTAACTGCATTTATTTCTTTTTATGTAAACGGCCAATGGCAGACCGACCAAAGTGCGGTAGATCATTTGGGCGATCGTGGCGAAGTTGTACAAAACTGGCTCGGAAAATTCGGGGCTTATCTAGCCGATTTAATTGTTTACAGAGGTTTTGGACTTGCTTCTTTTTTATTCGTGCGTTTGTTTTTCCTTACAGGAATGTTTCTCGCATTGGAACTTTCAACTAAAAAACTAAAAAACACTTGGTTTTGGGATATTTTTGCGATTATCGTAGTTTCTGTACTTTTTGGCTTTTTTGCCACTTCTGCACCCGAATTAGGAGGTACAATTGGTTACGAATTAAATTTATTCCTTCAAGACTATATCGGAAAAACTGGAACATTGCTTGCGCTTCTTTTTGGCTTAATCGTTTATCTGATTTTTAAGATAAACTTATCCCCAGAGAAAATTCAGTCGTATTTTGATTCTACTAAAAAAGAATTGAAATCAGAATTAGAAACTTTAAAACCTGTTGCTAAGGAACCTGAAAGCGCCTACAATCTGGAAGAATTTGCTATTGAAGACGAAAGCGATCCTGAAATAGACAACATTCATATCAAAACTGTAGATTCTCAGTTTGAAATCAACAAAGAAGCTTTGAAACCTACTATTTCTCACTCTTCAGAAATAGAGTTGAATCCGATTTTAAAGCCAATTACTCCCAAACAAGAACTACCACTAGTTTCTCCAGACGAAGCTTTTGTGATTGAAAAAGCAGAAGAAGAAGATATTATCGAAGAAAATCTAGCTTCTCGCCTAGTTGCGGATTTCGGATTATTTGATCCAACTTTGGATTTATCCAATTACAAATTCCCAACCATTGATTTATTGAAGGAATATTCAACTGGCGGCATTACAATAAATCAAGAAGAATTAGAAGAAAACAAAAACAGGATTGTAGATACGCTTCGTAACTACAAAATCGAAATTGCGCAGATTAAAGCAACTGTTGGTCCTTCTGTAACTTTATACGAAATTGTTCCAGAAGCAGGAATCAGAATTTCTAAAATTAAGAGTTTAGAAGATGATATTGCTTTATCATTATCAGCACTAGGAATTCGTATTATTGCACCGATTCCAGGAAAAGGTACTATCGGTATTGAGGTTCCGAACAAAAACCCGACCATGGTTTCTATGAAAAGCGTTATTGGAGCAGCTAAGTTCCAAGAAGCCGAAATGGAATTGCCAATTGCGTTAGGAAAAACCATTTCTAACGAAACTTTTGTTGTCGATTTAGCCAAAATGCCTCACTTATTGATGGCCGGAGCAACTGGACAAGGAAAATCTGTTGGATTGAATGCTGTTTTGACTTCGCTTTTATACAAAAAACATCCTGCAGAAGTAAAATTTGTTTTGGTTGACCCAAAAAAGGTAGAGCTTACGCTTTTCAACAAAATCGAAAGACATTATTTAGCCAAACTTCCAGACACAGAAGATGCTATCATTACAGATAATGCCAAAGTAGTCAATACTTTAAATTCACTTTGTACTGAAATGGACAATCGTTATTCTTTATTAAAAGATGCGATGGTTCGTAACATCAAAGAATACAATGATAAATTTAAATCGAGAAAATTAAATCCAGAAGCTGGACACCGCTTTTTGCCATATATCGTTTTGGTTGTCGATGAGTTCGCCGACTTGATTATGACTGCCGGAAAAGAAGTCGAAGTTCCGATTGCGCGTTTGGCTCAATTGGCCCGTGCCATTGGTATTCACTTGATTATTGCAACACAAAGACCTTCTGTAAACGTTATTACAGGTTTGATCAAAGCGAATTTCCCTGCCAGAATAGCTTTTAGAGTAACGTCAAAAATCGACTCAAGAACCATTTTGGACACACAAGGTGCCGATCAATTAATTGGTCGAGGAGATTTATTATACACAAATGGGAATGATGTAATCCGCGTTCAATGTGCTTTCATTGACACACCAGAAGTCGAAAAAATCACAGATTTTATTGGTGCACAAAAAGCTTACGCCACAGCATATTTACTTCCAGAGTTTGTCGGAGAAGAAAGTGGCATTAATCTTGATATAGATATTTCTGAGAGAGATACTTTATTTAGAGAAGCTGCAGAGATTATTGTCAATGCACAACAGGGTTCTGCATCTTTATTGCAACGAAAATTAAAATTAGGCTATAACAGAGCTGGCCGTTTGATTGATCAGCTGGAAGCAGCAGGAATAGTTGGGCCGTTTGAAGGCAGTAAAGCACGTAGCGTAAACATCCTAGATTTAAGTGCTCTTGATCAATTTTTTAATAATGAACAAAATTAATTCAATCATGAAAGCAAAATTTCAAGAAATCAACAACAATTCTATCACAAGCATGACTAAAAAGTGTCTTCAAATAGCTGTTATAATGCTTTTGAGCTTCACTTCTATTCAAGCACAGGATAAAAAAGCAAAAGATTTATTGAACGAAGTGACTTCAAAAATAAAAAGCTACGATAACATTGTTATCGATTTTAAATATTCGCTCAACAATTCAAAAGAAAACATCAATCAGGACAGCAAAGGAAATGTTACCATGAAAGGCAATCAGTACGTATTGAACTTTATGGGCGTTACTAAAATTTTTGATGGTCAGAAAACCTATACAATTGTTCCTGAAGACGAAGAAGTGACTATCACTAAAATAAATGAAAAGGATGATAATGCCATCACTCCTTCAAAAATGCTGACTTTCTTTAACTCAGGATACAAATACACTATGGATATTGTACAGAATGTGAAAGGAAGAAAAATTCAATACATAAAACTAGTTCCTACAAGCGGAAAAGACCAAAGAAAAGAAATTCTTTTAGGTATTGACGTTCAGACGAAACACATTTACAATTTGATTGAAACCGGAAAAAACGGAACAAAAACGACTTTAACCGTTAATTCTTTTAAAACCAATCAGCCTTTATCAAAAAATCAATTTACATTTGTAGCGAGTAAATACCCGAAATACTACATTAATAAATTAGATTAATTACAGGTTGAAAATTTTAGACAAATACTTACTAAAAACATTCCTATTTACATTTACCACGGTATTTGTAATCCTATTTTTTATATTCATATTACAGACCGTATGGCTCTTTATTTCGGAACTTGCCGGTAAAGATCTCGATTTGATACTGGTTGTAAAATTCCTTCTTTTCTCGATGCCGAGAATCATTCCGCTAGTTTTGCCGTTATCGGTATTATTAGCATCAATTATGACTTTTGGTAATCTAGCTGAGAACTACGAATTTGCTGCCATGAAATCATCTGGTATTTCGCTCCAGAGAGCCATGCGCGTACTGATTATATTTATTTGCGTACTAAGTATTGTCGCGTTTTGGTTTGCCAATAATGTAATTCCGTATGCAGAATATAAGTTTGTCAACTTTAGAAAAAACATCGCTCAAGCCAAACCCGCAATGGCTATTGCTGAAGGTCAGTTTAATGATGTCGGCACTTACAACATTAAGGTCAACAAAAAATCGGGTGAAAACGGAAATCATTTAGCTGGAGTTACCATTCACGAAAAAGCCAATAATGTAGGTGAAAACAAAACCGTGATAAAAGCCAAAACCGGTGAACTAATCAGCAGCGAAAAATCCAGTATTCTCCAATTGGTTTTAAATGATGGTTACTATTATCAGGATGTTACTCCGAAAAAATACGAAGATCGCGCTAAGTTGCCTTTCATAAAAGGAGCTTTCAAAAAACACATCATCAATATTGATTTGTCTGAGCTGAACAAAGTTGACGATAGCAAAGAAAGCATCAACAACACAAACGGAATGCTGAATGTAAACGAGTTACGTTACACATTAGATTCTTTAAACAAAAATCTGGACAACGAAATTGTCTCATTCTCTGAAAACATCAACCAACGTGTAGGAATTCGCAAAACTTCAGTGCCTGCGGTAAAAAAAGATCTCAAGAAAAAACAATTGCCGAACAACCTTCTTTCGCTTTATAACAATAAAGATAAAGCAGATATTTTGAGAATGGCGGCCAGTAATGTAACAAGCAGCATCTACTCCATTGAAACGACTCAAAAAGACTTGAAGGACAAGCAACGTGAAATCAATAAACATTTGACGGCATTGTACGAAAAATTCGTAATTGCTTTTGCTTGCTTTTTAATGTTCTTTATTGGAGCACCACTTGGAGCAATCATCAGAAAAGGAGGCCTCGGACTTCCGATTGTATTTGCTGTTTTAATCTTTATTACATTTCATTTCATCAACACATTTGGAAAAAGGCTTTCGCAGGAAGGCGGAATGAGTCCGTTTATGGGTTCATGGATGTCGTCATTCATCTTGTCTCCATTAGCTGTTTTATTAACCTATCGCGCAACAAACGATAATGGATTAATCAATTTTGATGTGATTACCACTCCAATTTCACAACTATTTCAAAAAATTTCTGAGCGGTTTTTGCCGGCTCAAAAAAAGCAATAAATATGTCCACAAAAATACAACTCAATACCATTGAAGAAGCTATTGAAGATATTCGTCAAGGTAAAGTAATCATTGTAGTCGATGATGAAGACCGTGAAAATGAAGGTGATTTTTTGGCCGCAGCCGAAAAAGTAACACCGGAAATGATCAACTTTATGGCCACACATGGCCGAGGACTAATTTGCACACCACTTACAGAAAGTCGCTGTAAAGAATTGGACCTTAAAGCAATGGTTACCAACAATACAGATCATATGGAAACCGCTTTTACTGTTTCTGTTGACTTAAAAGGCCATGGTGTTACTACAGGTATTTCTGCCGCCGACAGATCTAAAACTGTTGAATCATTAGTTGACCCAAATACAAAACCACACGATTTGGCTCGTCCTGGTCATATTTTTCCTTTAATTGCAAAACAGGGAGGTGTTTTAAGAAGAACTGGACATACTGAGGCTGCAATCGATTTTGCAAGACTAGCCGGATTTAAACCTGCCGGAGTAATTTGCGAAATTCTAAATGAGGATGGAACAATGTCTCGTTTGCCACAACTGATTGAAGTAGCCAAAAAATTTGACTTAAAATTAGTTTCAATTGAAGATTTGGTTGCATACAGAATGCAACACGATAGTCTTATCGTCAAAAAAGAAGATTTTGATATTGAGACTCGTTTCGGAACTTTCAGATTAAGAGCTTATGAACAAACTACCAACAAACAAATTCATATTGCTTTAACTAAAGGAACATGGAATCTTGGTGAACCAATTTTGACAAGAATTCACTCTTCTCAGGTTAACAACGATTTATTGGGCACATTAACCAATAATGCTGAACAGCAGTTAGATGATATGTTTAAGGTGATTAACGAAAACGGAAAAGGCGCGGTTATCTTCATCAATCAAGACATGACAGCTGTAAATCTTTTAAACCGAATTTCTGAACTTAAAACATTGCAAGCACAAGGAACCTTAAAAGCGCCAAAAGTTATTATTGACAGCAAAGATTACGGAATTGGAGCGCAAATTCTGCACGATATTGATATTTCTAAAATTAGACTTGTTTCGAATACTGAACAGACTAAACGCGTAGGAATGATTGGTTATGGACTTGAAATAACAGAATACGTAAATTATTAATATGGGAACAATAGAAGAAAGAATTCTTAAGTCTGAGACACGTATTTTTAAGGCCGTTTTCCCGAGTACAACCAATCATTACGATACTTTATTTGGCGGTACTGCACTTCATTTGATGGATGAAGTAGCATTTATTTGCGCAACCCGCTTCAGCCGCAAAAAAGTAGTCACAATCTCTACAGGTCAAATTGATTTTAAAAAAGCAATTCCAGCCGGAACTTTGATTGAATTAGTTGCAAAAGTTGACAGCGTTGGAAGAACAAGTTGCAAAATACATGTTGACATTTTTATGGAACAAATGTATTCAGAACTTCGTGAAACAGTAGTTTCAGGCACTTTTTCATTTGTCGCAGTTGATGAAAACAAAAAACCAACACCTATTTTAGACGATTTAGAGTAATTTTTCAAAAAAGCTCATTTTCGGAAATACTGATTATTAGACACTTGAAAATTATTTTAAAAAACTTCGAAAAAAAGTCTAAAAAAAGTTTTTAGAACCGAAAAACCGTCTTATATTTGCACCCGCAATCAGCAATGATAGCAACATACTGGAGAAATGGCAGAGCGGTCGAATGCGGCAGTCTTGAAAACTGTTGACTGTAACAGGTCCGGGGGTTCGAATCCCTCTTTCTCCGCCAGTAGAAGCTTCAGAAGAAACTTTAAAAGTCAAAAGCCTTTAAACATTAGTGTTTAAAGGCTTTTTCATTTTTGAAATATTATCAAAAAATCACTTGAAAAGACAAAAATGGAATCAGGCTCAAAAGTTGGGTATTAGGCAAAAAAGATTAAATAATCTGAAGAGAAAAAAAGATCAGATGCAAAAACAATTCTTTTCTATAGCGTTTGAATTCGTATATTCGGCCATTATTTTGAAAACGAAGAATGATTGCAAAATTGAATGAAAAAAAATCCTATCCATGGATTATTGTTGGCTTGTTGTGGTTTGTTGCTTTATTGAATTATTTAGACCGACAAATGCTCTCTACTATGAAGTCAGCGATGATGGATGACATTCCTGAATTGGCTAAAGCCGAAAATTTCGGCCTCTTAATGGCCATTTTCCTTTGGATATATGCACTTATGAGCCCTGTTTCCGGAATTATAGCAGATCGGTTTAACCGAAAAAGAATCATCATAGGAAGTCTTTTTATCTGGTCAGGGGTGACTATGGCAATGGGCTATACCACAACTTTCAATCAGATTTACATTTTGCGCGGCGTTATGGGTTTTAGTGAAGCTTTTTATATTCCGGCTGCATTATCATTAATTACAGATTACCATCAGGAAAAAACACGCTCTTTTGCTATTGCAATTCATACCACAGGAATTTATTTAGGACAGGCACTGGGCGGATTTGGAGCCACTATTTCTAAGCATTTTTCCTGGCATTTCAGCTTTCACTCCGTAGGTTTACTCGGCGTACTTTACAGTTTAGTACTGATATTTTTTTTACAGGAAAAAAAATCTTATATTTTTGATTCCACAAAAAAATCATCTTTCATCCCTGAATTCAAGCAAATGTTCAAAGGATTAGGAATATTATTCGGTAATATCTCCTTTTGGATTCTACTCTTTTATTTCGCAGCGCCAAGTTTACCGGGCTGGGCAGCAAAAAACTGGCTACCTACTTTATTTACTGAAACTCTGCATTTAGACATGTCTCTCGCAGGACCAATTGCAACGGTAACCATTTCGATGTCTTCTTTTTTTGGTGTTTTGATTGGAGGCGCCATTTCAGACAAGTGGGTAATGAAAAATCTTAAAGGAAGAATTTACACCAGCGCCATCGGATTGTTTCTTACCATTCCGGCATTGTTTTTATTTGGCTACTGCTGTGGCCTAACATCTATTATTTTTGGCGCTATTCTTTTTGGACTTGGATTTGGAATTTATGACACGAACAACATGCCTATTCTTTGTCAATTTGTTGCGCCCCGCTACAGGGCCACCGGATATGGAATTATGAATTTTGCTGGCATTTCGGCTGGAGCTATTATAACAGAGTTTTTGGGAAAGGCCGCAGATAATGGAGGAATGAGAAACGTTTTTGTAATACTACTATTTGTAGTGATCACTACAATTGTTTTACAATTGGTAAGTCTGCATCCAAAAACCATAGACATGACCGAAGATAATGAGGCTTGAAGGCATCAACAGATAATATCCTGAAAAATCGTATCCTGCTTAATTAACGACCCTGATTCTCGAGCTTGAAATTTTGAGTAAAGAAATTTTTCTTAGGTTGTAAGTATAAGTGACAAATCTTTAGCGACGAGACTCAGACTACTTCAGTACAAAAAATCGATTAAATAGAGTTTTTTTTTGATACCTCGCTACTATTGGCTTAACATACAATTACTCCTCAGGAAAGATTCGCTAACAAGGTTTTTAACATGAATGCATAGATAACGTTTTTATGGATTAATCGCCAGATTTAAAAACTTTTTGAATTGCGTCTGCAGTGCAGACGCAATTTAACTAGTCATACAAAATGACACCCCAAAAAAATAAATATCGGCATTTCTATTCCCTTGATTTTGCAAAACATAAGTGCAATAGTAAATTATGTCATTTTTCAGGAGCAAATACTCAAATTCAAAACATTGTAATACAATCAGTTAACAAGACACACTAAGCAATAGACGTAAATAAAAAATTATTTCCTTTATAAAACTATCAAAAAAATTTCTTGAATTGAAAAAACATTTTATCTTTGCACCCGCAATGAGAAAATTATTGCTACATACTGGAGGAATGGCAGAGCGGTCGAATGCGGCAGTCTTGAAAACTGTTGACTGTAACAGGTCCGGGGGTTCGAATCCCTCTTCCTCCGCTGAGAGCTTAAAAAGAGACTTTTCAAAGTTTACAAAAAAGGCTAAAATTCACGGCAAACCCTGCAAATCAAACGATTTTCAGGGTTTTTTCTTTTCTACCGCTTTTCAATATTTATAAAATCGAACAAAATCTTTGTGGCACATTCGTGGCACACTCGGAAATTTCGAAAATGTGCCACAAAATTTCACCTTAAGTCCCGATATCAAAGGAGTTAAGCACGTTTACATCTTGTTTAAATGAGGTTATAATTCTACATTTACTAATCTAATAAATTGAATTATTCGACAGCTCGATATAAGCAACACCAGATGCCTCTTCCTTTTACATAGGTTTCATCCATTCGCCAGCTGGCCCCTATGCTTTTCTTTCTCTTTTTGATTTATACTCAATCAAAGGTGCAAATTTATACACTTAGCAGTGGATAGCGGCATGATCAATTGCTATTCCACGCATTTTCATTATCCCCTAACATCTCTGCAACTCAATGTAAATCTCAATTTGAAATAAACCGCCTGAAGAATAATAATCTTGAGACAACTTTGGTATTCATCTAATATATTTTGAAACTCTAAAGACAATAGTCATTAAAACAGATACGACAGAACCTTTTTTATATATAAATATCAGCTACTCTTCTATTATTTTTTTTCTATGCTCAATTCCCCACTCGGTCAAGTTCTGAATTATTGTTTGAAGTGTCTTGCCATGTGCTGTCAGTTCATACTCAATTGTAACAGGGTATGTATCAATTACTGTTCTTTTAACTAGTTTATTTACTTCAAGCTCTTTTAGCTCCTTGCTAAGCATTTTATTGGAAATACCGGCTACATCATTTAAAATATCTGAAAACCTCCTTTTATTATAAAAACAGATAGAAGATATCACCGATATTTTCCATTTTCCGTTTAACACATCCATAGAATCCTGAACAGCCATCATTTCTTTCTTGTGCTGTTCTTTTTCAAGCATATTACAATTCATAGTTTACTTTGTTACTTCAAGGTTACTTCGTTAATCCAACGTTACGGTTACTTTTAGTTACAAAGTTACTAAAATTAATTAAAGCGCCATACATTTGCCAGGTTAACATTTTACAACAAAAACATGGACAAATTAAAAAACAAAACGGCAGTAGTGACAGGAGCTTCTAAAGGAATTGGAGCTTCTATTGCACAATATTTTGCCGCAGAAGGTGCTAAAGTCGTAGTAAATTATGCATCAGACAAAGCTGGCGCAGAAAGAGTGGTTAAATCTATAACGGATAATGGGGGGACAGCTATTTTGGTAAAGGCAGACGTATCAAAAGCATCAGATGTTATTGCTCTATTTGAGGAAACAAAAAATGCTTTTGGCACTTTAGATATTTTAGTAAATAATGCGGGAATCTACCAATATGCTTCAATCGAGGAATTATCTGAAGAATCTTTTCACAAGCAATTTAACATCAATGTATTGGGTTCTCTACTGACTATTCAGGCTGCATTAAAATTATTTGGAAATACAGGCGGAAATATCATCAACATCAGCTCTGAAGTATCAAAAACACCGTTGCCAACCGGATCAGTTTATTCTGCAACGAAAGCGGCTTTAGATGCCATAACCATTTCTTTATCAAAAGAATTTAGTGGCAGAAACATTCGCATCAATTCTATTTTACCCGGAGTAGTTGAAACGGAAGGTTCCAGAAGTGCAGGTTTTATTGGCAGTGATGCCGAAACAAAACTAGTTGCCAGCACACCGCTTGGGCGAACAGGACAGCCTGAGGATATTGCAAAAACAGCTGTATTTCTGGCATCTGAAGATGGAGCATGGATTAACGGTGAAAAAATATCGGTTTCGGGCGGTATTTATGGTTTATAATTTTTAAACACATTATAACATAAAAGATGAATAAGTTAGAAAATAAAGTAACAGTTGTTACAGGAGGAAACAGCGGTATTGGTTTTGGAATTGCAGAGGCATTTAGAAATCATGGTGCCATAGGTACAATTACAGGAAGAAATAAAGAAACATTAGATAACGCCATTACTCAATTAGGCGGAAATTTTATTGCCATTCCGGGAGATGTCAATAATAGTAATGATCTCGAAAATGTATTTAAAAAAACTTTTGAGAAGTTTGGAAAAATCGATGTACTGGCCGTCAATGCCGGTGGAATTGTAGATGGAGTTCCGATGGGAACTATAAGCGATGTAACTGAAGAAAGTTACGACAGATATATGGACCTCAATTTAAAAAGTGCCTATTTTACGGTGCAAAAATCACTTCCGTATTTAAACGACGGCGCCTCTATTATATTAATTGGATCTAGTGCTGCACATCGTGCCGCACCCGGAATGGCGATTTATTCGGCTGCAAAGGCGGCTCTAATTTCTCTGGCAAAAGGTTTATCTCTTGATTTACTGCCAAGAAAAATTCGTGTTAATGCACTTTCTCCTGGTTCTATTGACACTCCGGTTTTTGGAAAGTTAGTCCCGCAGGAACACCTGGAACAAGTTAAACAAATGTGGATTGATATTACGCCTGTTGGACGACAAGGTCTTCCATCTGATATTGGTAACGCAGCGGTATTTCTGGCATCAGATGATTCTACATTTATTGTAGGCACTGAAATTCTTTCTGATGGTGGCTTGACCAACATCAGTTTGATGAAATAACTTCCATTTGTAATATTCAGATTCTTATCATTGAAGCAAACAGTGTTAAGCCTTTGGGATTGACACTGTTTGCTGGTTTAATCAACCTAGTTTATCATAATAGCGGTCAATTAAAACACTGCATCAAATAGATTTAAATCTTGAAATTCAAATGATTACAACCATCAAAAAAATGTTATAGTATTAAGCGATTAGAGATTTACAGTAGAAACCTTGCAATCAATAAATAAAATTATTTCTTCAAATTCATCACTTGAAAACCTTAATTCTAAAACCTATTTCACTATCCCAAAACTAATTAAATATGCACTAATTAAATTTTCAAAAAAGTGATTCTATTTCTTTCATTAATTAATCATTTCAGACTCTAAATCAATGGATTCTGCCTCATCTACCATATAAATTCGAAAGAAATCAGTAAACCGAAAATTATGGAGCCAATTTATAAATTGATTTGAACATACTTGTTCCGGCTAAAGCATCTGATTTTTTCTCAACATTCCTGTAACTCAATGTTAGTCTCCGTTTGAAATAAACGGCCTGAAGAATAATAGCTTTGGGATAAAAATGACCTTTGCTATTCATGCAATACATTTTGAAGGTCTAAAGGTAATTGTTACTAACAGATACACCGAACCATTTGCAGATGTGATAGAACCTTTAGCACTGATTATTCTCTTTTTTCCTCTCTAGTTGGTTTAAATTTATTTGGGATTTTCTGTCCACTGAAATCGATATATTCAGCATTAAACCAGCCAGTAAATCCAAAAAGAGGTCCAAACAGTTTACTTCTTACGCTCAAGTCCAAATAAAATTTCTGTTCTGAATCGTCAAACCATTCTAAAAGTTCAATATCCCCTCTTATTAATTTTGGTACAGGAAGCTTAAGACCACAAACAAAAGCAAACTGTTTCCCGGACGTAAACCTAATTGCTCCATTTTCTGCCGTCAGTCCCATTTCAAAAACCATTCTGTGGTCAAGTCCTAAATATTCTACAATATGTTTCTTTGTTTGGCTATAAGTTGCAGTTCCATCAAAACGTTGTTCTTCGTCAGGGAAATAAAACACTCGGTTCATAGAATGTACTTCTCTGTTGAATTTATCCAGATACGGGTAATTGTGAATTTCGTATTCAATATTTTGCCCCGCTCTTGGAAATAGAATATTCGTTTTTGACAAGAGTTTCAGAATAAATACAGCCAATTTGTTTCCATTCCAAATATTTTCCATTGTCCCTTTTCCAATAAATGCAATATTGTTTGTTGTTGAAAAGTCAAATCTCTTTTGTATTTCAGGATGTAATTTTTCATATTCTAGTCCCATTTGCTCTCTATAAGCTGAAATATGTTTTGCACCAGTATTTTGTATTTCCATAATTACATAAAGTATTCAAAAAAAATGTCTTTTCTCAATGTTTACAATAGAATCTTATATTTATATGCTCGGGACACACTATACAAGTATTCAATCACTACGACGAAGAATTCTCGAGATTTAATATCGATTGAAAACAAATATATAATTAATAATTTTATTGCAAAATTTAAGATATTGAAAATAATATATCTTTTTGAAGCAAACAAAAATCGAATATATTCCTGCAGTTACTCCCTTGCCATTTAGTAATGATACCGGTATTAAAACAGCAACTTATATGAGTTATGTTACTTCTGCAAAAAAAATCATCTTACCAATTGCTGCAACTCCTACTGATTATAATAGGTTTCTACAATATGCAGAGATAGCCGTTTTTGATTTGGCATCAAAAGCAGTTACTTATGTTAAAGATTCTCGTATGTCAATGGGGTATCATACGTTTGCAAAAGGAACTGATGGCTCATTGTATTACAGACCGTCTCGTGAGAGTGCTATCGCGTTAGATTACAGCACAGTAACTGGCAATCCAACCACAAGCGGATTATTAAAAGTAAATCCTGACGGAACATTCGATCCTAACTTTTTTGTAGATTTAAAAACAGCTTTAAATGCTCATTCTGTAAATGTGGTAGCTTATGTTCACGGAGATAAAGCTCTTGCTCAATATTTAGACAATACGTTTACGCCACCAGCTAAACCTGCAGACTGGTACAACGCTCCAACAAAATTTGCACTTGTAGACTTAAAAACACTAAAAGTTGAACCTTTTACCTCTTTTGAAAAATACGGTACCGTTTACACTGTTGGTACAATTGATGGTGTAGAATATTATGGTAATATCACTGCTCCTGATGGTAAATTCAGTCTTTTGAAACAAAAAGGAGCTGCTGAATTTGAAGCAGTTTCTGAAGCGATTGGAGGGAGCTTAATATTTGTTGGAAAATTAAGATAATATGAATACCTACATTTTATTTTTTAGAATGTAAATAACATTATTACAATAAATTACATTAATCCTTAAAAGAAAGAATCTGCCATTAAGAGCAGATTCTTTCTTTTTAAAGCTTAAATATATTTGACTAAATCTCCTTTTATCTCAGATTCCAACAATTTTGAATTTGTAACAGAATCATAGCATATTCAATAAATAGTATTCAATAAATAGTATTCAATATTTTCTAGCTAAAACTTCAATATCAAGAACATACATTCCCAGATTTTTTTGAAACTTATTTAGTTTTCTTGGATAATACTTTTAATAATCGACTTACGCTTTATATCGTAAAATACTAATATAACTAACATCCGAAGTTATAATTTCAAGTCAAAATTCTTTTTTATAGATTTTTCAGAAATAATTATTTTTTGCAATGATTCAAAAAGCTTTCTAAAGTTTGCACGCTTTTTCAAAAACTGCACTCTTTTGAATTTTTCTACTGCATCCTGCAACATAACTCCGGAATTTCGAGAGTAAAGTACAACCGGAATTTTTTTAAAGCCTTTTATATTTCGAAGTAATTCTAGAAATCCAGTTCCATCAAGGTATGGCATATTATAATCCAAGAAAATTATATCTGGTGATAATTTTGAATCCTGTAGCTTTTTTAGCGCTTCGAGCGCACTGTATTCTACTGTAGACCTAATCGAATGGTTAATTGCATTCAGTACTGATACAAAAATCTCAGCATCATCAGTATCATCATTGACTAATAAAATATTTTTGTATTTCATACTCCAGCTACATTTTTAAGGAAAAAATAGTATTAAGACAGTCTTTGTTTTTAATTTGAAGACAATTTTATAACAAAATAAAACTATATCAAATAGCAACAGTGCTAATTTGTAATATCCCTGAAAAACTTTGTAATAACTACAGTCTAGTCTTTAAATTAGATAAATTTAAATATGACTCTGTAATATAATTAGCAGTTATACTAAAATACAATATAATTGCTGTTAATCATTTGGGGTTATTATGAAATTAATTTCAGGAAAATGGTTAATCCAATTTTAGCGCCCATTTTACCGATAACTGAATCTTGTTTATGAAAAAGCCTGATTTAAGAAATCAGGCTTTTAATATAATCTATGAATGAATTAAATTTTTGAAATTCATTCCATGAGAACAATACTAGCTTATTCTTATCACTTTTTGATAAAGGACTTGGTTATAAAATCGTTTCCTGTCTGAATTCGTATCAAATAAATCCCCGGAAGAAGATCACTACAATTGTAAGAAACATCAATTCTTCCCGCATCATAAGTCTTATCGCTAATTGTGTTCAGTTTTCGTCCATTGATATCGAACAATGAAATAGTAACTTTTTGCTGTTCGGTCTGTACAAAAGACACTGTTAAATTTCCTCCTGTTGGATTTGGATAAATATTCAGATTAACATCATAGTTCTCTTGAATTGATTTTGCAGTAGAAAGTGTTTGAACAGTACAATTCGGCGTCGTACTAAATGCCATTGATGCTGCTGAGAAGTTGGTAAATGCCGTGTTAATATCTACATTTGAAACATCCCCTGCTCCTTTTCCATCGCATTCTGTTCTTCCATTTCTCCAGTAAGGAAACTGTAGATAGACTCCCGAATTAGAGCAGTTGCCTATTTCTGCATCACCTCCAACGACAACCGAACCTCCGAAATTTCCAGCAAACAGCATAGCATTTCCTTTTATGTTTGCTGTATTGGCAACTGAGCCGCCTTCCATCCACGCATTACCTTCCAAAAGAGCATTTCCTGATAAGGTTGCATTGTAAATACATGCATTGTCTCTTACAATTGCGCTGCCACTGATATTACCTCCTTCAACCATTGCATATCCTTCTATACGGGCATTTCCCGAAATCGTACCACCTCTTACAATTGCATAAGGTCCGACAAACACCGATGATGCAACATTGGCATTATTTGAAACCCATCCTCCTCCATTTGTATGTATACGACCATTTGTTTTAAGAAATTTTCTAAAATCAGCTGCTGGCTGATAACCTTCAGGATTTGCATTAGCAATTTTAAGCTCATACGGATATCTTCTTTGTTTTGGATATCCTTCATCCATATTGTAATTTACGTGTGCTTTAGGAGCTGCAAAAACTACTAAAAAAATACCAGCTTCAGAAGCTGTATTCAAGGTAAATGAAGCTTCTCCGTCAGTTTTATACATTGGACTGTAACGAGATACAGTACCGTCTGACTTTGTGGTAACAAAACCATATCGCCAGCCAGCCTGATTTGGATTTACCTCTGTATGCCCTTTAAATTTTATAGTAATCTTTTTTTCTGTGCCTGAACAAGTTGGGTACAAAGGAATTATGTTCATCCCGTAATCCTGTGGCGCCCAATCATTATTGGTATAAAACTGGTCGCTTGTTCCTGCTACTTTAGACAGAAATGTGTACTGCCTGCTGGTGTAGCGCGGCATGCTGTTTTGAATAAATTTATGAACTTCCCTGATTTTCTTTCCAAAATTACTCACATTGTTTATTTGAGAATTCCATTGAATTGGATAATCAAAGGCCGGTTGACGCTGCGCGTAGCCCCATAGATAATCATTAAGCTGATCCTGAGTAAAACCTTTAAGTCTTTTTATTGTTTCCAGAGGATGTTCCTGATTTTTAGATTCTGCCCACATTCTTCTGGTAAAATCAAAACCATCTTTTTCCTGTACATAATACATTAAATGGAAATTAGTGTAGTGATGGCGGTTAGAAGACCACATAAAATGTCTCGTTTGTATCCATCTGGTGAGTGTTCCATCAATTTCTGCCCATTGCGGATAAGCCTGAGCTCTCATAAAATTGGCATGACCTTCAAAAAATGGACCTGCCCAATCATAACCTGCAAATGCAGTTCCGTTACCGGGATTTTCCTGAATTCGCATCATCATCTGAAGTGTGTGCGCAAATTCATGTGACAAAGCACCTCCGTCTCTTGTGGCTTGAGGATGCACAAACATCGCACCAATGGTATTACTAAAAGAACTGGCATGGGCAAAAGCTGTCAGTCTATCATCTGTAGAATTCCATGTATTCATGACCATGATGATTATTTTGTACTTTCCTACATTAGTTGTGGGTGCATTACTCACAAATTTTAAATCTGTAACATAACGCTTAAAACTGTGCTCAAGAGTATCTGCAACCGCCTTCGGACTAAAGCGTAATGTAGCATCAGTATATCCTGCCGGATTAGTGCCTACCTTATCGCCCCAATACAAAACAAAATTTGTCGACTCATATCTTCTGTCGCTGGAAATCTTATTGTAAAATTCATTGTTGGGGTTACTCCATTCTGTAGGTGTGAACAAAGTTTTCTGAGAAATCACAGTGTAACTACACAGAAAAAGAATAACTTGTAAAAAAAGTGTTTTCATATAATTATTGATTTAGGGTTCAATAGGATTTATTAATATGACACAAAAGACCACATACAATTAGAATTGGATATCCAAAATTGACCATTACTTCAGCATGATACAGGTAGATTCCTAAAAGTATGTTTAATAATTAAAAAACAGAATTCGGCATCATTTATTTAATAAAATTAATCAGACAAATTTGTATCTAATTATTTTTATAAAAGTTGAAAAAGTTCAATGTTTTTAAAAAAAACACTAAAATATTTTTCTTAACAAATGTTTTAGCAGATTTGCAAACGATACATCAATAAAATTCATGCTGTATTTGAATGAATCATCACTTACAGTGCCTTAATTTCTATGAATTAGTTTTTTACAAAATTGCCACAAGTACATTGATTTAATTTGCCCAAATTTTACTTTTAGAATTAATCTCTTTTCCACCCAAATAGCTAAGGCAAATTTTCTAAATCTTTAACCTGTCTAAGTTTTGTCGCAGAATCGTAGCGTATTGCGTTTTGGAAGGAATACCATTTCTATCTCAAAAATCTGATTTTATGTAGATTGATTATGGCTTTCGCGACTGTTTATTGGCTGCATATTGCTCACAAAATTTTTACATTCTTACGTATTGTAAAAACTAAAACCAATCTTGTTTCGAATTATTAAAACAAGATTGGTTTTTAGAATTTATGTTAAAAATATACCTTTTTGAGGTCGTTTAACAGCTAATGTTGCTGGAATGATCGTCTTTAGTTTGTTACAATAAAATAGAAGTAATCATCATTAATGATGTTATTTTCTGACAATGAATTATTGGTTAGGTTTAATTTTAAAAGTTTATATGTGGGAACTCCATTATTAAATATAACTTTCTTTCCAATTATTTGATTTGTTTGCGGATAATAAGTGAGATTACTGATATGTTCGTCAGTAATATTTATTAAAGTTTTGATTTCAGCACCAGTAGCAGGATTGAGTTCAACTATTTTTTTTGTTGCTCTATAGGCATATAATTTTCCATTAGTTGCAGGAATTAATTCGTCATAGCCGTAATAAACATTTTCAGTTACCGACTTGTCAGATAGTTTTATCTTGCAAAGTTTATGAATGTTCTTTCCATTTTCAAGCAACCATTTATCTCCCATTATTTCATCAGTTTGAGGATTGTAAATAAATCCATAAACTTGATCACTTCCTGTACTTATTAAGCTTCCAATTTCAGAACCTGTATTCGGATTTATTTCAACAATACCTTGGTACAATTTGTAACCATATAATTTTCCTGTTGTTGTTACGATTAATTGGTCATAACCTGCATAAGTTAGTTCTGTTGTACTTTTGTCTGCAAGTTTTATTTTCAAAAGTTTGTAAGTGTTGCCAATGTTATTTGAAATAAATCCTTGTCCAATAATTTCATTTGTTGGGGCAAAGTATTTTAATTCAGTAAAAGAACTATATCCTGTACTGTACAACAAGGTTTTGGTTTCTGCACCTGTAACGGGATTTAATTCCATAATTTTGCTTCTGTATGCAAATAGTCGATTTTGACCAATTATAGAAACATAACCTGCATTAACTGTTACATCATTTACCTTTAGCTGAAGTGGTCCAGAAGTTGTACCAACCGGAACTATAACACTTATCGTAGTTGAAGTGATTTGAGTAATTTTAGCATTAGTGCCATTAAATGTAATAGTATAATCAGAATTCGGATCAAAATTTTCTCCGTTAATTATAACGGTATCTCCTATATTAGTTGAATTAGTCGAAATGCTTTGAATGGTTGGATCTGGGATTTGAACTTCTTCTGAATCATTACTGGAACAGCTAATTAAAATAAATAGTGCTAAAATTGAAAAAAAATGTTTCATTCTGGATGTTTGTTTTTTATCGTTATTGTTTTGCAAGGTATAAAATATTCTTACAAAATATTAAATCCATAGTGGCAAAATCTCACGTCAAATCACTAATTTTCTGTAATTGAAACAAAATATCATAGTGTAAATAATTTTTTAGAATTCAAATTTAATAAGACCTTTATAACTTAAAAATTAAATATCTTACTTTAGCAAAATTACAAACGAATGAATAAAGTACTATTAGTCGAAGATGATCCGAGAGTTGCTTCCTTTATCTTAAGAGGACTTGAAGAGCATCTTTATAAAGTAAAGGCAGTTTCAAAAGGTTTTGAAGCGATAAATACTGTAATCGAAAATGATTTCGATATCATCATTCTTGATATCATGTTGCCCGATATTACTGGTTTTGAAGTTTGTGAAATTTTAAGAAAAAGAAAAATAACAGTACCTATACTTATTCTCAGCGCATTAGACACGCCTCACGAAAAAGTTAAAGGATTACAATCGGGAGCAGATGATTATTTGGCCAAACCATTTCTATTTGAGGAACTTCTAGCCAGAATAAATGCGCAGCTCCGTCGTGCCGAATTTAGTTCGGGAATTCTCGATTTTCAATCCTACGCTGGAATTGAAATCAATATGAAAGAACAAAATGCCACAAGAGACGGGAAAGAACTTAACCTTTCATCCAGAGAACTAAAACTTCTAATATTCTTTATGAAAAACCGCGAAAAAGCACTTTCGAGAATTGCAATTGCCGAAGCTGTCTGGAATCTTGATCTTGATATGAATACCAATACGGTGGATGTATATATAAACTACTTAAGAAATAAAGTAGATAAGAATTTTTCTGAACCACTCATTCATACTGTAAAAGGAACCGGATATATGCTAAAGAAAAAAGTTCATGAATCTCAAGAATAAACTAGCAATAAATTCTACAATACTGTTTGCTTTTATTGTCGGACTTCTTCTGATCGGGTCTTTTTTGCTTTTTAAAAGCCATCGAAAAGATCTTTATTATGAAAGATTGGAGGACAGTGCACTAATAACTGCCTTTTTCTATTTTGAAAAAGATGAGATTACTAAAATGGACAGCATCAGTTATGAGGAAATAGAAACTCAGTATAATAGAATAACAAATCAATCTATCAGAATCTACAATGCAAAAAGCAAAAAAGTGTATTTGCATGATGATGTGCCCGTTAAATTAAGCGACCGTGAATTAAAAGCTATTTCGAAAGACCGAATACTAAATTTTTCTATAGAAAACCGTCAATTTACGGGACTGTATTACAAGGACAATCAAGGTGATTTTATTATTGTCGTGTCTGGAATTGATGATGTCGGAAATCAGCAGCTCGAAAGGCTGGCTATCGTATTTCTACTCTTCTATCTAGTCGGAATTGCGCTTAATTATCTTTTGGGAAGATTTTTGTCTAGACAAACTTTCAGGCCTTTTGAAGACGTCATTTCAAAAGTAAATACGATTACAACAGAAAATTTGCATTCGAGACTCGAAATGCCTGCTGCTAGCGGAAAAGATGAAATAAAGGAATTGATTACCACCTTTAATTATCTTTTAGAAAGATTAGAAAGTGGTGTAACGATACAGAAAAATTTCATTAAAAATGCATCTCATGAATTAAAGACGCCACTCACCATTATTATAGGTGATATTGAAGTTTCTTTACAACATCCTAGAACTAATCAACAATATGAAGAAGTATTGAAATCACTTAGAAAAGATACACTTCATCTAAAACATACTTTGGACGGATTATTGATTCTTTCTGGATTGGAGCTTTCAGAGCCTCATCAGATGGAAAACATCAGAATTGATGAAATTTTATGGAATGTACTTGAAAAAAAAGCAATAGAATATCCTGCCGTTAAAATAGCTCTTAATCTAGATGCTATTATAAATAACGAAGATTTACTGACTGTGCATGCCAATAGACACACGCTTTTTATAGCTTTATATAATATTATTGACAATGCCATTAAGTTTTCTTTTCCTTTACCCGTTAATGTAGCTGCATTTGAAGATAATGGAAAACTTCTTTTAAAAATTATAGATCAGGGTTCGGGAATTGATCAGAAAGATATCGAATCTATTTTCGATTTGTTTTTTAGAAGTGATCGCACAAGACATATTCAAGGTCAAGGATTAGGGCTTTTTATTACCATGCAGATTTTGAAGCGTCACCACATAACTTTAACTGTAGATTCTGAACTGGAAAAAGGCACTGTTTTTTCTCTTCTGTTTCCCTAAATTTCCACATAAATTTTAATGCTTTTTTATTGTTCTAAAATTCTATTTTTTGCGTTTGATAACATTGACATAATACTCTAATCTATCTCTAATCTACTTTAAATCTAAGTCTAATCCCTTATTTCATGGGACTTAACACAAACCTATTGATTTTAAAGGGATAGCTGTTTTTTTCTCAAATAACATATTGATCATCTTAATTTAACAAAGAATTGTTTTTTGATTTTTCGTTAACATTAGCCTTAAATCGAATCGAAGTAAAGAGATTTTATTTGTCGTGAAATAAAAACTAATAAACAACATGACAAAACTAAGACTCTTTTTTACGGCTTTAATGCTCCTAACCATGGGAAACATTTTTGCTCAAATTACAACTTCATCTTTATCCGCCAGGGTTAATGATGGCACAAGCCCTCTTACAGGTGCCGAAGTAACCTTGACACATCTGCCTACAAATGCTGTTTACAAAGCTACAACAGACAAACAAGGACGCTTTAGCTTCGAAAACTTAAATGCTGGCGGACCTTATGAATTGGAAATTAAAAGTAACGACACTAAAGATTATTCTAATGCACAAATACATTTAGCTTTAGGAGACAATGATTTACCAACTATTGTAGTTGGAAAAGCTGACAATAATGTTTTGGAAGAAGTAGTTATAACAGGTTCTAAACCTTCTTCTAAAAACAATGGTACAAATATTAGCGAAAAACAAGTAAATGGTCTTCCGTTAATCAACAGAGGAATTCAGGATGTTACGAAATTAGTGCCTCAAAGTTCTAACAACTCTTTTGCCGGAACTAACTTCAGATACAATAACGTAACAATTGATGGTTCTATTAATAATGATGCTATTGGTTTCAGTCCGTCTTTAGGAGGTCAATCTGGAACTTCTGGAATGCCTGGAAGCAGTACGCGTTCTAACTCTATCAGTTTAGATGCGATTCAGGATATTCAAGTTTATATTGCTCCTTATGATATCAAATTAGGAAACTTTTTAGGAGGAAGCGTAAATGCCGTAACAAGAAGCGGTACAAATACGGTGACAGGATCTATTTACAGCTACGGAAGAAATGCTGCAATTACTGGCCCTAACAATGCTGGTGACGGATCAAAAATGCCAAGTGCTTTTGGCGATTACCAAGTTGGTTTTAGAGTAGGACTTCCAATTGTAAAAGACAAATTGTTCTTCTTTACCAATATGGAATATGCAGAAAGAACAGATCCAATTTTTTATAATGCAGGACAAACTAATTCAGCTGGAAAACTAACTTCATTACTGGATAATACTACTGCTGAACAAATCTCAAATTTTGTTAAAACAAACTACGGTTTCGATCCAGGAACTTACGGTTCTTACAATAACTTTTCTAAAAGCCAGAAATTCTTCAATAAATTAGATTGGAAAATTAATGACAAACACTCTATTTCATTACGAAACAATACGGTAATTTCTCAAGCAACAAACTTAGAGCGCGACGCTGCAAACTTTAGATTTTCTGGAATGGATTTTACTCAAAAGAACCAAGCAATCAGTACGGTTTTAGAATTAAAAAGTCATTTCAACAGCCAATGGTCAAACTCATTCATAGCAAGTTATTCTGCAATTAAAGATTACCGTGATCCGAAATCAAGCAATATTATGTTTCCACAGACAGAAATTGGTTATAACGGCGGAACTATTTTCTTAGGAAACGATCGTGAAGCTACTGTTTTCAATATGAAACAGAATACAACTGAAATCACTGATAACTTAACCTACAAAACAGGAAACCACACTTTATTGTTTGGTACGCACAACGAGTTCTACGATATCAATTACGGATTTGTAAATGCACTTAACGGAAGAATCTCTTATAAATCTCTTGCCGATTTCTACAACAAATTACCAACTCGTGTACGTGGAACTTATCCGTTTGATGGTTCTTCAAGAGATCAAATTTTCAATAATCCGTATGCACAATTTAACGTAAACCTTTACAGTGCTTATGTTCAGGATGAAATTAGAATTGGCAGTAAATTAAAAGTGACTCCAGGTGTGAGAGTAGATTATACCGATATGCCGACTAAACCAAAATTGAGCCAGCAGGTTCAAAACTCTCCAGCTGATCCAAATTATGGTACAACGTATTCTTACACACCTTTAAGCCAAATCAAAAACAATTTCTTTGGTTCAGCTTTAGTTTCTCCAAGAATCGGATTTACTTATAATGTTGACGAAGACAAAACATTAGTTTTAAGAGGTGGTTCTGGAGTATTTACCGGTAGAGTTCCTTTTGCATGGTTAGGATATGCTTACTACAATGATGGTGTAGGTTACGGAAGTTATGACAAAAACAATTTAACTGCTGCTCAAGTTGCCGCAGCAGGAGATCCTTTATCTCCAAACGGATTAAACGGATACCACGATGCAACTCCAAAAGTTCAGGCCGATTTAATTGATAACAAATTCAAAATGCCAGCTGTTTTAAGAAACTCACTTGCAATAGATAAAATCATCAACGGATATAAATTTACTACGGAAGGAATGTACACTAAAGTAATTCGTGATTTAGAATTCCAGCAAGTAAATAAGACAGATAATCCAACTTATTTCTCTTACGATACCAAACATGAGATGCCAATTTATGCAGCAAATATCAATTTAGCTTTTTCAAATGCTTATTTGTTGTCTAATACGAATAAAGGATACCGTTACAGCATCACAGAAATGATTTCTAAAACATACGATTTTGGTCTTAACTTTATGGTAGCTTACACTTACGGAGATTCTAAAGACGTTACAAACGGAATTCGTAACTCTATGGAAAGTAACTTCCAAATGAATCAATCGTTGACACCAAATGATCCTCAATTGGCAACTTCAAACTTCAACATCAAACACAGAATTGTTTCTAATGTTGGATATGCAGTAAAATTAGCTGACAATAATACTTTCTCTGCTAACGTATATTTTAATGCACAATCAGGAAATCCATTCTCTTGGGGATTTGTAAACTCTACGATTGCAGGAACAGGGCAAGCAGCAGGTTTAGCTTATATCTTTAAAGATGCAGCAGAAGCAGCAAAATATATTGGGGTAAGTGCTGCAGGAGTTCCTTCAGCAACAGCTGCACAGCAAGTGGCAGATTACGAAGCATTCATTAACGGAAATGACTATTTAAAAAGCAGAAGAGGAACATTCACACAAAGAAATGGTGATACTACTCCATGGAACATTCAAGCTGACTTAAAATTAATGGACGAAATTAAAGTAACTAAAGTAGGTACTTTCCAAATTTCATTCAGCATGGCCAATATCGGAAACCTTATCAACAAAGATTGGGGAAGAAGCTATTTTGTTCCTAACACTTATAATTCAACAGCAAGTATTGGTTTAACAAAATCTGGAAACTTAGGCGGAGTTGCAACAGGCGATCCAACTTATACGTTCCAAAAACCAACTTCTACACCTTATACAATAGATCAGTTAGCTTCAAGATTCCAAGGACAGCTTGGCTTAAGATACTCGTTCTAAAGATAGTTTGTGTTTATTTTGATTATCTCCCAGTTTCAAACCTTTACGAAACTGGGAGATTTTATATTTTTTCTTACTAAGAATAGAAAACTAAAAATTGTGCATTTAAAAAATCAATTTAAACTTATTGTTAATCAATTATAAGTTTTTGTTGTTTTTTGCAAGTCTTATTTATGACAGAATCATGGTGCTTTGAATTTTTTAAAAGTAAAATCTAAGCAAAATGAAGTCTTACCAAATCAAAGTTCAAAACCGTAGTTCTCCGCTGAGAGCTTAAAAAGAGACTTTTTCAATCTTTATAAAATTGTTGAAAAAAACAGAAAACCTCAGCAAATCTAAAGATTAGCATTTTTTTATTTTCTGCATGTATTATTAATTCACTACTTTTACTAGTGTTGGATTAATTCCTAACGGATTCTTGATGATTTTGCAGATCAAAGGAAAGTCAGGATTTTTGATGATCCACATCTCGGTTTCGTCGATCTGTGCCACTACATGGAATGCATCCACGATTTTGCCGTCAATCGATACGGTATTTTTATCTTCGCTTTTATCCAGAACATAAGTTGTGTTATTATAAACGAATGAACCTTTTTTGACCAGATCCTGATAAGCCGACTGCGAAATCATAAAGAACGTTTCTGTCGGTTTTAAGTTTAAAACCGGTGCATATTCTCCCTGATTAAAACTTAATTCGATTCCGTTTTTTACAGCTTCGGGAAGCATAACTATTTTACTTTTTACGCCTCTTGTTTCCAGTTTAAAAGCCAATGCATTGTTGGAAGTTTCAGCCGTAAGCTGTAAAGTTCTCGTTTGTCCGTGAAGCTTGCAGACATAATGCAATTGGGTATTGTTTTTTAATGTTGGAATGTAATTCTGAGAAATTCCTTTCTGATAAACAATACAGAAAAGAATCATTAAAAATATATTTTTCATCTTGTTCATCATTTTATTTTGCAGGTGGTAGAATTGTTGTTCCCCAAGCTGAAGGTTTCGAATCCATTTCTAAAATCAGTTCTCCTCCGTTATTGATATCCTCATGCAAAATCCATGCTTTGTTGTATGGTTTTCCGTTCAGCAAAGCGGTTTTGATGTATCTGTTTTTATCACTCATCTTTTTGGTCGTGATTTTAAAACTTTTGCCGTTTTCTAATTTCATAACCGTTTCTTTTATCAAAGGCGTATTAATCAGATAATAAGGCTGTCCTGCATTCGGATACAATCCCATCATGTGGAAAGCCAGCCACGAAGACATCGCTCCTGAATCGTCGTTGCCAGGAAGTCCTTCTCTTGACGTATTGAAATTGTTCTTGATGATGGTTCTGATTCTGTCGCTGCTTAAATACGGTTTTCCAATCCAGTGATACAGACAAGGCGTCAGGAATGAAGGCTCGTTGGCAACATTGAACAGATTATTGTCAAAGAATATATCCAGTCGGTTTTCGAATGCTTTTTCTCCACCTGATTTTTTTACCAGTTCCGGAATATCGTGCGGCAGGCTGAATGAATACTCCCATGAAGTCCCTTCGTAGAAAAACACGCACCAATGGCAGACATACCAGGGAGATTCGATGATGACAGGCGTATATTTAAAAGTCGGTTTCTGGATTTTAGATTCTCCGAAAACGACATCATCCAGCCAGTTTCCGTCTTTGTCTTTCGGCATGATGAATCCTTTTGCTCCATTATTTTCATAATCTGCACGCCATAAATTCTGCCAGCTTTCAGCCTGCTTCATGTACTGATTGTACAGTTCTGTTTTGCCTAAGCCTTTGGCTACTGTCGCAATATTATAATCGTTGTATGAATAATCGATTGTTCGGTTTCCTGCGCGGTCGGTGCCGTACGGAACGTAACCTAATTTAAGATAATCCAAAAGTCCGCCTCTTCCCTCTCTTTCCTCGTTTCCTCCCGGAGGTACTGTAGCATCCTTGATCATGGCCTGCAGAGCCAGTTCGTAATCGATTCCTTTTAAGTTTTTCACAAAAGCATCGGCAATCACAACCTCAGCATTTGAACCTCCCTGCGTTCTTCCGTTATCATTTCCGCTTCTTCCTTCAGGCATGTATCCTTCGCGTTTGTAGATATTCAGCATTGCGTTTATGATGTCTACTTTACGTTTAGAATCTATTAAAGTAATTAATGGGCTTGAAGTCCTGAAGGTGTCCCAAATCGTATAAAAATCATCATAATACGGTTCGTCGTTTGTCCATAACGGATTTTCTCCTGTTCTGTCAACCGGCATTATCATGGTATGATACAAACCTGTGTAGAACATTTTTCTGTATTCTGCCGAAGTATCATCCGATAATTTGATTCGGCTTAATAAATCTTCCCATTTGTTTTCTAAAGCGGCCAAAACGGCATTGAAATTCCAATGCGGGATTTCGACTTCTATATTGTTTTTGGCTTTTAATTCGCTTAAAAAGGAAATTCCAATTTTGACATTCAGTTCCTCTTTTCCTGAGTTTCCAAAAGAAAGCAACGCTGCGGTTTTCTTTCCGGAATCAAAATGCGCTTTTTGATTGCTGTAAAATTTTCCGTCCTTGAAAGTGACATATCTGGCAATCGGCTGGTCGAAAACGGCCCAGAAATAAACGGTATAAGCACGTCCGTTATTCCATCCTCCTCGAATTCGACTGTAACCTCTTACTTCTGTGTCTGAAACAATTTCTATCTGAGAACCTACAAATTGCTGGGCTTCTCTGGCATCGGGAATTTTTTCTTCTCCAAGGAAAAATCCTGGATCAATCTTTAATTCCTTTGATTTATTTTTTGGATAAGTAATTCTGTAAAACGAAACTTTTTCCCCAGTTGTAATTTCTGTTTTAATATTGTTTTCTTTGAAAACCGTTTCATAATAACCCAGTTTTACATTTTCTTCTGCTCTGAAAGAAGTCTGGTCCATTTTGTCCAAAGCTCCCGAAAACGGCATAATCTGAATATTTCCGTATTTCGGCCCGCCACCGGTTCCGCTCACGTGTACCTGACTGAATCCTGTGACCTCTTTAGGCATCGGAAGCCAGCCACTGTTCGGGCTTGAGGTACAGTCCGGACTCGGCTTCACCATTCCGTAAGGGCACGAAGGGCCGATAAAAACCCTGCCAACGCCTTCTGAACCAATCATCGGATCGACGTATTGGTGGACGTTCTGACCATTGCTGTTGAGTGCAAAGAGTAAGGTTATAGCTGAAAAAATTAGAATATTGATTTGTAGTTTCATTTTGTATTATTTTACTATTCGGTCTTCTCCAATTTTATTGCAATAGCGAAAGTATTTTACTGAATACTTCATTATTTTCATAAACACCTTGAAAATCTTTTGAGTGCGGCCCATAAGAAAAAATAGGAACCATTGTCGCCGTATGGTCATTGGTTATAAAATCACCTTCGATTATTCGTTTTTTTACATTTCCTTGTGGAATAGCAAATCCTGAAGTTTCGTGATCTGCTGTTACAATAACCAAAGTTCCTTCATTTTTATCAGCAAACATAAGCGCCTGACCAATAGCTGTGTCAAAATCAATTGTTTCGGCTACTATTCCGCCTACATTGTTTACGTGTCCGAAACTATCTATTTGCGCTCCTTCAACCATTAGGAAAAAAGGCTTTTTCTTTCTATTCAAAAAATCAAGACTGTACTTTGTCGCATCTGCCAATAATTCTCCTCTTCCTTCTAAAACCGATTTAACTCTGCCTTCAGAAATAAAAACACCTACGGTATCATTCACTACTGTTTCTAGTTCTTTAACAGAATTCAATAACTTGAATTTAGAAGCCAAGGAAGTATTTTTGAAAGTAGCGGCACCGCCTCCAACAAAAAGATTCAATTTACTTTTTACTAAATCTTTAGCTATTATTTCTGTATTTGATCTTTCTTCAGTATGTGCATAAAAAGAAGCTGGCGTAGCTCCCGTAATTTCGTCTGTTGTAATTATTCCTGTTGAGAAATTTCTTTGTTGTAGGACTTCTAAAATATTCGGAATTGGTTTTCGCAGACTGTCTGTTCCAATTGCTCTGTTGTTTGTTTTTTGACCTGTTGCCAATGCTGTTCCCGCTGCTGCAGAATCTGTCGTGAAATCATCTGCCGATTGTGTTTTTATAAAACCAATGCTTTTCATCTGTGTTACAGATAAGGCCCCGTTATTAGCCAAAACAGCCGAAGAAATTTGAGACAAGCCGTTTCCGTCTCCAATTAAAAGAATAATATTTTTTACAGGAAGTTCTTTCTGATCGGTTTTATAACTTGGAATATAAACTTTTGAGGAATTACTTGCCGTAACCAATCTTTTAGGAAAAGATTGCAAGTACTGAAAACAATTATAAGGCGAATCGGTATTAATGATATCAACTCCTAATTCAACAAAAGCTTTCCATGAACTTTTGGTATCTGGACATCCCCAAAAACGAAATGGTTTGTTATTCGCCTTTACTTTTGTAATTACTGCTTTTACTCGATTGTAATCATCATGAGTCAATCTTCCTAAACCATTCCAAACTGAATATTTTTTAAAATCTAAACTGATCATTGCCACTTTTTCCCAGTTTTCTTTTGAAATAGTTTTGTCTATTTCCTGATAATCAAAAAAGATAAAATCAGGATATTTAAGATACATTCCCGCATCTGGTCTATTGCCTGATATTATGATTTTAATATTCTTATTTGCAGTTATTGCATTATATTTTTTTAAGACCGAAATAAGCTTATTTAAAGTAGCTACGGCTTCTGTTTTAATGTCTATCAGTAAAAATAACTTGTGCTCTTTTTTATAATTCATTTTTAGAGCCGTTTCTAACGGTTTTAAATATAAATCTTCTAAAGTTCTTGCAGCAGAAATTCCTTTTTCATCGTGAGACACATACAACATATTGTCTTTCAAAAAAATATCGGCTTCTATAGACGAAGCACCGTTTGCATAAGCATTCCAAAAAGGAACTGTTTGATTATAATCGTTATGAGAATGTACTGCAACTAAATTTTGAGAATACAGCTGATCACCTGCTACCCAGAAAAATAGGGACAGCCAGATGAATAAAAATGATTTTTTCATTTTGAATAAATTGATGAATTTTGAATGAACAAAATAGCAGATTGGCAGTAGGGGGCAAAAAAGGTTTGTCGGCGGAGATTATCAGCCAAAATAAATGCTTGAAAAAAATGAAAAAAAAAACAGGGTGTTTTTTTAAAGGTTCAAAAACTACCCTGTTTTAACAACTAACACAAAAAGACTGCCTATTTTACAATAGCGCACTATACAATGGCAGTCTTCGATTCAACGTAAAAAAAATAAACTAAAACTTAATATCCTTTATTTTGTACTAAATATCCAGGAGTATTAGATGCACCGTCAATTGCTACCTGCGGAATCGGGAACAATCTCTTGTTTACATCTGTATCTGATTTTTCTGTCCATTTGTCTTCAAAATGACTGAAACGGATTTGAGTGTTTCTTCTTAAACCTTCCCAGTAAAATTCGAAACCATATTCTCTGTACAAAATATCTAAACTGATTGCAGGAAGCGCAGCAGGAACTGGGGTACGAGCTGTTCTTGAAGTCCTAACTGTATTCATATCAGCCAACGCACCTGACGTATCTCCTTTTCTTAATTTAGCTTCAGCACGCATCATCAAAATTTCGGCGTATCTCAGCATTATCATGTCTACACTACTAAATGTGTTTCCATCAGGAGAAGTATGGCTAAATTGGTATTTCGATACTCTATATCCAGAATAGTGCATACTTCCTTCCTTAGTAAAATCAACTTTTTCTGTAAGGTTTACATAACCAACGTTTTTATCAGGTCCATTTCCTTTAATTTGTTTAACTGGATAAATTCTGTATCCGCCATCACATTTATAAAATGCTCCGTTAGCATCTTTTCTTGCAGCCCAAGGAATACCTCTCATAATTCCTCTGTCTATTTCAAAATCTTCAGCTTTAACACAGTAATAGTGGTTTTCATCATTTAATGGAGAAAGTCCTGTAAGATCTTTCAAATGAGCTGGTACTTTTGCATTGTCCTTATAAAATCTTGAATCAGCTTCGGCTGGATCTACAGAACCGTAAGCGTCTACCCATGTACGATAGAAATCTGAAGTAATCGCTGGACCGTCTGTACCATCTGCATTGATTGATTCTGGTCTTGGGAACATAGATCCTGGTATTGACCAATAAGCCCAACGATTGTGCTCATCAGCCAAAACTCCACGCTGATCTATCGAAAAGATTACTTCTTTGTTTGAGTTATTGTTGTCATCAAATAAGTCAAAATATTCTGGAGATAAACTGAATTTACCTGAGTTGATAATATTATCTGTATATTTAATCACCTTATCCATATCGGCTGCAGCAAATGTAGGAGTCCCATAAGGATCGCGATATACAGGAGCATTTAGATATAATTTAGAAAGAAGCCCCCAAACCGCAGCTTGAGTCATTCTTCCTGGACCTTTATCTTTATTGATTACATCAGCAACTGAAAGTAATTCATTTTCAATGTAAGTAACAGCATCTTGTCCTCTTAAAATTTCTGAAGTAGACGCCGATGATTCTTTTTTGAATACCAATCCCCAGCTGTCTAATGTCATCATATTTAAATAAGCTCTTAGTGCCTTCATCTCGTAAAGTGCTCCTTGTGCTTCTGTATTTCCGCTTTCTGCAAGAGGAGTCAATACTTCAATAGCAGATAATGTTCTCGAAATATTTTTAGTAAGCGCGTTCCAAGTACTTGTAACCAAGTCATTAGTAGGTGTTGTAGTATGCGCATGTACTGCTAAATATTTACCTCCATCGTACCAATCAGTTCCTCCTCTGTAAGGCAAAATACCTTCATCACTGGCGATTAACTGTAAACCAAAATTATTTGTATGGTACCACGTAGATTTTAATTGTCCATAAGCTGGAGCAATCGCACCGCTGATTGCTTCTGCTTGTCCGGCTCCGTTTAAGGATTCGTCAAGCACTTTTTCTTCTAAATCTGTACAGCTCCAGGTAAATAATACGCCTAATGCAAGAGCTGCTATAATTATTTTATTTTTCATGTTTTCTTTTTTTGATTAGAATGCTACGTTTAATCCAAATACAATGGTTCTGCTTCTTGGGTAACTAAAGTAATCAATACCAAAAGCCTGAATTTCGCCCACAGAAGTTCCAGTATTAATTTCAGGATCATAACCGCTGTATTTTGTGATTACAAATAAATTCTGTCCTGTTACAGAAAGACGTATATTGTCCATCACATCACCAAGTCCAACTAATTTTGGGCTTAAGTTATATCCTAAAGTCGCATTGTTTAATCTTAAATAACTTCCATCTTCTAAGTATCTTGTAGAAACTGTATTAGAGTTTGTAGAGGCTTCGTTTAAATATTGTGAAGCTCTGTCTGTAGTATTAAAAGAGTTTGCTAAATTTCCTCTATTGAATGAAGTCATTGCAACGTGATTGTAGATTTTATTTCCGCCTGCACCATTAAAATTAGCAACGAAATCAAAATTCTTGTATTTTAAATTCAAGTAAAAAGCATAGATATAATCTGGCAATGCACTTCCTGCAACAATTCGGTCATTATCTAGAATAGAACCATCTCCATTTGTGTCTGCAAACTGATTTTGACCATCAGGACCAATTCCTGTAAAATCAAGCATGTAGAAAGAACCTATTGGGTGTCCGTTCAAAACTCCGTTGATAGTTGCTCCAGTTTGTCCGCCACCTTGCGCCGCTCCAGTTGTCAATATTTTATAAGGAGAGTTTACTACTTTATTTTTTGTAAAAGATACATTTCCACCAATGCTATAAGAGAAGTCTTTACTTTTGTCACTGCTGTAATCTAAAGCAACTTCGATACCGTTGTTTCGAACTTCCATATTAGGAATATTTGTCCAATATGTTGATGCAGGTTGAATAGGGTCTACCGGCGCAACTTCTAACAAAATGTTATCTGAAACTTTGTTAAAATAATCAACAGTACCTGATAACCTGCTATTGAATAAACTAAAATCTAAACCAATGTTTGTTTGTGTTGAAACCTCCCATTGAAGAGCTGGATTTGCTAAACGAGTATAGATTGAACCATAAGGATAACTAGCTAAATCGGTATCAGTCGGATCTAGTGGATAAGTATCGTAGCCACTGTTGCTTTCTGTATAACTTGTTTTTGTCTTTTTAGAAGGAATTTCCTGAACACCAGTTTGTCCCCAGCTTGCTCTTAATTTAAGATTATTTACAACCTCAGACTCTTTTAAGAAATCCTCTTTAGTAATGTTCCATCCCAATGCTACAGATGGGAAATAGGCGTAACTATTGTCACTACCAAATTTAGTAGAACCATCGGCACGCAAAGTTGCGGTCAGCAAATATTTGTTGTCATACCCATAGTTTAATCTTCCGAAGAAAGACTGAAGTTCATTTTCTACCGCAGAAGAAGACTTGCTTCTAAGGTCTCCAGCAGCTCCAATTTGATTTTTAGGTTCTACACCATTATCCGGAAATCCTCTAAAGTTAAAATTCTTCTGATTTACTTGAGTTTTCTGATAAGACTGACCTGCCAGAACCGTAAAATTATGAGCCTTAACATTAAAATTATATGTTAATGTATTTTCGTATAAAACATTATTATTATTCGTAACAATGTTGTTCAAAGTACTTTCGGTTGTATTAGTAGCCGAAGTATATGGCAAAACTTGTATATCTCTTTGAGACATAGAATAATCAACTCCAAGATTAAATTTATAAGTTAATCCTTTTATAAATTCGTATGATGGACTAATATTAGCAAGAATACGATTGTTGGTTGTTTCATCAGAATAAATTCTCTGACTGATTAAAGGATTTACAGCATCGTTACTTAAGTTAACATTTGGTTGTCCGTTAACATATACTGCGTCAGTAGGATTCAGTGTAAGCATATTTCCAACAACATTTCTTGCATCTGGTCTTGAATTTTCAAGTTTAGTTGCTGTCAAGTTAAAGGCAACATTTAACTTATCGTTTAATGCTTTTTGGTTTAAATTCAAACGTCCTGAATAGCGTTTTAAATCACTATTTTGTAGAATACCTTCTTGGTTATCCATACCCACAGAAGCTGCATAATTTGATTTGTCTGTTCCGCCGTTCATCGATAAATTAACATTTTGAGAAACTCCAGTTCTTGTTAATTCATCCTGCCAGTCTGTATTTGCTCCGCCATCTTGTAAATTTCCGTTTACAGCAGCAACTTGTCTTCTAAATTCATCTGCACTAAACACATCTACTTTATTTGCTAAAGAAGAAAATCCAGTAGTCATAGAAAGGTTAATTTTTGCCTGTCCTTTTGCTCCTTTTTTAGTTGTAATTACTATTACTCCATTTGCAGCTCTAGAACCGTAAATAGCCGCAGCAGACGCATCTTTTAGAACATCAATGCTCTCAATATCTTGAGGATTAATAAAGTTTAAAGGATTTGTAGCAACACCATTACCAGAGTTGTCAAGAACAAATCCGTCTACAACATATAAAGGTGTTGTTCCAGAACGTAAACTTCCAACTCCACGAATAATGATATCTTGATTTGCACCAGGTTCACCACTTGCTGCCGTTACATTAACCCCGGCAACTTTACCTTGAATCAATTGTCCAGCATTGGCAACAACTCCTTTGTTAAAGTTTTCGCTTTTTACAGAACCAATGGCTCCAGTTACATCCGATTTCTTTTGAGTACCGTAACCTACAACTACTACTTCGTTTAAGGTGCTCACTTCTTCTGCTAAAGAAACATTCAGTTTTTGAGTCCCTGAGAAAGGAACTTCTTTTGTTTTAAATCCAACGTAAGAAAAAACTAAAATACCCTCATTTTGCTGTACTTTAATTACAAAATTTCCGTCAAAATCTGTTGTAACAGCTCCTTTTGGTTCTCCTTTAATATAAACAGAGACACCTGGAACCGGCACTTTTTCTACATCAGAAACCACAATTCCTGATACATTTCCCTGCGCATAGGAGTATGACATACATCCGAAGGCAAGAAGTAATAATGCATAAATTTTTTTCATTTAAAATAGTTTTTTTGTTTTGCCAAAAGTATTTTAACGGTTCCTTCAAAGGGAGGATTTTTGTTTTCCAAAAGAGGACTTTTAATTCAATTTAGGACAGGATTAACAGCAAAAAAGCGGAATTTTGCACATTAACATTGTCCTAACTTTGTGCAAATACAGGGCTAACAAAAATTCTAAACTGTGTACTCTTTAAGTTCTTTAAATTCTTTAGGAGTTTTTCCGAAATACTTTTTAAACGAACGTCCAAAATATTTTGGATCGTTATACCCGCATTCAAAACTTATTTCTGAGATGTTTAATCTCTTCGTTTTCAATAAAACTTCAGCCTTTTGTAATCGAAGCGACATTAAAACATCTGAAGGAGATTGGTTTAAAGTTTCCTTAAAAATGCGATAACATTTTACTCTTGAAGTACCCAATTCCTCAACAAGCATTTCTACATTAAAAGAAGGATTATGCAATTGCTCCTTAATTATTTCTAAAGCTCTTCTTAAAAGTCGTTCATTTGCTGTGACATGTTCGTTGTCTTCTGTCAGGATCTCGAATATTTTCTCTTGGATTTTATGCTCTCTCAACGGTTCGATATTGTGATTAATCAAGCTGTCAATTTTTTTCCTCACAAATGATGCACTAGCTGGAAGCTGAATATGGGTTTCAATTCCAATTTCCAATAATTGTTCATTCAATTCATAATTGATATCTTCTGAGATATAAATCATCGGTATTTTAATATTCGAATTTTCTTTGTTTAATTTTAGAAAGTCAATCAGCTTTTTGGAAAATTCTGTCTGATACAAAACCAAAGCCGAAATATCTATTTGTTTCATGACTGAATTCAAATTGAAAACAGAACTTTCAAAAATCAGATTAAAGTTTTCGCTTTCCAAAACTTGGCTGGCAGCTGGATTATTGTATGAATCGCCAAAAATTAGAAGGGATTTTTTATCAGAAGAAAACTGATCTGCATTATTAAAATTTTTCCACGAAATGGTTTCCTTAAAATTAATATCTGGATCAACAACTACTATTGGGATACATAAAGTCATACCAAAATCGTTTCCTGAAAATGGAATTAATTCTCCGTCCAAATCTTCTAGTAAAATCTGCAACGCTTTAAAATAAGGACTGTAATGCGAAATATTGTACCAATTGTCTTTTAGAATAATACTATCCGAAGTCGCTTTAATTTCGATAAAATTATTTTTGTAAGCAATTGCAATATTCAAAGTACTGTCTCTATCTGAATATTTGCTTAAGTCATTAAAAAAATATTGCATCGCCAGTTTTAAACGAAGAACGTCTACAATAGAAAAACATTCAGAATTATCTATTTCGCAGTTAAAATTGACTTCATTAAACTGTAAATCTTTTTTTAGTCTTTCGACATTATTTTTAAAAATGGGAAAAAGATTTGCTGTTGATTTTTTTGTTGGGCCAAGATCTTTTACATGTTCCAGATAATTCCATTCAGAAATAAGCTTTACCAGCTTGCTCGACTGCAATATTAAATCACGATGCGTTTCTGCATCTTTTTTAAACGTACTTGAACTTTTAATAATTTTGGATATTGGTTCCTGAAACTCAGCCAGCATAAAAGTCTTAAACTTTTCTATCTCGAAATTTTCCTTTTTTAAGTTACTATGAAGAATCAGAAGTTTTTCTTTTTGCTCAATGATTTTTCTGTTTTTTTTATCCAGTTCTTCATTAACTTGTTCCATTTCTTTTTTCTGATTTTCAATAACAGCAGTTCGAGCCACAACTAGTTCCTCCAGATATTTTTGCTGTACGAGCGCTGCTTTATTTTTTACATAAACCACGACAATACAAACTAGAAGGATAAAACCAGACAAGAGTATGTAAAACAATATCGATTCATAAAATGCTTTACCTATTTGAAGAGAAAAATAAGCAGGTTCCGGTTTTCCGTCTTTGCCTTGTTTGATTACAAAGCTGTAATTGCCAGAATAAAGATTCGAATATTCTATTTTATTATTTGCAGGAAGCAAAATCCATTTTTCATCTCTTCCTTCCAGTTTATAATAAATATCTGTTTTCTTTATTCTTGGAAAAAGAATTGGAATCACCTCAATTTCTAATGAATTGTTACTAAAGCTTTTTTTGATTGATTTTAATGAATTATCAATACCATCAATTTTCAATTTAATTTTCGCTTTAGAATTGCTGGAACAGATAGTTCTTGGATTAAAATAATTAAGACCTTCTACTCCGCCAAAAAATAAATTCCCTTTAAAATCCTGATAATATGCTCCTTCTGAAAACTCTGTTCCTTGCCATCCGTGGTTAGGATGATAAGAAGTAACTGTGTATTTTTTTTTATCAATAGAAGCAATTCCTTTCGTAGTGCTAATCCAAACTTTATCGCCGTTGTCTATAAGTCCGTATACCATATGACTAGGTAATCCTTCAGATTCTGTAATATTTTTTACAACACCTGTTTTTTCATTAAAAACTGTTACACCTCCCAAAGAAGCAATCCAATAATTATCAGATTGATTGTCTACAAAAACAGAATATATACTGTTTCCTAGAATGCCTTCTTTTGTTGTAATTCGCTTTAAAGAATTATTCGCAAGATTAAATACAATCACACCATTATTTTCGGTCGAAATAATAAGGTTTTGATTGTTTTTTTTAACATTCCTTATATGATATTTACTTAACAATTCCTGCCCTTTAAACTTTTCGAATTGTCCAGTTACCAAATTAAATTTAGCCAATCCTCCCCAGCATCCCATCCAGAGCTGTTTATTTTGATCTTCGCAAAATGAATAACATCTATTAATAGAAGCCCCACCAGAATTGTTTTTTTCGTAGCTAGTGCATTTATTATTCAAAATACGCAAAATACCTTTATAAGTTCCTGCCCAAAGACTCCCATCACTTGAGGTAAACAAACTTCTTATTCGTTCCCAATCTGGGTTCGATGCGGCTTTGTCTATTTCAAATTTTTCAAAAAAATGACTTTTATCGTTAAAACAATAAAGTCCCCTTGTATAATAACCTAGCCAGATTTTTCCTTTATCGTCTTTTGTAATGGCTCGAATTGTTTCGTCTGGAAGGTAAGGTTGTTTCAGAGGATGCGGCAGAATAGAATTTATTTCTTCAGAACCTGTAAATGCCATACTTAAGCCTCCATCTTTTTGGCCTAGCCATATATTTCCGAAATCATCCTGATGAAGTGTTTCTATTTCATTATTTTTAAAAGAATACGGCGAATACAAATCTGCTGTAAGATGCTCTATTTTGTTTTCATTATTTATAATATACAATCCGTTTTCACGAGTAGCAAACCATGTATTTCCCCATTTATCTTTTAAAACATCATTAATAATTAATTTAGGGTGTTTTGAGAGTAATGTTTTTTTTAGATTACTGAAGTCGGCTTTTTTTACATTATTTTGAGATATCTCTACAAATGATTTGTCTATGTATTCGAAATAGGCTGTATTAGTTTCCACCACGATATTTGCCTTTTGCGATAAAAAGATATTTTTAGGCGTGGTTTTAAACTTAAATTCGTCAAATTCTTCATTTCCGAGATAACAGTTTACATGACCTTCCTTGGTGATAATCCAGATTTTTCCGGTTTTATCTTTTTCTAATTTAGTAATATAGTTACCCGAAATGGATTTGCGATTATTTAAATTATTTTTAAAAACCTTAAAGTTATATCCGTCAAAATAATTTAGACCATCCCAAGTAGCAATCCATAAACCTCCGTCATTATCACTTTCAATATCAACAACTGAATTGTTAGACAATCCTTGATTTGTCGTAAAATTTTCAAATTTTGTATGCTGGCCAAATGAGAATATTGTAAAAAGATAAAATAATAGTAGTAACCTATTCATCGCACATTGTTTTAACTCACAAGAATACAATACGGAGTTTATCTAAACATAAATAATGCGTTAAGTTTAGAAGCAGAAGAGATAACTTTTCTACCACAGAAAGCGAATGTTGTCAAATTAATTATACAGTAGATTTTCCTTAAACGGAATAAATCTTGACATAATAATCATATAAATTACGGATTACAGGTCTATAATAACCCTTATTTTCTTTATTTCCAGTCTTTATCTTAAAACTAAAGAGAAACGACAACCTCATAAACAAATAAACCGTCCCGATTTTATTCGGGACGGTTCATCACTAACTAACCAAACGATAACTAATTAAGGTTTAAGCTCTGTAAACTTCGAATCTAATTCGAAAGCTTTCTTCACTTTCTCAACTGTTATTTCTTTTGCAACCGAAAATTTTGCTGTTTTCTTAATGTCTGATGAAGAGGCTCCTACCAATACATTATACTCCCCAGCTTCGGCAATCCAAGCGCTTTTATTCTCTAAAAAAGAAGCTAGGTCTTTTGGAGATAAAGTCAAAGTTAAAGTCTGACTCTCGCCTGCTTTTAATTCTTTTGTTTTAGCAAAAGCTTTTAATTCCTCTTTTGGTTTATCAATAGATTTTGAAGGAGCTGCAAGATATACCTGTACTACTTCTTTTCCTGAAACTTTTCCTGTATTTTTTACCGTAACAGAAACGGTCAGTTTATCTTTGAATGATGATGAACTCAATTTCACATCGGTATATTCAAAAGAAGTATAGGATTTTCCGAAACCAAATTCGTATGAAGGTTTAATATTGAACGTATTAAAATAACGGTATCCAACATAAACACCTTCTTCATAAGTTACTTCCTGCGGATTATCTGCTGGAATTCCGGGGAAATTTTTAGCCGAAGGAGTATCCGAATATTTCGTTGGGAAAGTCATCGTTAATTTCCCAGACGGATTAATTTTTCCTGAAACCACATCTGCAACAGAATGTCCGCCTTCCTGACCTGGCTGCCAAGCTAATAAAATAGCATCTACTTTATCTTTCCAAGAAGCGGTTTCGATTACACCGCCAATATTTAAAATCACAACTACTTTTTTCCCTTGCGCATGAAAAGCTTTTGAGATTTTATCCAACATTAGAATTTCTTCGTCTGCCATATTAAAATCATTGTCTACAACTCGGTCTCCGCCTTCTCCAGAATTTCTTCCAAGCGTTACAAAGGCAATTTCAGAACTTGATGCTTTTTTAGCGATAAAAGCATCGTCCATTTTTAGTTCTGGAAGTCTTTCCGGCAAAGCCAAAATTCCTCTTGCTTTTCTATTTTCTTTTTCAATTGCTACTTCTTTTTCAGCGTGAGGCTGATACAAATCAACCAATTCTTTGTCTAATTTATAACCTGCAGCTGTTAAACCTTCTAAAAGAGAGACCGTGTGTTTGTTGTTTACACTTCCGCTTCCTGTTCCACCCGTAATCCAAGCGTAAGAAGTCACACCAAACAAAGAAACCTCTTTTTGTTTGTCAGCAAAAGGCAGTGCATTTTTTTCATTTTTAAGCAAAACCATTCCTTCTGCAGCTGCATTTCTGGTTACTGCTGCATTTTTGGTTAAGTTTGGCTTATCGCTGTATTTGTATTTAGCAAAAGTCGGCGTGCGGAAGATGTATTCTAAAATTCTTTTCGCATTGGTATTGGCTACTTCTTGAGATAATTTACCAGAATTTAAAGCTTCCAATAACGCTTTTTTCTGAACAGGAATTCCCGGCATCAACAAATCATTTCCGGCAATCATTTGTTTTACCACTTCCGAATTTGAACCTTTTTGAATCGATTCGAATCCTGGGAAACCACCAAACCAGTCCGTCATTACAATTCCTTTGTAACCCCATTCGTTTCTTAAAACGTCTGTCAATAAATCTTTTCTCGCAGAAGTATATTCGCCATTTAATTTATTATAAGAAGACATCACTGTCCAAGGATCAGATTCTTTAACTGTGATTTCGAAACCTTTCAAATAAATTTCTCTAATCGCTCTTTCTGAAACATGTGCATTAACCGTTAAACGATTGGTTTCTTCATTATTTACTGCGAAGTGTTTGATTGAAGTCCCAACGCCCTGCGACTGAATTCCGTTTACAATTGCTGCAGCTGTTTTCCCTGAAATCAAAGGATCTTCAGAATAATATTCGAAGTTTCTTCCGTTCAATGGATTTCTGTGAATGTTTAAAGCAGGCGCTAATAAAACATCAACACCATATTCTTTTACTTCATTCCCCATTGCTTTTCCTACTTCTTCCAAAAGCGCTTTATTCCAAGTCGAAGCTAAAGCTGTTCCAACCGGAAATGCTGTTGCATAGTAGGTTTTTGAATCATTTTCTCTGGTTGGCGCAATTCTTAGACCTGCTGGCCCATCGGCTACAACCGTTGCAGGAATACCGAATCGTTCAAAGGCTGCAGTTCCCCCTGCTGCACCAGGAACCAATCCCTGTTTTGAATCGCCCACTGGGCCTGTTAAGACTTCGATTCCAGGCATTCCTGTTCCGATTAGTAATTCAACTTTTTCTGCATTGGTCATTTCCTTGATGATAGCATCAATTCTCTGATTAACAGAAAGACGTGTATCTTCCCACGGATCTAGTTTTCCGTTTCTGTTAAAATCGGCAAACGTAAACCCTTTAATCGTAACAAGAGGCGGATTCGTTTCATCACTCGGAATCCTATTCCATGATAAATTAGAAAGCACTAACGCCGTCAAAAGCGTTACTCTAGCTGTTTTTATAATTTTATGTTTCATAATATATAGTTTTATTAAGTCCTTTAAATTAATTTTCACGCAGATTTAAAAGGATTCAAGCGGATAAACGCAGATTTATTCTGATAAAATCTGTTCAAATCTGTCTAAATCTGCGTGAAACCTTTTCTCTTGTCGCTGCACAAAAAAATTGATTTTTTTTCACGCAGATTTAAAAGGATTCAAGCAGATAAACGCAGATTTATTCTAATAAAATCTGCTCAAATCTGTCTAAATCTGCGTGAAACCTTTTCTCTTGTTGCTGCACAAAAAAATTGATTTTTTTTCACGCAGATTTAAAAGGATTCAAGCAGATAAACACAGATTTATTCTAATAAAATCTGCTCAAATCTGTCTAAATCTGCGTGAAACCTTTTCTCTTGTCGCTGCACAAAAAATTTTATTTTTTTTCACGCAGATTCAAAAGGATTCAAGCAGATAAACGCAGATTTATTCTAATAAAATCTGCTCAAATCTGTCTAAATCTGCGTGAAACCTTTTCTCTTGTCGCTGCACAAAAAATTTGATTTTTTTTTCACGCAGATTTAAAAGGATTCAAGCAGATAAACGCAGATTTATTCTAATAAAATCTGTTCAAATCTGTCTAAATCTGCGTGAAACCTTTTCTCTTGTTGCTGCACAAAAAAATTGATTTTTTTTCACGCAGATTTAAAAGGATTCAAGCAGATAAACGCAGATTTATTCTAATAAAATCTGCTCAAATCTGTCTAAATCTGCGTGAAACCTTCTCTCTTTATTTAGTTAAAAATCCTTCCAGCGAAAGCCATTCTTCAAAACGAGTTTCCCAGGAATCAACTGGTAAATTTTGTTTTCCAGTTCCAAAACCGTGTCCGCCTTTTGAGTACATGTGTAATTCAACTGTCTGACCAGCATCCAGCCATTTGTTATACATTTGAATGCTTCTTGGAGCCAATTTCAACTGATCGTCGCTTGCTGCACAAACGAACATCGGAATCTTTTTATCTGGTGCAGGAACACTTAAAAGTTCTGGTCTTGGTCCACCATAAATATTTGCTACAAAATCTGGAAGCTGTTCTGGTTTGTTGTCTAAAACCGTTTCCATTGCCACAGTACTTCCAGCTGAAAAACCAATGATTCCGACTTTTTTAGTATCAATTCCATATTTTGAAGCATTGGCACGAACATAATTCAAAGCATTTTTTCCGTCCTGTGCTGCCAGTTGAATTGTCGCCAGAGAATTTTTTTCAAAAGCTGCTCTGTCTTTTAATTTATCCATCATTTCTCTTGCTGGATCATTTGTTTCGGTTTTGTTCAAACGGTATTTTAAAACAAAAGCAGTAATTCCTTTTTTGCTTAAAATTTCGGCCAGTTCTTTTCCTTCTCTGTTAATCGATAAACTCTGAAATCCTCCTCCAGGCGCAATTACAATGGCTGTTCCTGTATTTTTAATTCCTTTTGGAACTTGATAAACGATTAAAGTCGGATCAGTTACATTGTAGACCACTTCGGTTTTAAATAAATCTGAGTACATCTCCGCTTCTTTTTGTGTCCAGTTTTCAGATCCCGGTGCTTTTCCCTGATATAATTTTATCGTTTCCTGTGCTTTTACAGTTGTACCGACAAGCAGTAGAAAAGCAAATAAGAATGTGATTTTATTTTTCATATGAATTGTGGTTTTATCGTTATTTTTTTACTAATTAATCTCGCAAAGTCGCAGAGTCTCAAAGTTTTTTTCTTTCACGCAGATTTTAAAAAGATTTAAACAGGTGCGCGCAGATTATCAATTAAAATCTCCTCAATCTGCAGAATCTGCGTGAAAAAAAAATACTGTTTTTTTAATCTTTATTTTTTTAAGATTTAAGTAGAGACTTTAAATAAAAACTCTGCGACTCTGCGACTTTGCGAGATTAAAATTCAACACCAATAAAAAAACTTTGCGCCTTAGCGCCTTCGTGGCATTAAATAAATTACTGCTTCTTGTAAATCTCTGTTCGGGCATCTTTAATAACTCCTTTCCAGTTCAATCCGTAAGCGAAATCATAAACATTCCCTTCAGAGTCTTTGTGTGGAATCATATCATAAGGAACATCTTCAAATTGTTTTTCAACCGTTTCCATATTCGCTGGCATTTGAACCGGAAGTAATCCTGAAGGTTCTGTTTTTCCAGAAATAATATCTAAAACAGCCTGAGAAGAAACTCCGAAATTCAATACAATTCCGTCAACCTGTTTTTCGAATTCATTAAAAATCATTGGTTTTGAAGCAGTAACCGAAACAATAACCGGTTTGCCGTTCATCATATCTTTGGTATCGAGAATCGTTCTCAAATCCATTGTATTAGCTGCGGTAACGGTTTTGTTTTTATAGGTTCTGTCTTTAATCGTTGGATCGATAACTTGATCTCCAGCCGCGATACTTTTTGCTCTGGCTTCGGTTGCGGTGTAAGTTCCGTATTGAAGAGAAATCGGTACATAACCATTACTTCCGTTTTGTCTGTCTTTCAAATCATAACCGCCTTCTAAACTTTGTGGACTTGTTACAAAAACAATGGCAAAATCAGCTTTTGAAGGATCTTCGGTAACATTGTAATATTTCTTTACTAACTCTAGATTTACTGGATATTCTAGTTTTGGCTGACTTGCAACGCCCCACCAATCTTTGGTTGAAGCCGTGTAGATTTTCGGAATAAAAACGGTTTTCTTTTCCTTTAAAGGTAAAACAGCCACTTTGTTTTTCAATAAAACAACCGATTTCAATTGTGCTTCATATCCTGCTTTCATAAATTCAGGATTTCCGACAACTGCTTTCGTTTCTTCTACATTCAAATAAGGATTTTCAAAAAGACCCACTCTGAAAATATTCTTCAACAAACGAACAGCCGATCTTTCGAAACGAGCTCTCATAAAAGATTCTCCAAATTCTTTTACGCCCATGTCATAAGCTGCCAAAACTGGCATTTTATCATTATTCCCTCCAAACTGATCTACTCCCGCAATAATCGCTCTGTAATGTCTGTCATTTATAGAAAGATTTTCTACTCCCCAAGGTTTTCCTGCAAAAAGATTCGGCGTTTTTCCTTCGTCACCTGTTACTAACCAATCGGTACAAACTACGCCGTCATAGCCGTATTTATCTCGCAGTAAATCGGTAATAATATATTTGCTGTAACCATTGGCTACGTTTTCGTTGTATTTTTTATCCTGACCAAAAGTGATCGTATAATAAGGCATTACCGCCGAAGCTTTGCTTGTTTTTCCTTTCAGTTTAAAAGCACCATTAATAAACGGATCGATATGTTGCTGTAAATTATTTCCTGGATAAACTGCAAATTTTCCATAAGCCCAGTGTCCGTCGCGTCCGCCTTCTTCAGCACCACCACTCGGCCAGTGTTTTACCATGGCATTGACACTTTTGTAACCCCAACCCTCTTTGATTTCGTCTTTTCCGTAAGAAGTCTGGAATCCGTCAATGTAAGCTCTTCCCATATCTCTTGTTAGAGCCGGGCTTTCGCCGAAAGTCATTGAAATTCTGTACCATCTCGGCTCAGAACCTAAATCTATCTGTGGCGAAAGTGCTGTTGCAATTCCTAATGCACGATATTCTTTGGCCGCAATTTGTCCAAACTGTTCCACAATTTTCGGATCAAAAGTCGAAGCCATTCCCAATCCGTCTGGCCACATAGAAATGGTTCCTCCTGCTCCAGCATTAAACTCAGAAGTTACATTTGCCGTATGGCGTGGATCTGTACTCGTATTGCTCGGAATTCCAAGTCCAATTCCTTCTACAAAAGCCTGCATATTATTATTCCACAAAGCGGCCGTTTCTGGAGTCTGAACGCTTGTAATTAAAACATGACGCAGATTATCTTCTTTTAAAAAAGCTTTTTGCTGATCGGTTAAATCAGAAGTTTTGGCATTGCTTTCCGGGAATATTTTTCCGTTGTAAGTCCCTGCATTATAACCCGAAACTCCAGCTGGTAAAGCCTGATGACGACTGTAAAGCATCAATCCCGCGATTTGTTCCACCGACATTTTGGAAGCTAAATCTTTGGCTCTTTCATCTGGAGAAAGGCGCCAATCTTCATATTTATCCAGCTTTCCGTTTTTATTTAAATCCTTAAACTTTTTACCATTAACCGTCAATATTTTGATGCCAGATTCAGGAGAATATCCCAAATCTGCACCTTTATTATTTTTAACGATAGTAAAATTTCCTTGTTGTGCCTGCATCGTTACGTTTAGAAAAAAAGCGTAAGCGGCAGTTATGACTATTTTTTTCATAGAATGAAATTTAGAATCTGAAATTAAGTGACGCTTCTAAAGTGAATGGACGAATGTATGATCCAACCAAAAGCTGATCGTAATAACCTGAAGCATCTGTAATTAATTCTGCTCCGTTGATTGTTCCTTTTGCTCCTGTCTGATTTAAGAAGTTTACTGCGGTCAAGCCGATATCAAAATGATTGTTGATTTTGTAGTTTACACCTCCAAAGGTTTCCCATCTTGGCGCAAAATATAAGGCATTGGTCTGGTTCGCATACTGCTTGCTAAAGTATCTGAAACTCGCCCAGAATTTGAAATCTTTATACGTATAACTTGGATCAATTTCCATTAAAACTTTAGAAATTTCCAGTACGTTTTTATCGTTATAAGAATAGTTGTTTCCAAAAGCAGCAAAATCATAATTTTTGTAAACTGGATCTTGGAACGTAATTAGATAATGCAGATTAAATCCTTTGAATGGCGTTGCCACAATATCTGTTGTCCATCCTAAAGTTTGGATATCATAGAAAACCGTTGCTACTTCTGACTGAGTTGCATCTGCCGGATTCACTAAATTTAATCTTGCTAAATAATTATTTCGAGTTAAATAAGTTGCCTGAGAAACGATACTGAATTTATCATGATTGAAATACAATCCGAACGCCGCCAATGGACTTTTTGATTTCGCATTATTAGGTGCTACCGCTCCCGAATAACTTTCTAACTGTCCATTTTTTTCTGTGTAGGTAAAGTCGGCTAGAACTCCGGCTCTTTTGGTTACTTTATAAACCGCATTGATCGAACCGCCTAAATGAAACCAGTTGTTATCAAAATAGGTTTTCTGGGTTGGATCAAATAGTAAATCCGACGTTCTTGGTGTTAAGTAGTAATCTCCTTTTAATTTATGGTATCTTAAATTCACTCCGTAAGCCAAACTCAAACGGTCTGTAATGGTCCAGTTATCCGAGAAATATCCAGATAATTTATTTTCGAAACCATTGTGGTATTCACCTCCGACATTGTAGTTGTAAAATCCGTCAGCATCTGTGTTTGAAGTTCCGCCTGGTGTGTTACGAACCAATTTATCAGGGTTTGCGCTTACTGTTTGGTTAAAGAAAGAACGGCTTGATGTAAAATCATCAACTTGGTAATAATATTCCATTACACCAAATCTCCATTGGTGTTTTTCCACATTTTTAGTGATTTCAAATCTAGATAAAGCTGTTTTTGTAGGTACTCCGTCTGTGTACAGACCTAACATCGAATTTACATTTCCAACGTATGCATTACCGTTTGATTTGTAAGTGAAATTATCCCCAGCGGTAGCTTGAAAAATTCCCAACGGAATAGCAATTAACTGAGATGCTTTAGCATAACGAAAACGAGTTGAGAACTTAAATTTCCAGTCATTCGCTAAATCATAATTTCCTAAGATGTCAAAAGTATGAGAAGTAGATGCAGCGTCGCTTCCGCCCATATCAGCAAATTTCGTTTCACCCGTCATGATGTCTTTAAACTTCATGATTCCATCATTCACTATGTATGAATCACGCCCAATTCTAAAGTCGTTGTATTCTTCTACTTTTCCGCCTTCTTTGTATCTAAAAACAGCATAATTTGTTAAAGAAGCCGAATTGGCATATTTGTATAAAAAGCTGATTTGTCCTTTTCCGTTATTGAATTTCTTGGTTAAACCTGCTCTGTAAATCTGAGTTCGGTCTGAATATTTGGCAAATTTCAAATCAAAAGAGTTTGGATCAAAATTGGCATAAGCTCCCATTGTGTATGACCAGCCTTTTGCTAATGGTCCAGAAACATTTAGGTCGCCTTTCATCCATCCGAAACTTGAACCTGAAAAATTCCCCACGACTTCCAGTTTATCTGTTCCTAATTTGGTATAAGAATTAACGGCAAAACCTAAATCTCCGGTTGTAATGGCTGCTTCTCCAATTTTTAATAATCCAGTGCGTCCTAAACTTGTACTTTGTCTCCAAGTACGGTTTGGCAGTTCTGGCCAGAAATAATAAACCACTGGTAAGTCATTTTCCTGAATGGTAATTCCGCCCACAGTTGACGGTAAACCGATATTTACATCGCGCGGACCAGTATTGTTGGCCGCATTAAGCATAACATTTCTATTTTTTTCTTCTTTACTGTCTGTTTCAACAATTTTGATTGTTTTTTTAATTGAATCTGTGGTTTTCTGTTGTTTATTCTCTTCTTGTGAAAAAGCTTCAAAAGCTGGAAAAAAAGCCAGACAGATTGTGGAAATAATTAATTTTTTCATGAGTAGTTTAAGTTAGGTTTTCCTTATGAAATTTTCATTGCTTCATAATGAAGCAATATTAATTACTATTTCCCATTTCAGCAAATAAATGGTGTTATTATTTTCAATATCGCATAAAAATCCAACTATAAATTCCATAAAACCAACAAAAAAGCCCTATATCTTAATTGTCAAGCAAACACTTAAAAAAGCACTACCTCGTTTGCGTAAAGTATTGCAATCATTGAAAAAACACCGTCTTAGATTATGAAAAATGCAAAAGCTTCGACAAAAAGAAATACAAAAAAATAACTTTGGACTTTTATTTTGTGACGAGTTCTAAAAAGACAGAAAAAACTCAACTAATTTGACTCGTACAGATTAAAAAGTTTAAATTTGAAGCTAATTATACCGTCATGGATTTCAAAAAGTTTCTCGAAATAGAGTCAATAGAGGCTTGGAAAAAGTATATTCCGACACTTTCTATAGATAGTGTTATTTTTAGTTTTCATAAAAATGAACTTCAGGTTTTGCTTTTAAAAATGAAGGATATGGAATCTTGGGGACTGCCTGGTGGCTATGTAAAAAAGACCGAAAATGTGGATGAAGCAGCGGTTCGAATTTTAAAAGATAGAACCGGAACCGAAAATATTTACCTGCATCAGTTTCATACTTTTGGAAACCGTAATCGTTCTGAAGATGCATTTGCTGACTATAACGATGACATTTGGTACAAACAGCGTTTTATCTCTATTGGATATTATGCACTAGCAGAACATTCGCAAGTTAAGTTAGTAATTGATGAATTTTCGAGTGCTGTAGAATGGCATCCGATAGAAATTCTCCCTGAGTTTATGATGGATCACAGGGCAATTTTTGATAAAGCTTTGATTACGCTTAGAGAACAATTAAACAATCATCCTATAGGTTATAATCTTCTTCCTGAAAAATTTACGATGCCGGAACTTCAAAAATTATATGAAGGTATTTTAGGGAAAAAATTAAATCGCGGTAATTTTTACAGAAAAATTCTGCGTTACGACATTCTCACAAAACTAGATGAATCTCGCAAAGGCGGTGCACACAAAGCTCCAGATTTGTACAGTTTTGATTTGGAAAAATACAACAGCGCTTTAAAAGAAGGTTTACAAGGAAACTGGTAAAATACATTTTTATAGTTCTTGGAGCGTTCTCCAATTTTAACACAAAAAGCCAAGACGTTTTTAGAAAAACATAGAAATAAGGTTAACAGCTTGTATTCTAGACAAATTAAAGCCTCTCATCCATGAAAGCAAGAGCTTCAGATTTTCTTAGGCTCTTGCTTTTGTTTCTCAATTATTTTTTTTTAGAAAACATTTTAGAAATGTATCCTTTTTATTCGATTGAGGTATAAAATTGATTTATTTCCGTTAAACAGGTTGCTCTTTTTTATTAAATGAATACTGCCAACAATACCTCGATTAGACAATGGTTTTCAATATTTCCATTCCCTCATCCCAATTCGTATGTCCCGACTGGACATTAATATGTCCTGCATTTCCAATATTTATAAATTCACTTCCCCAGCTTTCTGCAAAAAATTGAGCTCTATCTAAAGATACCCAAATATCGTCTGAACTTGCTACCACAATAGTTGGGAAGCTAATTTTATCAAGAGGAATTGGAGCAAAACCAATAGCAGGAAACGTATACTGAGGAGCTTCCAAATCGCTTGGCGCTACAAGCATCGCTCCTTTAATCTTTCTTTTGTATTTTGAAGCCCAATGTGCTATTGTTGAACAGCCCAAACTGTGTCCGATAAGTACGATTGTAGAAAAATCAAACTGTAATACTTTCTCATCAATAGCTGTTATCCAGTTTTCACAGGTTGGTTCATCCCATTCTTGTTGCTCGACTCTGTGGAAATTGTCTCCTGAATTCTGAAAATAAGTCTGCCAATGCTCTGGTCCTGAATTTCCTAGGCCAGGAACAATCAAATAATTAATCATTTTATAGTTATTTTTAATTTATGGTAGCGGGGTACGCCTTTTTTTCTAGTTAACCTTTGATATAATGTATGGGTAAATTTACTCTAATTGCATTTGCAATACCAAAAACAATATACTGTTTATGACATCAAAATGTAGGTTCGCTAAATAAACTAACAAACACTAATAGTTATCAATTACTCAAACTCTGAAAACTAAAAGTAAAATGAGATTACACTGCAGAATGCAAACCATCTGTGGTTATTTGATGAATTGCTCAATATAATTCTGTAGCATTTCTTTCTTATATCCTTTAAATTCTGCTGTAAGTAATTGAATCTCTTTCTGATATTTATCTTTGTTTGATAGATGAAAAAATTCTCTTGCCAATTCTAGCCTTATTCGTTGCTTTAATGAAAGATTACCAAAAGGGTCAAAGTAAGAATCAATTCGAGATTTATTTTTAACTCCGTTCCAGCTGAATTGCTGTTCTTCAAGATTATTCAACAGCGCATTATACCTATTTATCGCTTCCTTAGAAGATATATTTTTCTGATAAATGTTGTATTTTATTCTGAAAAATTCCGTCTCAGAAGAATGATCATCTTTTAAATAATCAAAAGCAGAGTTTATCAGTTGTATATTTACTTTTTCTAAATAGGACTGCATTCCAAGAAGATTAAAGGATAAAATGGCAAAAGCGTCTTGCTTTTTAAAGTTGTCACGAATTTCTTTTTCACTGATTTCCCCAAAGGAGCTTGGCTGAATAATCTCATATCCTTTTTCTTTTAGGTTTTTCTCAATATCGTTTTTGTGAAAAGCTCCAATTACCACTAATATCGTATCTGTTTCTTTATAATTCTCTAACACTTTTTGTATTCTTGCGGACTGAAGAAATGTACGGTACAAAAATAATCTTCTTGGAAAATCAAAAGAGGTTTTGTCGGGACTGGTATTGTACCAAGACGCAATACTATCTTTATATGATTTTTTATCTGCAAAATAAAAATCATCTTCAAAATCTTGCTTTTCTTTAAATGTAGTGAAACCTAAAAAACCATTTTTTTGTCTTGTAAATTTTGGCACTTCCAAGTCTTTCATTCCAAATGCTAAATCCATGTCGTTTTCTGAGGGAAGCCAATCAATAGGATACAAGGGCAGTCTTTTCTCTCTTGCATATGGGACTATTACATATTGCTGCTCGAAAGTAAACTCATAAAAATCATTTTTTGAAAATTCTTCGGGAGAACGTTCAACACATACAGCCCTTGGATTTACTCTGTCAATAAATGCACGGATAGCTGAAGGCTGTTGATTAAAGTTTACAAGCTGAGTGGAGTGACCAACACCCAATACTACTACTTTTGCTTTTTGTGCGTTTACAAAAACCGTTATTAAACCTGTACTAAGTATCGCAAAAATGAGCTTCTTCATTCTAAAAATATTTCTAAGATATATAAATTACTATTCAAATGTATTATTACTTGTTTATTGAATATAAAGATTTGCCAAATAGGTAAAACCTCCCAATATCTATTAAAAATGAAAAATCATCCATTAAAACAGTTGTTTGGCAAATCAAATATTTGGTTACAAAGAAAATGCAACTTATTAATATGAAATTGTAAAAATGGAAACACCTTTAAGGGAAAAACCAAACCGTTTCTCTTTCAGTATTTATCTTTTCAAAAAATGTTTTTGGACTTTTAAAAGTTAAGTCACGAAAATCTTTAACAAAATGCGACTGATCATAAAACAGGTTTTCATATGATAATTCGGTCAGGTTCTTAACCTGATTTTTATCAGTAATTGATTTTCTAAACCTGTGGATTTTTCGATATTCGGAAGGAGATTTTCCAATATTTTTCTGAAATATTTTGTTCAAATATTGCCTAGATATCTTATGTTTTTTTGCTACTTCTTCAATTTTCGCATTTGCTTCTATATCGGCAATTAATTCTTTTATCATAGAGACATCTTTATGTACAAATTTTGATAACCAGTAATCCTCCAACTGCTCAATTTGTTTTTCTCTCTCCTGAATACTGAAAATTTTTTCCATCTCTTTTTTAAAATCTGGAAATGGGTCAAACTCTACTTCTTTTGTATTGTCTTTGGAATAATATACTTCGACTTTATCTGTAAAGAAATTGAGACCCAGTGGTTCAAAATAAATAGTAATTTCATTTAACGGTTTCTCGTAAAATATTTCAATAGGAGTATCGTAGCGATAGGTAATATGAGAAAAGATATTTTTTTCCTTTGAAGGCGTAATCATTATCTTATTATCTCTTTTTATTATGGAAACATTTTGCGTAACACTTACAATATTGTAGTTGTTTGGAAAAGTCCAATAACATATAGAATCATATTCGTCTTTTTCTAAAAAAAAATAGTATCCTTTTATATATTTTTTCAGGGTCTCATTTATTGGTTTGTAAAATTTCACTCTCATCATTTACATTGCTTCCGTTGCTTTGTTTTTGCTAAATTCCTATTAGTTCAGCTAATAACATATCAAAATTAATATAAAAAACAATGTTTCGAGAGCTTTCTTGATTTTTTAAATATTATTTAAAGAATAATTTCCGAAGATTTGTTCTTCGACTTATCTCTGCCTTTTAAGAGAAATTATTTGTTTGCCATTTTCCTTAACCACAATTTTTGATTAGCATATTTCCTGCATTGAAAGCTCAAAAGCAAGCCACGGTGTTTGGCTTTATTCATAACCTAGTTCGTTAAACATTCCGAAATCCGTAATAAACAATATTTTACAGATAAAGAATCCATTAAAAGAACTAAGTAATTTCTAACGCGTTAGCATACGAATTCTGTGGCTTTTGTTTAGGAAAATAAACTTCAAGAGCTTGTGCGTTTTGTTTGAAATCCAATTTCTGGCCAGTGCTTACCAGTTTAATCTGTTTTATTTTACCAGAGTAAAAGTTCTTTTCTGCGCCTAAGCTTTTTATAACTGCTATGCCGTTTTCTGGCCAATCCATAACTGTCGCATAAAGCATCCTGGCTTTTTGAACAAAACGAATATCTTCTGAAGTATAGGGTTTGCCTTTTCCTTCGTTAAATCCCTGAGCCGTCAATGCCCCGACGCTTTCCTGCTGAGGACCTTCCCCAAAAATCTTCCAAGGTCTTGTTCCATAAATGCTATCTGAGTTAGCTTTCATCCAGAGTCCGATTTCTACAACAATTGCCCTTTCTAATTCATCAATACTACCATCTCCCCTCACCGGAATATTCAGCATCAGATTCCCGTTTTTACTAACAACATCTATTAATGTATGAATAACTGTTTTAGCAGATTTGTATTTTTTATTATCATAAACTGACCTGTCGTAATGCCAATGCCCAATACAAGTATCTGTTTGCCAAGGCAAAGGTTCTATATTGTTGCTCTGCCCCTTTTCAATATCCCAGACCATTGCTTTACGCTGTTGTTCATCCAGTATCTTACCTGTAACTACTGTCTGAACATTTTTATTTTTTTTCAAGCTTTTGTTATACAAATGAGCGGCTATGCGCAGACCAGCGTCACTAACTGGCCAAAGCGGTAATGCTGTATCGTCAAAATAAACCAAATCAGGATTATACTTGTCAATTAAGTCTATAGTACGATTATGGAATTTTTCTATATATTCGTTAGATGGTTTTGCAACCCCGTTTCCCCAATCCCATTGTTTGTGTATTTGCCCATCATTCAGACTATTTTCGCTTAATATATGATTCTGAGCATACAACTCCTGAGGATCTAAGCCTTCCCACCAGGTTCCCACACCATCTGCTTTGGTTACTTTGCCATCATAAGGAATACCTGCGTAATTGCCTTTAGTATCTGCTCGCTGTGCTGTTTCAAACCAGCTCCATGCATGTGCGGCATGCACACTTACTGCAAATCGAAGTCCAGCTTTTCGAGCCGCTTTTTCCCATCCGGCTATAATATCTTTTTTGGGGCCCATTTTAGTAGAATTCCAATTAGGCTGATATTTACTGTCATAGAGATCAAGATTATCATGATGATTGGCCATTGCCATAAAATACTTAGCTCCGACATCTTTATACAAATTAACAAGTTCTTCGGGATTCCAATTATCTGCTTTCCATATATTAATTACATCCTTAAAACCAAATTTAGACGGATGTCCGTATTTTTCGATATGAATTTTATACTTTTTTGAGCCCTCCTGATACATTTCCCTCGCATACCAATCACCTGCTTCGGGCTCACATTGAGGTCCCCAATGTGCCCAAATTCCAAATTTAGCATCACGAAACCAATCTGGAACTATGTATTTACTGAGAGAATCCCAAGTTGGTTCGAATACTCCATTATTTAATGGACTGCTAAATAATTGGGATTGTCCTAATAAAGGAGACAAATATAAACCTGCTAATGCTGAGGCTCCTAATTTTAAGGCATTTCTTCTATTCATATTTTTATGATTTTGGAAGTAATTATATATTTCCGTTATTTTTTTTCAAACAAGCTATTAATCTTAACCCTAAAAAACGTTTAAATATCTAGATACAGCAGTAATTTTAGATAAAAATTTTATTATCAATTTATTTTGTTTAGTATTTTTGAATTAAACAAAACAAATATAACTTCCTCAAAATATATCCTTTTATCCAAAAACGTTTTTTTATTACCTAAAAACGTTTTTTTAAATAGTTTTATGTCCTTATGTCTAAAAACATTTTAAAATACTCTTTCTCTCTGCTTCATATTGATTATGTGAAACTTAATCATAACTGGAACTTTAACAATGTTATCAGTCCATACAATCGCTTATACTACATTGATGAAGGAATTGGATCTGTTTCTGACAGCACGGGTCATTTTACCTTAGAACCTGGCTATTTGTATCTTATTCCCAGTTTTACATTATGTAATCTGAATTGTAAAGATTACCTGAGCCAGTTTTTTATTCAATTTTTTGAAGAATCTCCAGACGGGACTTCGCTTTTTAACAATAATCGGAATATCATAAAATTGCCTGCTTCTGATTTTGATGTTGCATTGATAAAAAAAATGCTCCAAAATAATCCAGGTCGAGGAATAAACAGGTCTGACAATCCTCAGATTTATGAAAAGGAATTATATTACAAAGAATATCAATCTCTAAACGACACTATGCCGATCTATCTTAAATTTGAAAATCAAGGAATTCTTTTTCAGTTAATCTCCAGATTTTTAAATTCTAAAGATTTTAAAGCAACCAATTCACAAATAACATCTTCAAAAATACTTGACACGATACGTTACATACAGCTTCATTTGAGCGAAAATCTTACTGTTTCCAAATTATCTAAAAGAGTAAATCAAAACCAGGATTATTTTTCAAAACAATTTTTACTTCATACAGGACAAAGGCCTTTAAATTATATAAATGAAAAAAAAATAGAAAGGGCCCAATATCTCATAGCAACAACAGATAAGACATTTTTAGAAATTGCTATTGATACTGGTTTTTCTAATTTACCGCACTTCTCAAAAATGTTCAAACATATAGTAAGTCTTACACCCGGTCAATATCGCCATCAAAACAGCCATTTAAGGTAAAACTATTAGCGTTAAACCAAACTTTCAAAGATGAATATCATCAGGTTAAACAATTTTACATTCTTGTTTTCTAGATAGGAAATTATCTAAATTGGAAAATGTACCCCTCTAAAATAGCGAGGTTTACATTTATTTTTATTTTTGAAAGGCACGAAAGGATTTCGGATAGAACGGAGTTAAAAGCAAAATCTATACTATCAAAAGGAAAAGTAATTTAAGTTTTTTCCAAATTCATTTACAAATAATTGATTAATTCTATTTTGATCTAAGTTTATATTTAGTCTTTTCCAAAATTCAATTTTTCCTAATGTTGCAAACATATTACTAAAATCTTGAAACCCTATTGGCTTGGCTGGTGATTTTTCTTTATACAAATTTCTCATCCTATTTATACTTCTTAAATCCATTTCAACAGAATCATATAACATCTCATGATTTCCATTAAAAAGAGCCGAAAACTCATCAAAACCTAATAATTCATGATTTTTGTTTATTATTTGGTTGTCGATTTTTTCATTAAGTATATGTTGAATAATAATCGAAATATAAGTTTTAGAATGATTTAATAACTCTTCCTCAATTTCAATTTTTGATTGCTGATTTAAAGTAATGTGAGCTTTTAATAATTCAAAAACATTCCGTACCTCATTTTTTTTAAGATCACAATCAGTCACAAATAAATAAAATATTGAATCTAGCAAATCACAATAGTCAAAAGTTTCTTCTCGCTTACTTTTAACTACTCTGCCTACACATAAATTAAAATATTCTAGCGAAATTGTTTTTAAGCTTTTAAATGAATAATCAAGGCAAAAATTTATTTGTATATTTTTTTTAAGTTTTTCTACATCATCACGCTCTATTACTTCGTTTCGGAAGGAGGTCAATACTTCTTTGTTAGAATAAAAAAAACGAACATTTTCCATAAAATTATTTATTACTATTTAATTTGATAAGTTTTGATTCATCCAACCAACTATTCGAATCATCGGCATACACATAAAAAATCGGATTGTTCCCTACTATCTAATTGGAGCCTGGGGTAAATAAAGTCTTTATTCAGGATTATATTATCTAAATCTATTATAGTAAAAACTCTGAACTAGGACATTGCCTAATTCATTCTATTTCTTATTATCTCACTATCCATTACAATCTCTATAGTTTTTAAAACATTCTTATCAGAAATTCCAAGAATAATTAAAAAGTCTTTTTTCAGAAAATAAAATCGAGTTATATCTTCAAAAACAGAATCTTTATATTGATAAGCTCCAAAAGTTTTAGTTAGTGTATCACTATATTTTTGACCTATGTTGAAATCAAAAGAAATAGTCTTCAATATTCTGTTAGCTAAATCGATCAATTGATGATTATCTCCTAAATCGTTTATAATTAAAGCGCCTAATTCACTTTCAATTCGATTAAAGAATATAATATGATACCCAACTAAAGTAGATTTCCCCAATACATCAGCATAGGTAAAATCTTCAATTGTATTATATTGATCTCCAACAAAATCACTTAACTTTAAATTGAGATAAACATTTTTATTTATCATATCATTATTTACATCTTTCTATTCCTGATTCTATTATGTCTTTGTTTTATACATCTTCATTTTTGTCGTGTATCAACTAAAATACAATCTTTCTCAATTAAAAGTTTTGATTTTCTTTTTCGGGAGCTGATTACAAATCACCGGTAGGATTATCTAGGTTTTGACAAATAATCTTCAATAAATTCCTTTAATAGTTCAAGATTTGTAAAGTCATAAATCGCAATTTATTCAAGTTCTTGATTATTAATAAAATCTGAATTATTTTTATACTTTGTTTTTCCAACAGTAGCTCTATATTTAGCTGATTCTATCCAACTTACTTCTATTATTTGATTGTCTCTTTTTGCAAAAAACAAAAACTCGATTTCATCATATTTTTCATTCGTATTGAATAATCTATTTAAAAATATTTTCCAGCCTCCATTTATCTTAAGATACATTAAATCTAAATCATTTGGATTGGTTTTTTTATTCAAATATCCTATTAATACATCAATATTTGTATTTGATGAAATTTGATTGTAGATTTTAGAGTTTTCGTCTAGATTCAGACAAAAATTACTTCTGCTCAGAATAACTTCATTCAACACATAGCCAGTTTCATCGTTTTCAAATTCTATGTAAAATTCTTTTCCTAGTGTTTTATTAATTGCACTAAATACAACAGTATTATCAAATATAGGAAGTGAATTATAGGAGTTTATCTCAACTTGCCAATCTCGCTCAAATTGTAAACTAATCAGATAATCTTTAATATTCATTATTTACAGCATAAGATTTTATATAAAACTTAGGTTTAAAAAGAAAATACATTTTAGGAGTTACAATTAACAAAATTAATAGTACAGATATTTTATTTACAACTTAAAGATTTATTTTTTTTTTCGGCTAGCAATTTAGGAGCACTCCATTAGTTCATATTTAATTTTTCAAATCTCTATGTTTATATTCATTGACAATTTTTTTAATATTATTAATGAATTTATACTCAACAAAACACTTTTCACAAATGACGCCTACCAAACTATCAATTTCGTTTAGTTGTTTTTCATCTTCCTCGTTATGAATTTCATATATTGATTTAATATTGTATTTTTTCTTAGACTCTTTAGTAATAATGTAATTCAAATTGAATAAATATTGGTCATTGTCATACAAATAAACTTTAACAACAATTAAATCAGATGATAAAATTTGTTGATTTCTATTAATTTTATGGCATATAGATTTTTCAATATTAATTGCGATTCCAGATAGACCGTGTTTTTCACATTGTAACATTCCCATAATGTTATTTCCGTTTGATTAAATTAAAACCATTATTACCTAAGAATTTAGCATATCCTAATTGACTTTTAGATACCAGAAGTTCTACTCTTTTTTCTTGTATAACAAACAGCTGTTATTAATTCCTAAATCTGAAATTTAATACTCCGTTTGCCATGCTAAATAGTCAGTTTGTGAATATGTACCGGACGACCAATATAATCTATTGATAATAGAAAACTTCTCTCCTCCAATAATCTTACCACTTGGCACAAAACTTCCTCCCTCGTAAACCCAAGTAACTAGATTTTCAATTGGTTCTGGTTTGTCATAAACCAAATCATCTTCTACAACAATTAATTGAGGTCTTTCTTTCTGGTCATATTTCTATTCGTGAATAAGAACGTTTTATTTCCTTAATTTGAAACAATATCAACATAATTATAAAACCCGCCAAAAAAAAATTCAGCGGGTTTTCTTTTTATTACGCCACACGAAAGGATTCGTGCGGGAGCGGTGAGACCGATTCGATGGTTTTATTAGAATAAAAACCATATAATTGTCCTGTTGATTCCATATTTATTTTATTTACAAGGTACTATACAATGTGATACAGTAGATTTTAATTCTCTCAATTAAATCATGTTTGACGCATTATAAGGTATTTTTGAAACACCAATTACTTATGATATGTTTTTTCTACAAAAAATAGACTAGATCAAGATAAATCCTGTTCTCATTTTTATGAATTAAATTTTAATAATCAATAAAATATATTTCTAAATATGATTATCACTAATTTTGGAACATTACCTATTTTTCTATAAGATTCATTTGTACTGAGCGGAAATAATAACTTCGATATATTATACAATAAGTACATTTAATTAAAAAAGTTATCCATATTTTTCAGAGTACAAGGATTATTTTCAAAAACAATGGAATCTAACGTTTTTAACCAGCTTTCGAAACTTGGAGTATCCATTCGTGCATGACTCCCTTCATGGTAACGGTAATTATAAAAATAGCCTGTATCTTGGTTTACTACTTTGGTTATCAACGTTATATTTTCGGGTATATTTTCGGGTAAACCACTCAAAGGATTAAGTCTTAAATCAATCGTACATTTATTTTTTATTTTTTGTAAATATTTTTCTGAGATTCTATCTATTCTATTGGAAGTCAGTAAAATATTATCTACATCAAATAATTTTTCATTTATTTTATAGATTTTATTAAATCGCAAATCTAATATTTTTAGTCCTTTATTGAAATCAACATCATAAGATATTATATCATTATTACTTAAATCAAGTTTTTTAAGTTTTTTTAAATTTTCTAAACCATTAATTTTGTTAATATAATTACCTCTTAGTCCTAATTCTTCTAAATTTACTAATTGATCTAGTTCTTGAATCTTTTTTATTACATTATAATTTAGAAGTAGTTCTTTTAAATTTATTAACTTTTCAATACCTTCAATTTTTTCTATATGACAGTAAGACAAATCTAATTTTTTCAAATACACTAGCTCTTCCAAATCAGACATATTACAAAAATCAAAATTAGATCCTGCTTTTAACTCTTCCAGTAATGGAAATTTATGCGCTAAATCTTTTAAATTTGATAATTGACATTGAGAAATATATAATTTTTTCAACGAAGGAAGAGAACAAATATTTTTTACACATATTGTTTCACTATTAATATCTAATTCGTTAATTTTTAAATTCTCTAATCCAGTAATAGAAAATAAATCTTCCCATAATATTAATCTTTCTAATTTTCGTAATTTATTTAGACCCTCCGTTCCCTTTATATTATTCCCCACCAACTTAAGTGTTTTTAAATTAGGAAATTTTTTTAAAAATTTTGTTGAAGAAATATTACAAACTACAAGTTCTAATTCTTTTAAATGTTCCGAAAATGGAAGTAAATCATCTAAATTTTTTTTAATTTTTATATCCTTTAAAGACAATTTTGTTACATTGTTATTCCTATCTGTATAATAACTATTTACGCCATTTTCAGTATTCTTTGATTTTATGATTTTTATGTCATATTTAAATTCTATGTTTCTAATATATTCGTTCATTTTATTAGCCTTTACATTTTATACTATCAAATTTTGCTGCATTATCATCTCCTATAAGGTTTAACTTAGCTCCCATTCTATTTAAATAATCAGTTGCAGCTGAAAAACAATCTAATTCACCTAAATCATATTTTTTCCCTTTATAACTATCTTTAAAGTCTTTAAGACTTGTTTTTTTAGAAACATCAATTATTTTATAATTATCTGCTTTTACAGTTTTTGTCAATTTAGAAGTTGCAACTTCAACATTATCAGTACCTATTAAATGAACCAAATTCCCATCAGAATCAATTGCTTGGTAATGAAAGCCACCATCCTTTCTTACATTCTGTATAAGATATGCTTGACCTTTACTTGGGAGAGGAATACTGTTCAGTCCAAATAGATCAAATTCTATATTAGAATTAAAAGTATATCCATAAAAATTAGGATTGTTTCCAGACAATCCAATTGGATCCTGAGATAAATACAGCCCAGCCTCAGGATTATAATACCTGAACCTGTTATAGTATAAGCCAGTCTCTATATCCTCATATTGTCCAAGTTGCCTAAAAGGAATAAAATTTCTATCTCCTTTTAAATTCCTTAAATCACCATAGATATCATAATCCGTTTCCCAAACTAATAAACCATTTTGAGAATAACACTGAACAGGACGACCAATATAATCGTTAATTATTGAGAATTTTTCATTTCCAATAATTTTAGCAGAAGGCACAAAAGCTCCTTCCTCATATACCCAAGTAATTAAATTCTCTATTGGTTCAACTTTATCATAAACCAAATCATCTTCAATAACAATTAGTTGAGGCCTTTCTTTTAGATCATATTTCCATTCGTGTATAAGAACATTGCCATCCCAAAAATAACGATTAATTTCGTTGTCTGCAATTTTTTCAGTACGTCTTCCTAAGGCATCATATTCAAAACGTACTATTTTCCCGTCGGGGTTGGTTACACTTTCCAGCATTCCGTTGGCGAGCCAGGTATAAGTTGTATCACCACTTTGCCATTGTTCGTGTTCTTGCTGTAATCTGGTTTCTTCGGCTTTATTACCTGCTAATTTGTCTATCCAGTTGGTTGGTGCTTCGAACTTTAATGGTTCGCTTATGTTTCTTGGGCTTTTATGTACTAAATTGCCCAGTTCATCGTATTTGTAATAATGCGTTTCATCTTTTAACAATTTTCCGCCTTTACCATATTTGCGATCGCTGCGGTCGCGGGTTTTGTAAAGGTTTCCTACAGCATCTGGTGTTTTGTACAGTTCTTCTTTTCCGTTATAACTCGCTTTGGCCAAATTACCAAAGTCGTCATAATCAAAATAAGTCATGCTTTGGGTTATTTGGTTTACGGCGCTGCGAAGCTGTTGGTTGGTATCCCAGTTGTAGTAACGAGATCCTGTACGTTTGCCGTTTGCAAATACTTCTCGCTCTTTTTGTTTACTGCTATTATTGTAGCTGGTTTTTATGTGTAAGCCTCCTGTGGCAAAACGTTCAATTTCTCTGCCGAGTTCGTCTCGCTTCAGGGTAGTTTCCCAAGTCTGATGCTGTTCTTTGAGCTCCTTACTTTGGGCTTCTATTCGCTCCAATTGTCCTTTTTGGTTGTAATGCGTGTCTATATTGGCGCCAAGACTGGTGCTTAAATTAATACGCTGTCCTAAAGTATTGTAAGTCGATGTAAGGATAATGCCCTTTTCGTTGGCATCGAGCTGTTGTTTTTGTGTTTCTTTTACAATACGCCCAACAGCATCACGTTCAAACAAAATACTAACGTTTTGGTTGCCGGCTTCTACCAGTTGTCCGTTTTTGTTGTAGGTATAGATTTCCCAAGTGCCGTCATGGTAATCGGCTCTGGTAATACGCCCTAGAGCATCCTGCTCGTATTCTGTATATTTTCCGTTTCCGTGGTCTATTCTGGTTACTTCTCCTGCCAGATTTCGGCTGTATTTTTTTACGATACCGTCAAAAGCAGTTTCCTTTACAATATGTCCTGCTTTGTTGCGAACAAAATAATACGTTTCGTTGTCTTCGTTTCGAATCCCTTTGAGTTGCTCCATCTTGTCGTAGTCAAAACGGACTTTTACGCCGTTTTGTTCTCGTGAAGCAAGGCTTCCCATTGGAGTATAGCTAAACTTGATATTATTTTTATTGTCTCTTAAAGCTGTTACATCATCATAGTTATCATAATCAAATTCTATAACATTGCTGTCTTTTTCTATAATCTTCTGCACCCTGTCTAGGGCATCATAGGTAAAATAATCAGCCATCTGCATAGGAGTGTAAATGGCACGCACACGTCCGCGGTAGTCATACTCCCATGTTTTTAGTTTCTGACCGTTTTCGCGCCATTCTATAAGGTTGTACGCTTTATCATAAACCAGCTCTAGTTCGTTGCTGTTTTTGGCAATGGTATGAAGCATTCCCTGCTCATTATAAGTAAAATTGGTAAGGCTTTTATCGGGTGCAATTATCGTTTTTAGCTGATGGGCTTTTTCTTTTTCATAAAGAAATACCGTTTTCTCTCCCTCCGGATCAATAGAGATAAAAGGACGGTTTTCGTCATCATAAAGCGTCATTTCTTCTGTTCCGTCAGGATAAATGGTTGTCGTTTTATTGCCTTTTTCATCATAAACAAATGCAAAAACGCGACCTTCTTGATCTATCTCTCGATAAAGCTCCATGTATTCGGTATAATCGTAAAAAACAGAATTCCCCATTGGATCTTCTATCTCGGTTACCAGCTGGTTTGCATCGTAGTAATAAGTTGTTACAGCCTGGTTTGCATCTGTAACCAAATTATAGCCGTCCTGCGGATGATATTCCATCCAGCCTTCCTGCCAGCCTCCGTCACCCCAAGTATGAGTACATCTGTTCTGGCTGTCGTATTCCCAGTAAAAAGCCTGTCCGTTACGGTCCGTTTTCTTTACCATCAGGTTTTTATCGTACTCTATACGGGTAGGGTTGCCTAGTGCGTCTATAATGGCGGTCATATTGTACAGCTCATCGTACTCGTAGGCAATTAAAAGTTCAAGGCCTTCAGGGCTTTCAAGTTCTAGTTTTTCAATAAAGCCATTTTTAGTGCTTACTTTGATAACTCTGCCTGCAGCTTCTATAATCTTAGTCAAGCGATAGCCTTCAAACTCAAAAACAAGAGCCAGTCCGTCTGGATTGGAGATTTTAGTAAGCTGGTATTTTCTTCCGTCAAAAAGTGTAAAATCATAAAAAAGTCGACTATTATAATCATACGCCTGATACCCATCAGAAGTTCTTTTTAGCGTTATTTTTTCTTCTCTTAGGTAAAATTGTCCTTCAAGCTGCAATTCAGGAAAAGCGGCGATTCTTCCATCATCCATACGAAGTCCTACGGTACCCAATTCTGGATATAATTCTACAGCACGATCGTAATTACAATGTACGCCATGTCCGAGCCAGCCGATATAGGGAGAATCAGAATACCATTGACGTGTCCAGTTTAATGCTAGAGGTCCTGCAATATCAAAATCGCTACCCTCGTAAATTACTGCTCCATTTACCAGATTTATCGGTTCGAACCCTAATCGGCACAGAACTCTTTTGAGCGACCTTGGGCATTTGCCACTATGATTAAATTTTATTAAGCGTCCCTTTATTTTTTTTGCAAACTTAGCAAAACCATTCAGTAATAATTTTTTTACTATAGCAACTGGATTAAACGGTGCGGGAATTGGATTGGTTATGATTGTTCCTTTTGGTGGTATCGGAATAATCACACTTGTTGGTAAATATAATTCTAACCCCATTTTAATACCGTCGTCTTTATTCTTGGTCGGACGCATAGTATGAGGCGAAAAAATCCCTACATCTTGGCAACTGTTATGTAAATGCGCACCGCCTCCGCTGATAGGGTCTCCATCTGCCAAAGCCAATAAACTTCCTAATAATGCATGTCCGTTATTTTTACTGCACATTCTAGAATACACCGGATGAAAACCTGCGCCCATAGGAAAATGAGGAATACTCTTAGTTGGAGTACTTGCGACCGCACGTGGTGCAAAGTCTCCTATTTTTACTGTAGCACCAAGTTTGCTCAAAATTAAGTTGTATACAAAACTTTTACCTTCATGTAATAGTACTTGTTGCTGCTCTTCTTCTGTAGGATTATCAGGATTCTCTACTGGAGGAGGTTCTGGAGGTAATGGCATCAGAGAAGCAACCGTAACTGACAAGAAATCTTTTGGACGAAAAAGCAGACCTATATACGGGTGCGGCATAGGTACAGGTGCTGGTGATGGCGGAATAGTTACCATATGAATATCTATACCTAATACAGGATCAAGCTGCTTAGAAATTGGCAGACAGGCTTGTCCCTTCATTCCTAAGCCTTTTAATAAAGGCATTAATACACTTTCTATACCCTCAGTAATAACTTTGTTTACATCTGATTTAATAGTGTCAATTGAGCTTGTTATCGTATTTATTGCTTTAGCTGCATTAACAAGTACCGTTGTCGTTTTTGTTGCCGGTGAAAGTTTATCATTATTTAGTGTATTTTGAATCTCCTTGTTGTTTTGCTGTACGCTCTCAACTTGTTTGTTTACAGATTCATTTACTTTTTCACTAACTTTTTCAAAATAATTCTTATCAGCTGCTTTTTCTCCCTCTGCCATTTTAGTTTATTATTTAAGTTTTACAATTTCTTCTTTTTTAGAAATTGTATTTTGTTCCTTAGTATTGTTTTCATAAACAAAAATTAAAAGACATACTATCGATACAAAAAGAAAAAGAAAGGCCAAATAGAGACGTACTGTTTTTCTGCCAACAAGTTCAAGCCAAAATCTCAAGCTAATTGAACTACTGCTAGAGTTAGACGTTTCTAACAGCCAATCCCAATCTTTAAAAAAACCAAAAGCAACAATAAAGCCTATTCCTGCTAGAATAAGATAGGTATATTCTGGGTTTAAAGCCATAAAATTTGTAAATTGACTACTGTAGGTTGCTACTTGATCTTTCATAATATTGATTCTTGAATTGTTAATAGTATTATTATATTGATAATTGTAAAAAGTTAAAAATGAAATTATGATTCCTAAAACTGTAAAAAATCCTATAAAGCATCTTACAGCTGTTCTTCCAAAAATTTTTATAAAATAACCAAAATTGTATTTTCCACTTCCTGAATGCAATACCCAATCTTTATTTCTAATAATTGCGATAAGGTGTACAATCAGAAAAAATGTAATTAATAAAAAAGCATAATGTGGTTTTATTTCTGTCATAAAAGCAATTCGTAAAAGTTACCTACCATAAGCGCTAATATCAACTGCCAGAGCTGTTTTTAATCTTTAATTTCAAAAATGCTTTTTAATGATAAACTCAACATTTAATATTTTGAATTCTTATAATAATACATAGAAATACAAAAGCTCATTAATATGAAAAACATAAAAATGATTGTTTGAAAAGTAGCATTTGATATCGATATGCTACCGATTTTTTTTGGTTTTCTATTAGGAAACTGACTGCTTATAGAATAACGTATTAAAAAAAAGAATATCACTATTAACACGACTATACAAATAGGCATTCTATATTCTTCTGGAAAAACAGAAAGGCATTTGTTTACAAAATTTGTAATTTCAGGGTTTGTTTCTTTACTTACATGTCTCATTTAAATTCTGTATTATGCAACTTATCAGGATCTCCATAAGCAGCAATTTCTGATTTATAATTTTCTCCAAAAAGCGGTATTAATAATTCGTCGAGAGCCTTTTTTGTTACTTTTTTTTCAAAAGCTGTGTTGTAAATAACATCTTTCAGCATCAAAGGAAAATTAGAGTTTAAAAGCAATTGGTGATCTATTTTGGTATGCAGATTAAAACCTTCTTCATAGTAAGGAATTACATTTATTTCATGATCAAATTTTTCTGCACTCCAGCCACAAAGACGGCAACTTTCTATCTGCATTAAATAATCACCGCAGTCTTCGTAAGCCTTTTTGGCATTTATGTAATCGGCATTGGCTTTCTGCCAGTCGTCTTTTAATACATAAATACTTCCTCTACCAATATAGGCCTGACCCGCAAGCCGGCTTCCTAAAGATTCATCTATTGTCTGCTGTGCTATTACTGCAGCCTCAACCGCTTTGTCTGCAAAGTAAAGCGCTTCGTCGTAGTTTTTATAGCCTATTTGATCATTGTATAATATTACATAAACTGTTACGATCTGGGCAATCCAATTTGGATCATTTTTTAATTGCTTCACAACAATATCCAAACACTTTTTTGCCTGAATGCCCACTTTTTCTTTTTTACGATCTTCTACAGCATGCATTAATTTTACAAGCTCGTTTCTGTATGCATTTTCCGGATTGGTCAAATCTGCCTGAGCAACTAATTCTTCAAGCATTCCATTGACATTTATTTCCGAATCAATATTTTTTATCTTCTTATCATGATTATAAATAGCATCTCTGTACAAAGAATCTTCACTTGTTTGTGTAACAGTCCAGACACTATTTTTATGGAAACTGTTTTTAAGCGAAGTTTTGATCCATACATCAGCTTCCTTTTTTGTAATCCCATAAGATTTAAAAACGTAGCAAACTTTATTTCCTTCTTCCGGATTTAAATAAGCAGCAAAACTGTTTAGGTTATTTATCAACAACTGCATTGCATTTTCTGGATTCTCCAATTTAAATTCCGGCGTCCAGTCAATTACTGTACCTTCATATTGTTCTGGTTTTTTCATGGTATTCCACATCGCAATAGACTCCTGCATCTCAAGCAATATAGCATTTGTAAAAGTTTCTAAACTTTCAAAAACCGATTCAAAAATCCAGACAAAGAATTTATTCCTGCTGTCAACAGCCAAAATATATTCCAAAAAAGCATCAATCATTGATTGTTCTTTTTGTGTATGGGTAATGCAAACAATATTTACTTCTTTAGTTTTACAGGCTTTTTCCCATTTTACGACCAATTTTTCAATGTTCTGCTGTACTGGATTCATTAATGCTTAATTTAATTTTATAATTGTACCCTCAACTGCTGTAATAGCCGATGAAGATAATGAGGCTTTGGCTGTACCTGTCATGCTTACCTCTGCTGCAGAATTGATATCAACTTTTATAGGCGATGTAACTACAGCTTCTTCAGAACCTGTAATTGTAACTTTTTTACCACTGTGGTCCAAAGAGTCCTGTCCTGTAATCGTAACTATTTTTCCTGCTAAATCTATTGTCCCGTCTGAATTTAGCTTCAGACTGCTGCTTCCTGTCGACAATGATATTGATGCAGATGCGTTTACCGATATATTTCCAGCGCCATCTAGTGCTACAGAGTTTCCGGCACCATCTGTTATTGTAATACTCTGCTTGCTGTCATCAAAAGAGATTACGTTACCGCTCTTGGTTTTTATCGTCTTACTGTTATTATCACTTCCTCCTCCGTTTCCAGTTTTGTCATTAAAAACACTTCCTAGAATAAAAGGTCTGTTTGGGTCTCCATAACGGAAATGCACCATAACATGGTCTCCCGGATCCGGAATAAAAACCATTCCACGATTGGTTCCTACCTTTTCACTGCTTCCAGCGTCTGGAGACATTACTCGTAACCAAAGTGTTTTCATCGAACTGCCTTCCTGCCATAACATCTGAACCCTTACTCTTCCTTTGTTTTTAGGATCAGTATTACTTTCTACAATTGCCTGCTGTGTCTGTGCAATTGGATAAGCCACATCTGGTTCTGGCAGACAAACTACTTTTGAGGGTATTGCTCTAAAGTTATTCTGGTATTCTCCTAAATGAGTTGCATGATGCGTTATTTCGGTAATAATATAAGTACCTACTTCTTGTTTCATTATGCTTGTATTCTCTAAAATACTCGATTGAATATTGACAATACTTCCTATTTTTAATTTAGAATTCTTAGTGCTTGCCGAAACATAAGTTGTATTGGCTGCGGCGCTTTCTTGTTTCTTTTTTAAGAAAGATTCTAAGGCAACATCATCTGCTGCATTTATTAAATCATGTGTAAAAGCTGGTGTTGCAAATATTTCTTTTGAGGCTTCAAATGCTTCGTTTCCTAGTTTTGGAAGACCGCTTACGGCATCTTTAGAATTGGCAGTGTATCGTTTATCATTACTTTCGTTATAAGTAAATGCACTGAATTTATTTGGCACTGCCTGTACCGAAATCTTTAATTTTGAAATATCGCTGTTGTAGGTTAAGGATATCGGATCGTCGAAACTTTTTGGTTTCCCAAAAACTAATTTTTCTCCGTCATAATACAGCCATTCATTGTATTGCTTTGCTAATCTTTGTATGAATTGAAAATCGGTCTCCAAATACTGAGTCTGATATTCCATCTTACTACTATATTCTGGATTTATATCGTTCTGAAGCTGTTCTCCTGCCCCGTTTTTGATTACTTCTTTTACAACATCTTTTAAAGTTGATTCTTCCCATGAATACATCTTTTCACCCGACTCTAATAAAATAGTTTTAGAATACCCGGACACAACAATATGATTGCCAGAATGCCCCATTTCTTGATCAAAATCGATATTGGTAATAACTCCCAAAAAGTTATTTTTTTCTTCCAACACAATGTGTACCACTTTCCCCAGCCATTCCTGCGCATTCTCCAAAGTATATGCTAAAGGACTTTCTACAACAGAATGAGGTACAGAAATTATAAATTGATGATGATCATTGATCACCTGCACCAGTTCGATGCTCGTAAAGTGGCTAATCTTTTTTGAATCGATTCCAAATATTATTGTTGGTGGTCTCATAATTTTATTTTATAAATAGGTGTGGTATATTTTTTTAATCCTTGATAATTTTCTAAATTATCAAAAATGTTCATTCTTATTCAAAAATGATGTCCTGACTATTATATATTGCATTAATTTTAAATATTTACTTTTTTTCATATAACAAACTCAGGCAATTTCGTCTTAAATATTTAAATAAATTCTTATGAAATTATTTTTAGCTGATCCATTTTTGGTAGTTAGCTACAATAATCCACTTTCCGTTAATTTTAGAAAGAAAAAGCACTCTCCCTTCTCCACAAAGACTGCCGCAAAAATGATTCAGTTCGACATAGGCCTTAGTCATGTCTTTTGAAAAAACAGGTATTGTTATTTTATAAAAATCGTATTTTTCACCTTTTTCCTGTTTTATTTTTTCTTCCTTAGATGTGGTAGAATTTATTTTTTTTATTATTTCTTCTTCTATTTGAAATTCATTTTGTTCTTTATTTTGTGAAATCAAAAAAGCAGAATCAGCTGTAGAAAAAAATATCTCTTCTTTAACTTTCGATTTTAATAATTGATTTATTGAAATACCATTAAATGAAGGAGGAGGAGGCAAATTCGGGTTATCTGATTTTTCTGGAATATAAATATTAATTTTTGTAAGATCTACACAAAACATTCTTGAACTCGCATTGTTTTTAGATACCGGTAAACTATCCTGAGCAATAACTGCCGCTACAATTTCATTAATATTTTTACTTTTTAAAATCGAACTTTCATCTCTCTTTTCTTTTTTCTCACAACTTGAAAACACTAAAAAAATAAGTATCAAAATTATATTCTTCATATCAGTAAGAGCTTTAAAAGTTATTTTAGATCACTATATTTTGATAAATTCGTTTTCTCTATGTTGTCAAAAATCTTCTCATATTTTGGGTCGAGATTTTCGAGCTCTTCTGCTAGTTTTTTATACATTTTAACTCCTTGATGATTAGAGTTTAAATCACGAAGTGCCAAATGGTCATCGTCAGCGTCGTATTTTTGAACCCTTAGCGCTTCTTCTAAGCCACCTCTTCTAAAACCTTGAATAATTTCTTCTATTTCTCCTGCATTGTGAACAAAAAGTTCATGCGAAATAGATTCAATAGAAGATTCATTAACATAAATATTAATTAGTAATTTGCCCACACTTGATTCAGATAAGGTAACATTTCCTTCACGGTGCGCAAAACCAAGCGCTCCTTCATGTTTTTTATACTCTTTATCTAAAGAGAACTGAACAATATTAAGTATTACATCAGAGTATTTCCCGTCATTCTTGGCTTTATATCCGTAAAACATATCGTTTTTTCTCATAAACTGAGATATATAATTTCTACCCGTATGGGTCTTCATTATATCTCTCATTGTAAGCCCAAGCTCTCTCGTGAAAATTCCTTCTCTAAATATTGGTCTTATTGAATTGTCAACCAGTTTTGTTACCAAATACGGAACCACATCAAATGGCTTATTCGGTCGATATTCTATATTTCTTCTTTCAATAATAGACGCTAAAGCACTTGTGTTTTCCCATCTATCCATTTCAATATTGTACCTAGGATCTTTAGTTCCTAATAAATTTGAGTTTCTATATTTTCCAGAAGATGATGATCTAAACATTGTGCTATTTTGATGAATTTATTTTGTAAAGAAGAAGTTCTATTGAATAATCTTTTATTAATTAGATGAAATCAAGTATACATCCTAAAAAAGGAAAATAGGAATGATTTCTATATTTTCACTTTCTACGGCTATACGATTAAATAATCGCCTAATATTTTTAAGATAATAGCTTTTCCGAATTTAAAAGGATGAAATTATTTGTCTGCAAAAAAACAAGAAGCGGCAGATTACCGCTTCTTGATTATGGAGACTAATTATAATTTAGCCCAATTGTTATCTAATGTTGCATTTCCTAATGAAATTTTCTCTGCAGAGAAAGTAATCTCTGTAGTCATCGGAGTTTCTGCCATAGCGTCTAACTGCTCGCTGAAGAATACAATAAAAGC
>NZ_JBHLYW010000006.1:0-98747 GCF_042431625.1 Flavobacterium procerum | reverse complement strand
TGCTTCGGCAACTTTTTTGCGAAGAGCAGTAACTTCCGGCAGGATTTGTACTCCCGCAATAACTTTATGGCCTAATTTAGCTAAACCAAATGCTGACCCTTCTCCAAATCCGGAACCTGCTCCGGTGATCAAAATTGTTTTTGTTGTACTCATGATTTCTAAGTTTTAATGATTTTTAATATGATTATTTATTATTAATTGTTGTTATACTAGGCTGCCTGCCGTTGCGATTTCAAAATCCTGATCTGGACTGCCTCCAGATACTCCGATATAGGCTACGATATCATTTCCTGATTTTACTGGTACGCCGCCTTTAAAACCTACAAGACCACCATTTGTGTTAACCATACCGTAAGTTTTGTTTTCAGGATTTAAGAATTCACCAACCGCTTCAGAATTCATACGGAACAGCATGGCTGTTTTTGCTTTTCCCATTGAGATATCTATCGAGCCAAGAAATGCATCGTCCATTCTTACGAAAGCTTTCAAGTGCCCTGCAGGATCTAAAATTGTAATGTTGGCATTTACACCAATTTCGTTTGCTTTGTCAATCGCTTGATATAGGGATTTGAAAGCTTGTTTTTGATTTGTTTCCATGATACTTATTTTTAAATTGTTACTGTGTGATTTAGTACTCGTTTTGTATGAAGCAAAGTTGCGACGAAACCAAGAGGTAGATTGTACGAATTACAAAGCCTTTATTATGAATATCAAAGATAGATTCAAAAAAAAAGCATAAACATCTAAAAAACAATACATTAAACTTAAATTAATTTAATACAGATAAGTTTTAAATTAAAAAGTCCGCGAAAGAAACACGGACTTTTTAGACATGGTGCAATAAATCACTAACCTATCTGTCTGTAAAGCACAGGAGTGTATTGGGTATGCTTTTTAAAATAGGTGCTAAAATGCTGGATTTCTGAAAAGCCAAGACGGTATGAAATTTCTTTTACGGGAATATTAGAATTTTTGAGCAAAGCTTTAGCTTCGGAGATTGTTTTTTCGGCTATCCAGTTTCCCACAGATTTTCCTGTTTTACTTTTTATAACATTATTTAGATAATTAGGATGCAAATTTAGGATTTCTGCATACTCGGTTACCCTGTGTGCCTTTTCGTTGCTGCCGTTGCCAAGGTCACGGTAATGCTGCTCAATAATAATCTTAAATTTGTTTACAATTTCTGAAGCACGGCAGCTTTCATATGAAGGTATAATATTGTCGGTCAGAAAATTATCTTTAATCTTGATTAGCAAGGCAACAAATAAATGAGCTATCAATTTATTGCGGTAAGGAGATTCTGAAAAAAAAGCCTTTTCTATCTGCATGTACAATTCTTCAAATTCTTCAAATTTTTCCTCAGGCACTACCTGAGACAAAATACTCTCTGCCAAAAGAAAAGGAAATTCTTCAAATATCTGCGAATGCACATTTTCCTTTAAAAAGCACTCTGTAAAAGTAAGCAGATAAAGATCTCTTGCATCTTTAATACGGAATTTTTTAATATGCCCAGGTGTATTAAAAAATATGGTTCGGGGCGCTATGTCATATTGCTCATTATCGGATATGAATTTTCCCCTGGCATCCTTAACGAAGACAAATGAAAAGAAGTTGCCCCGGTATACAGACGATTCGTATGTCTTAGGATTATATAGGTTTCCCATATTGTATATGTTGAATTTCTGAGCAATGTCAATGTCGACAGCGATGCCCAAATGCTTATACAACTCCTGGATCCTGTCAAATATTAGTAAAGGTTCGATAACTGTTTTCATACTGATTGGTTTATAGCTTTAGTCCGTTGATAATGATATATTGTCCTGGTATAAGGTATGAAAGATCGGAGGCAAAAAACTCAGCAGCGTCTGCGATATGTATACTTCCAGTCGGAATTTCAAACAAATCGTTTTTCGTCACAATCGCATTCAAGGTTATACCGCGCTGCTGTACAGATGATGCATGTTTTTTTTATTTGTTCGATGAAGTCCGGAAAATTTTGCAGATCAGTTTTCGGCACTATATAAATCACCCGTCCTTTATCAGCAATATGCTTAACCGCAAACTGAATTAACTGTATACGACAATTGACTTAAATGGAAGCACTTTAAACAGATCTTTCAAATTGCTTAAGGAAAATCCATCACCATCATGCAGCATGTGAGAAACAGGAAGGTTCATTGCTGCAAATGTCTCTGTAAGGTCTTTGAAGATAGCTGGATTCTCTTTCATAGACTTTTCTATAGCAGATCTGCTTTTAGATGTATGATCTTATCTTTGTGAAAAGTAAAATCTAATGTACCGCCTATGCCTCTTTCCGAAAAATTACCTGTAAAAAAGGCTTCTAAGTGAGCTGATTCTTTATCAACTATATCAATTTTAATAATTTTCGTTTGAGTATTATAACCAACGAAATAATCTTCGAAATATTTGCGAATGCCAGAATGACCCCTAAATTTCTCACCAACTGACGGATCATCTATAACTGCGCTCTCATCATAATATTTTACATAAGCTTCTGTGTCGAAAGTATTGCTGGTAACCAGCCAATTTTGTAAAAAGGTATTAATATCCATTGTGACTTAATTAATTGTTTGCGGCATTAAGTTTTTATTATCTACAAAAATCAAGAAAATACTTTATTAGAATGTAGCCAAAATGTATTGGTTTGTAGCCAAAATTACGTACCGTTATTTTAACAATAATTTCTAGTGGATAAGCTCCTGTCAAAACGATCCCTATAAACTTATCTTCTAAAAGTTGATATTCATAATCATTGCTTTCCTTTTCATATAGAGTAACCTGAGTTTTTGAAGCAATTTTGTATCAGCAATAATTTATAAAATTTAAAATAATGAAAACTCAAAAAACATGGTTCATTACCGGAGCAGGAAGAGGCTTTGGATTGAATATTACAGAAGCTGTTCTAAAATCAGGTGATAATGTTGTAGCTACAGTACGAAAAAATCCGGAAGCCTTAGCTGATAGATTAGGCAACAACCCAAACCTTCATGTTGTTGTGCTTGACACCACCGATGAAATACAAGCTATAAAAGCAGCAGCGTCAGGAATTTCTAAATTTGGACAAATTGATGTATTAGTAAACAATGCTGGTTATGGATTGCTTTCAGCTGTAGAAGAGGCCACATCAAAAGAAGTATTTGATAATTTTAATGTTAACGTATTTGGGGTTCTTAATGTGACAAGAGCAATTCTTCCTTACATGCGCGAGAAACGTTCTGGTCATTTGATTAACATTTCCTCAATTGGTGGTTTGAGCGCGTACTTTGGGTGGGGTGTTTATGGTGCTTCTAAATTTGCAATAGAAGGAATTACGGAAGGACTTGCAATGGAACTTGCTCCTTTAGGAATTCATGCAACTGTTGTTGCACCTGGATTCTTCAGAACAGACTTTCTGGATCAATCTTCATTAACAAGAACAGAAAATGTGATTGAAGATTATAGTGAAACTGTTGGTGAAATGAGAAAATTTGCAACTACAGCTAATAAAAAGCAACCAGGAGATCCTGAAAAACTTGCAGCCGCTTTTATAAAATTAGCAGCTTCTGAAAACCCTCCTGTTCACCTTCCCCTTGGAACCGATACACTTCAAAGGTTTAGAGAGAAAATCAAAAAATTTGAAGACGACATCACAAATTGGCATGATACTGTAGTAAGTACAGATCATGACGATACTAAAGAATAACAAACAGCTAACAAATTAAATATCAACCACTAAGCAACCCATTTTCAAAAATGGGTTGCTTTTTTATTCAACCTTCCAAAAAGAACTCCGGAATGTTAAATTTAAAATCGCAAATTATGGAAAACCGTAAAACAACGTTTCTTTTAAGTCGAACTTTAGGCAAATAACTAAAGATGCAAATTTAGATAGAACAAACTGTGGACTGGATACCTTTTTTGCCACAAAAAAGTTAAGGCCTTTTTAAAGATATTTTACCAATCTAAGTTTTGTGGCTGAATCGTGGCACATAGTCTTTTTGAAAACTATAAACTCAGCAAAATAAGCCCCTAAAAAAGTTTAGGTTCGAAACTTAACAAAAAGAAAAAACACTAACTAACTATAAAATATTTTTACAAAATGGTCATTTCTCTTTCTTACTCTATTTTAATTATATAATAAAAAAATGGATTACACTTTTTAGCCTCTATAGCATTGAAATCCTTTTATGTCGGGGTTCTGCAAAAAAGATTGAAACGAATAAAGGGAAGATCTCCTAAAAAAAATCAATGAGATCAAAAATTAGAAAATCATTAATTAAACATTGTTGCATTAACAAATAGAGTTTCTATATTTGCATTAAAGCTGTATGGTTAAGTGCAGATCCATTTGAATGAAAAAGATATTAAAAAATTTAAAGCTTTTTATGCCTCTCATAGTATTGTTCGCAATACTATTTCCGGCTATACATTCCTATGGACACCTTCACAGTATTACTTTATCACATAAAAGTGTTCTAAATTGCAACTCTCATAAAAGCGAATTCAAATTACATGACCATTCCAATGAATTCTGTAAGATCTGTCATTTTAAGTTCAGTCACCCTGCAACAATCAATTTTGATATTCTTACTTTTTATAAAAAAAGCACTACCACTTCTTTTTTCATAAATTATTACAAAACTTATTCCAATTTCTTTAAAGGTTCTCTTTTTGCACTTCGTGCACCTCCGTATTGAAAACAGCAAATATTTTTTGACATAGAAATACCTATTGATACATTAAATTAACCATTCCGAATCTTACTTAGGTATCTACCGAATTACTGTCATAAATTCTTTAGAATTTAGAAAAAACATTTCTGGAAAGTTTTTTTATGCAGTTATTCTGAAACCACTTGTAATAAAATTAGTGAGGTAAAGTCTTTTACTCAATCTTCACAAATTCATTACAGATGTGCTTGGTTTATAATTAATTTAATATTTCAACACTATTTTCTATTGGGAAAAATCAAAGTTGTTTCTCAATCAATTGAATAATATCATAAGCACAGTAATCTTATTAGTCTTTAAAAGCTTTCAAAAAAAACTCTCAATTAATTCTATAACATTTCTTCAAACGTAAATATCTCATTGAGAGGTTGCTCTGCTTATGCAGATATTTTAGAAATCGCTTTCTTATCTAATTAACTCAAATTTATAAATATAATGAATACTAGAAACAGAATGAAACCAGCAAAAATCATAACAGCATTTTTTTTAAGTGCCTTATTTTTTACAGCTTGTAACAATGATGACAATCAATCTCAAACAGAATTACCAAAAGCTGCTTTGACCAATATTGAGATAGGTTTAAACAATAATGAAATGGGCATAGCTGGAAGAGACTTTCATTTCAATGCAGATGTTCTGGCAGGTTATAAAATTGATAAAATAGAGGTTAAAATTTTACCCCGAAACGGTGAAAAATATTCTAAAGAATGGAAACATGAAATTATTTGGGAGCAATACAAAGGTGCAAAAAACACTAATGTACATAAACATTTTACTATACCAGAAGATGCTGTCGAAGGGACATACGATTTTGTTATTATCGTCAATGACCAGAACGGCTCTATACTAGAGCAAAAGCATAGCATTTCTATTTATAAACCTGATAATCTACCTGTTGACCCTAAACTTGATGAGTTTTCTGTTTCAGCCCGCACTGATAAATCCAGAGTTTTGTATATACTCAGCCGCGGCGGTTATCGTGATCCCGCAACATTGCAATATGGGGATTACGAAGTTAAGATTGATAACAATGAGACCCTGAGCGCTGCAGCGACTATCAGCGGATTAAAAGGCGATGGTAAAATCTACATAGTATTGATCAACAAAAAACACAGTCATCGCCCTGAATCCATAAACGCTATTGATTTTTCTAAAGCGATTGTTGTAGATGCTTTTGAACATAAAAACATGGAGCAGACGGATAAATGGAGTAATGTTAATTTTGAAAGGCCAAATTTTCCTAATATTTCAAGACTGCCTATTGGTTCGTCTACCGATAATAATTCTCCTATTTCCAATTCAATTGACGGTCATAAGATATGGGAATCCGGTAAGTACTATATAGGTGTAATCTACAAAAACACTACTTATAATATTGGTCTGTATCATTATATAGAGGTTGATGTAAAACTATAATTAAGATAACAAGCTGGAAGTGATTATAAAAAAATTTAGTTCATTCTTTTTTATTTGGAGAAAAAGAAATCACTTGTAAAAATATAACACTATGCAAAAATTTTATAATTAGAATCTAAGCAAATATCCTGATATTACGCAGAGATTTCTTTAAGCTTGCAACATATTATTTAGATAATCGTTTAAAAACATACGCGATAGTGCGGATAGTAAACATAAAATTGGAAGATTATGTTTATGGACATGCCCTCAAAATTATAGTGAAGTGATTATCATTATAGTCTGAGGGCTTACTTTATTAAATCTAGGACTCGATATTGCAGGGCCTATCCCTGAGGCTGTACAAGCAGTAAATAACTTTCTTTTTGATTTTGGAAAAGAATTCTAAAGAACGGTAAAGGCATAATTTGGAAGAAAACAGATTTCGTAATCAATGCCTTGATTACTTTTCGTTTCCATAAAAACTTACAATTTCATCTATTTCATCCTGTGTTTCAAACTCCTAAACAGATTGCGCCTCAGATGGTCATTTGCTCCCATCTCGTTTGGTTAATCGGTTATATCATTTGCTGCAAAAGGATTGTCAATCAGCCAGAGCCGTATACCATCATTATTTCGTTTCATTATACAGGCAGCAACTCCTTCCATCTGCATTGGATCTCCATTAGGCACCTTAGCCTTTACACTATATTTATCTCTCCATATAGCAAGATTGCCTGCAACGGTCACCTTTCTTTTGATGCCTGTAATTTCTGGTTTCCATAGTCAAAGGCTTTCCATAGCTTTTTCAATATTATCCAGTCCTCTAATCTCCTGGCCGTCTCTTTCGATGTATAATGCCTCTGAATCAAAGCAGCTTAAAGAGCCTTTCAAATCACCACGGCAAATACAATTGCAAAAATACTGAACGCTTCCTTGTGGATCCGTTCTGTAAAATTTTCGTTCATTTTTTTTGATTGTTAATTAATACTTCGCAAATGTATTAATCAATAAATGACAAAAAAATGAACTTGGGTTAAAAAATTCTCTTGCGTATATGGCTTAAGGCTTGAGGAGTAATACTTATGTAAGATGCCTAATACTTTAAAGGAATATGCTTTATAAGGTTCGGATGTTCCTTAAACAGCATCAAATAAAGTTCTTCTGGAGTATTTTTTTAAAAGAGAAATTTTTCTTCTGGCAACCGAAATAAATAAATCCTAGCAGCAAGCCTTCCCAATTTATCCCCAACTTGAGCCTGTTGGTAAATAAGCTGTAAATCTGTGCAAGAAATTCTCCATAAAACTGTGGGGGCCACTGATTGAATATTCCAATCTGTTGACTCCCGGATAAAAAATGAGAGATGAGCACTGAAAAAGCTTTTCTCAAAAGCAAAGTCAAATGTTATTTCCTTGTCTGCTGCCTCTATCCAGAAACGAACAATTCCTGTTTCTATAAAAGAAAGATAATCTTCTGCTGCCCCCGATCTGGTTATCAGGGTGTTTTTTTTAAATGCATGTGTTTTCGAATTTATTTGAGAATACCTCCCAATCCTGATCAGATATTGGTGTAATGCTATGAAGATAGTCCCTGATTAAAATCATTATTTTTTGAATGTCTGTTTAAAGCATTTTTACAATCATTAAGTTTCTTTTTATGTGACAGACTTAAGCAATTTATTATCCGAATTGCTGAAGATGCTGCCAATATTTTTTCATTTCCGCTGTAAGCCCCGAATAAGAAACATTGGACAGAGATAAAATAGTTTACCGCTATATTATTGGAAAAACCGGCCCATTTTCTTGCCCAAAATCAGATCCAAGCCTTAATGAAATTAGCATTGTTGGTGTACTGCATCATCCAAAAATTTAATTGAAGGACGGCAAAGGTTCTTGGCTAATCATAAATTATTAGTGAAAAACTAAAAAACCACAGCCCCGTTTAAAGACTTATTACAAAGTTTTTCTGTCTTATTACATAATTGAAGCCCTTCTTTGGGCAAAGGCTCAAATTACTCTAAAATTGCATTGATTTTAAAAAACAAACACGCTGTCTTACTCTTTATTGCGATATTTTATTCCATAAAAAAGATCAAAAGCGAGCGTATTAAATTAAAAAAGATGAAAAAATTTAGAAACGGTATTTTTTACATTGGTATTATTGGTGGATTCTCCATTTTGATGTACTGGATTATTTTATTGGGAGTAAAACTGGAAATGGGCAGAAACCTTAAAATTCCAACATCTGATAAAAGCCAATGGAGCGAATTTCTTGATTCCCTTGTCAAAAACCTCCACCATCCGCTGGCACTTTTGCTGGCCCAAATTGTCACCATCATTTTTGTTGCCCGAATTTTTGGCTGGATCTGCATTAAAATAAAGCAACCCGCCGTAATCGGTGAAATGATAGCCGGAATTGTAATGGGCCCTTCGCTGGTTGGAATGTACCTTCCGGAGTTTTCTGCCGTACTCTTCCCTTCCGAATCACTGGGAAATCTGCAGTTTTTAAGCCAGATAGGCTTGATTCTTTTTATGTATATAGTAGGAATGGAAATAGACATGAAAATTCTGCGAAACAAAGCCCATGACGCAGTTGTCATAAGCCATGCCAGCATTATTATTCCTTTTGTGATGGGAATGGGGCTTGCTTATTTTATATATGATGAATTTGCCCCTGCTGATGTGCAGTTTTCCTCTTTTGGTCTGTTTACCGGAATTGCAATGAGTATTACCGCTTTTCCGGTGCTTGCCAGAATTGTGCAGGAGCGTGGCATTCACAAAACCAAACTGGGAACTATTGTCATTACCTGCGCAGCGGCGGATGATATTACGGCTTGGTGTATTCTGGCTGTCGTGATCGCTATTGTAAAAGCAGGTTCTTTTGGCAGTGCAATCTACACTGTACTTTTGGCCTTGGGGTATGTTTTTTTAATGATAAAAGTCGTGCGCCCTTTCCTTAAAAGAATTGGAGATTTATACGCTACAAGCGACAAATTGAGCAAACCCATCGTAGCCATATTTTTCCTGACTCTTGTTGTATCTTCCTATCTTACAGAAATCATTGGAATTCACGCTTTGTTTGGCGCTTTCATTGCTGGTGCCATCATGCCTGAAAACATTCGATTCAGAAATCTTTTTATAGAAAAGGTAGAAGATGTCGCTTTAGTGCTTTTGCTTCCTCTATTTTTTGTTTTTACAGGATTAAGAACCCAGATTGGTTTGCTGAATGAACCCCATTTATGGAAAATTGCAGGATTAATTTTTGTAGTTGCCGTAATTGGAAAACTTGTCAGCAGTACCCTGGCAGCTAAATTTGTCGGACAAAATTGGAAAGACAGTCTCTCGATAGGTGCTTTGATGAATACACGGGGCTTGACAGAATTAGTAGCCCTGAATATCGGTTATGACTTAGGAGTTCTTACCCCAGAATTATTCTCAATGATGGTGATTATGGCTTTGGCGACAACCTTTATGACTGGGCCTGCACTGGATTTAATCAATTGGATTTTTAAATCGGGGAAAGAAGAAAATGAGCATGATAGTATACTTAAAAATAAATACAAAATATTATTATCATTTGACAGACCCGAATCCGGAAAGGCCTTATTAAAAGTAGCTGATGGCTTAACTAACAAAAGACCGGAAAGCTCTGAAATCACAGCAATGCACTTCCTGCCAACCGAGGAAATGCATCATTACGATACAGATACTTATGAATCTGAAAAATTCAAAGCCATTATCCAGGAATCAGTAGAACTCAAGAGAAACATTACAACGATGTTTAAGGCATCTGCTGATATTGACAACGAAATTGTAAATACAGCCAATAAAAGCAAGCATGATCTATTGCTGATCGGTATCGGGCAGTCTATCTACGAGGGAAGTTTACTTGGAAAGGTACTTGGTTTTACAACCCGGCTAATCAATCCAGAAAAACTTATCAATACTGTTACCGGTAAAGAGAATATAATGGAATCTGCCCCGTTTGATGAAGGAACAAGGCAGATAATTTCCAAAGCGCAAATACCAGTCGGCATCTTGATTGACAAAAATCTTTCTGATATTTCTACCATTTTTATTCCGCTTTTTAATGTCAAAGACTGGGAGATTATGCAAAATTATGTTCAAAAGTTTATTCAGAATATCGATGCACGAATTATTCTCCTTGACGCAGAAGGAAAAATAATGTCTGATTTGGATACTAAAGAAAAAATCAGGCGTATGGAAATGGCCGCGCCAAATCAGCTTTCACTAAGGCCGGAAAGAACTGTTGGAGAAGATTTTCTCGCTCAGCAAAACCTGATGTTGATTACCCTTGAAGGATGGAAACACATTGTAGACACAAAAAGTCTATGGCTGTCAAATATGCCTTCAACATTAATTATTGCTGAAGAGGATTAATATAGTCATCAAACAACAAAGAGGCTTTCTCAAAAGAGCAGACAGCCTCTTTGTTAGTTTTTTTATTGAATATCACAGCCAGAAATTAAGCACTTACTGTTAATTTTGACTATTTTCTAAAATACAAAATGCCATTTAAAAAATTTTGAATCTTAAAAATTTGTTATATAAGTTCATAATTGCGTATATTTTTTAGACGCGCCAAAAACAAGACCTAATATTATGTGCTAATTTCCTTACTGTCATTTGGAACTTCATATCTATTGAACATTCCATAATCTCGAATAACATGTGCAATTCCTATATGATAGTCTTTAAAAATAAATTCTCTGCCTTTTGATTGTGCTTTTCTGTGAATTTCAAGATTCCGCCGTTCTTGAATTGCTTCTTCATTTTTCCAGAACGATAAAGACAGGATTTTTTCGGGATTGTATATGCTTTGAAATCTTTCAATTGAGATAAAGCCATTGATTTTTCTAATTCTGGTTTTAAATTTAACGCTAAATTCTTATAGATAACTGTTTTGCTTAGACAGGTTCGAGTCCTGTTCCCGCTAAAACAGGGTTTTAGATTTGCCTAAAGCTCTAGTTTTTATTTTTACTTTTCATTTTTTTTACGTTATGCGTTGTAATTCTAAACTTACTAGTTATTGTTCGATCGAGGTTAAAGTTGTTTTACCGCTTACAGAAAACATTAGGGCATAGTAGAAGCAAATCTACCGAAATTTATAGCATGTCAATATCAAAAGCATTTAACAAATCAAAAGGTCTTTAATGATTTATAAGCTTATTATTATATATTTGATAGTAGATAAACTCTGATGTTGCAAGTACTACATACTAGTTGTAGCCAATTTTAACAAACAACACAATGAATATTAAAGATGAACTAAAGAATGAGGTTATTTCAAACACTCTTTCAGTTAAATGGAAAGTCAGTAGTGATATTGGGCCTAATTGGATTGGAAGCAACCGAGAAATTTGTTTTTACAAAAACTCAAAACCTATGGATGAAAACTTGGTTTATTCTTTTTTAGAAGAATCCTTAATTGAAAAATTAAATATTCCTGAAAAGAGTGAAGACGATACGATTGAAGGTGACGGCGATTTGTTTATGCTGGGGAATGATTTACTTATAAAGTACACAATTTCATATACAGTACCGTACGATTATCCTCATAAGTATGAAGACGGAGAAGTTGTTCTAATTTCCGAATAATCAAAGGATTTAAAAGTATGGTTGGGATAAAATACGATTCGGAATATTTTGAAGGGATAACAGCGCCTTATATTGATTGGGTTGGAGGTGGAAACTTTGACGGATATTTGATACAAAAAAGTCTAATATTTAGAGAACTTGACAACAAGGTAGAATTACACTCGAAAGTTATTAGCGCTAAAAGATATGATGGAAATGTTTCAGATACAGTATTGACAGGGCATTACCGAGAAACCGAAAAAGAAACGCTAACGTTATCTTTTGATAATTTTGAAATGCGAGGAAGAATATTGGGCGATAACGAAGATATGATGGCATTCTCTGTTTGGGGCACAACACTGGACAAAAACGAAGTCTATAAAATAAATGAATAAAAAAACTGGCTACCAACGCACGCTAGAAGCAATTTGGGTTTTATGCTTAATTTGAAAACGGGCTTGCATTTGGAAGATATAGCAAATCCGAAAACAGGGCTTGATTTAGCCCCAAAACGCGTTTAGTGCGGGAACGTTGTTTTTAAAACTAGATATGGCAAAAAATTTCCGAATCATAAAAAAAGCCTGAGAATATAAATTTTCAGGCTTTTTTAGTTTCTAGCAGCCTTGACAGAATTTGAACCACTTGATTTATATCAATTCTAAAATATCACTTTAAGATGCGCATGCAAAAATTGCATAGTAATTAATCTCGAGCTGTCCCCTACTGCTGTGGGGAGCAATAATATATGTATATCTTTAGGGATATTTGCCAATAATTCATTTGCAAAAGACATTCCACAGTCCAGTCCACTATAAGACGGAGTACTGAAATAGATGGGTTCTTTTGCATATACAAGCTCGTTTTTAATGTTCAGTGTCAATATCCTACTACTAGGAACAGTATCCTGCGGTTCAACGAAACCTCGTCCTTCCATATTGTACTGGCCCGCCATCACAAAAACCCAGACCTTTGATCTGCTGGACATGAAGGTTACCTTTTCTTGCTTGTTTGGGAAATTTTTAGTTCTCTCCTCTGTCCGCTTTTTGAGCTGTTGCATTTAAGAAGTGAAATAACAGGACCGGCATCAGTGCAAGCTTTTTTCTAAATCTCATCTGTTTCGAATAGTTATTTGGCCTATAAATTTAAATTTACAAAGACGCACTTCTGCCCTGACTACTGTATTTTTTCGTTGTCAGTCCGAACTGCTTTTGAAAATCGCGCCCAAAACTTATAGAATCTGCATAGCCGACCATAAAGGCAATTTCTCCGACGGCAAGCCTTTCCCCGTGAAGCATTTCGGAGGCTTTGTTTAGACGGATTATAGTAATGAATTCTTGTGCTGATCTGCTTGTCATTGCCTTTGTTTTTTGGATAAAACTGCGTGTGTCCTTGACGTCCCAAAAAAGAAAAAAATAGTACGCTCTTTGGCTTCATTGATATTGTTTAATTCACTTGATGGCCCCAAAGCTTTAACTGCGTTATTGCTGACGCTATTTTTAGAGCCTATAGGAGGAATCGCATCCAGAAAAGAAATGTCTCCTTTTGGCAAAAACGGTGTTTTTTCATCACCATTGATTCCATAAAAATCAAATAATCTTACATACAAATCCTTATCTGGAGAAGCAATTGTAAATCTTCCCATTTGTGTGCTAAATTCCATCCATACAATATCTGAATAATAGCCTTTGAACTCAGGGTAGATCCAAGGTATACTGCCTGTATCGGTATTATTGTTCATGTTTTGATACACATTTGTGGTAACACCCTGCATGCGGTTTTTCCATACGCGACCAGGCCCCTGCCCCAACCATTTTACGCTGTTTACCAATCCTTGCGGATAATCAAAACTGATTCCTGCAAAAGGATAACTGCCATTAAGCGTATATTCATAATTCATTTCCAGCCATCCCGAAGCATGCATTTTCCAGCGCACATAAGAAAGCTCACCGCTGTAATTAAATTCTACAATATAACAATCTTGTTCTTTGAAATGCTTAACTGATGTCACCGCTGCATTTCCGCTCACCAAAACAGGACCATTTTCGAAAGGCAAAGCTGGGCTTTTATCATTGGCCAATTTAGAAATCATTCCTGTTTTGGTATCAAAACTCACAGCAACTTCTCCAGCCTTCACAGTAAGTATATTATTTTCTTCTTTAGCTGAAACATTATCTTTTTTAGATTCAGATTTAGTTAATAGGGATACTACTAAAGCTTTATTCGACTTTATTTTCCAGACCCAACGGTAAATTTCATTGTTATCTGGATCATAAGCTACAACTGCCAATGCATCATTATTCTTCCAGTTTTTTGGCAAACTTATTTGCAAATTGCCTTTGGCAGTTGGTTCAATATCAGGTGATTTAATAGTGCCGTTTTGACTTACTTTATATCCCGGTTGCATATCATCGGGGCTCCGAAAATTTAGCAGCTCATAACGGAAAGTGCAATCTTTCAGATTTGTAAAATGATAACGATTTTCTACAGGAATTTCTCCCTTAAAATTCTCCGAAATTTCTTTTAATGTGATTCTAACAGGAGAATATATTTCTTTGATAGCATTATAACTGGCTTCCTTTTGACGATGCGGGCCTACAACTCCATCAGCGGCATTATTGGCATTTACATCAATCATATTGTTGAAATCGGTACGCATAATGCCTTCGTCTGCAAAACTCCATATAAATCCGCCTCCGCCATGCTTTCCTTTCCACTGCAGCTCCCAATAATCTGCCAAAGCGGCCGAACCACCGCCATCATGCATAGCGTGTAAAAATTCAGTTGGCATATGAATATTTCCACTGTTTTCGCTCACTAATTGTTTAGTGCTTTCATAACCTTCATAATGATTGCAATCTATACCGTTTATGGCATTTCCTGGTTTATGATGCGCATGAATTACAGTTCTATTAGACAAATCGTATTTTGCAAAATCATCATCAAAGTCGAAATTATGTCCCCCTTCGTTACCGTTGCTCCAAAAAATTATCGAAGGATGATTGGCATCCCTGACTACCATTTCTTTTACCAATGGCGTTCCGGCTTTGGTACTGTAAGCTTTTTGCCAGCCTGCCAATTCATTTATCACATAAAGCCCAAGAGAATCGCAGACGCGCAAGAAATTTTTATCCGGCGGATAATGAGAACAACGAACCGCATTCATATTCATTCCCTTTATCAATTTTACATCCAGTAAATCGGCTTCAGGATAAGTGGCTCGACCATACTCAGGCCACATCACATGGCGGTTAATACCTTTCATTTTTACTTTTACGCCGTTGATATAAATTCCATCCAATTTTCTTACTTCAATTGTTCTAAAACCAAATTTATCATTGGTAGTATAAATCGTTTCATTTCCTTTTTTGAGATGAACTTTTAGCTGATACAAATTTGGAGTTTCTGCATTCCACAACAGTGGCTTTTGTACTCTTGTTTTGACGGCAACAACAGAATCATTGCCTGTTTTTGTAACAGTCGTTTCGACTGTTTTACCTTTAGCATCAATTATTTCGGTCACTATTTCGGCACCAGAAACAGCTTTATTCAAATGCACATTCATATTAAAATTCCCATCTGCTTTTGCATCAACAGCAGTCCATGAAATATGCTCTTTAGGAACGCCTTCCAAATAAACCGGTCTGTAAATACCTCCAAAAATCCAATAATCTGCCAAGCGTTCTGCTCCATTGATCGAATTGTCTGCTGACATTTTACTGACCGTCACTTCTAATAAATTAGAACCTCCAATTTGTATTTTGTCACTAATATTATATTTAAAACGATAAAAAGCGCCTTGATGAACAGCCCCATTAATCTTGACATCGGTATCTGTCATTGAACCTTCAAAAACGATATACACCTCTTTTTGATTCCAATTGGCAGGCACTTCAAATTTTAATTTGTACAACCCCTTTTCATCGGCAAACTGAAAATTTTTCCCATAATTCACATTATCACGTCCAAAATTATAGTTGCCAAAACCTTGCTGTTCCCAATTAGACGGTACTTGAATAGTCATCCACTTTTCGCTGTTACGGCCGCCTGTACAATAGAAATCCCAGGTTTTGGTATGCATGACATCGGTACCTGACAGGTAACGAATTTCCTTTTGGACATGGGATTGTCCAAATGAAGTTAAAAAAGCCAGCAATAATAGTGTGACACTAAATTTTTTAAAAATAAAAAAACGGTTCATTGGTTTCAGATAAATAGTTAGTTGCGTTTTTTAAACACCTAGAGTTAAAGAGCTAATCATTTTCCCTGATTATTGCCGTATTTGATAGGTTCTCCGTTGATAACTACGTTCTCCAATTGCATGTTTTTCACATTATCAATTTTTAACGGAGTTTTAATGCCATCCAGTTTACAGTTCACTATCTTGAGGTTTTCAATAGGAGACTCTTTGTAAGCTTTGACCCAGATAGCATATTCACCTCCTTTTTCGACATTGAGATTTTCTACCCAGATGTTGCGGATAGTCGGCATAAAATCCCCAGGATTTTCATAAAACATATTAAAATGAATAGCCGATTCACCAAAACTTCCCACGGATATGTCTTTGAGGAAAATATTTTCAATTGTCCCACCCCGAGAAGATGAGGTTTTAACGCGTAGGACACGGTCAAGATTTTTGCTATCCATTTTGCAATTGACAGCATAGATGTTTCTGGCGCCGCCGGCAATTTCACTTCCGATTACAATTCCACCATGACCATCTTTCATGGTACAACCTTCGATGATATGATTTTCGGCAGGCCTTTTATTGTCCCTTCCATCCTCATCGCGCCCTGATTTTATAGCAATACAGTCATCTCCGGTATCAAAATAACAGTCTTTGATCCATACATTTTTGCAGGCTTCGGGATCACAGCCATCCGTGTTTGGCCCGTGCGCCTCTATATGAACTTCCTCTACAATAACATTTTCGCACATCACCGGACTGATAAACCACATTGGGGAATCGATCATTTTCACTCCCGAAATAAAAAGATTCTGGCAGTTGTAAGGCTGAATCATATAAGGTCTTAAATAGTAGCCTTCGCCAAAAATTCTCTTGCGGGGATCTACCTTTCCTTTCATCATTACATGAAGGCTTTCTCTGGCTTTAAACTGATTTCCCTCCCCTTCTTTCCAACCGTGGTTTTTGCTTCCTTTCCATGGCCACCAATGCGTATCATTTGCATTTCCGTTTAAAGTTCCTTTACCCGTTACTGCTATATTTTTCTCATTGTAAGCATAAATCTGAGGTGAATAGTTCATACAGTCCATTCCTTCCCAACGAGTAAGTACCAACGGATAATCTTTGGTATCACGTGAAAAAGTAATGGTTGCGCCTTCGCTAACATACAGGTTGACATTGCTTTTCAGATAAATTGGTCCCGTGAGGAAGTTTCCTGCAGGAACGACAACTTTACCGCCACCATCAGCGTTGCAGGCTTCAATAGCTTTTTTGAAACTTTCGGTGTTCTTGGTTGTTCCGTCTCCTTTGGCACCAAAATTCGTAACGAGATATTCTTTATTTCTGAATGTAGGCGAAATAATGGATTTTTTTATTTGCGCCATTTCTTTTAACGCTTCCTCTGAAGATAACCAGAATTTCGTTTCTAATTTTTGGCCAAAAGTCATAAAAACGGAAAAACAGCAAGTTATAAAAGCAATTTTCATTAAATCATTTTTTAGTTTCATCCTGTAACCATTTCTAAGTTTCATATTATTTCCATTAAATTCTAAATCACTAATTACTTTACAATGTCAATTCTGCTCAAAGCCAAACCAGTATCTTGCAGATAAATCCGAATCTTGGTTTCGCCTGTTTTTTCAACTTTAAAAGGGAGCACTTTCTCAAAATAGCCTCTAACTACGCTCATTGTCCAGTTTTTGTTTTTTTTAGAATTATCGGCATCAATAAATAGAGGAGCTCCTCGATTTACAACCACTGCCATACTCAGATTTCGTTCGTTGTTTATGGCATCTGTCGGAAGACTTTTAAGCGATAATTTGTATTCTCCTGCTTTCAAATTCACCTCATATTCTACATAAGGCGCATGAAGATACTCATCATTTTTAAAAGATTTTCCAGTAAAAGGATAGCGGGAAATGCTCTTGCCTCCAACTCCTAAACCCTTAACAATAATAATTTTTTCCGAAGGGATTTCCTTCTTTGTTTTGCAATCTGAAGCATTCAACGAAACAATATTGGACGAACTCGCCCCGTCTATAGAAGTAATTACTTTTTCCAAGTATCTGCGGTCGAAAGGAGCGGGATAACGAAGCGAATCACTTAAAATTTCAGGGTTTGCAATATTGGGCATGGCAAAGGTTTCCAGATTCCTTGGAGCATGGGTTATAATGCCGTCCCACTTTCCATTTTCTATTTCTTTGTTATAATGATGGGTTAATGCTATAATTTGTTCCAAAGCATTTTTTGCTTTTTGCGAATAATCCAAGGCTAATTTTTTATCGGTTTCTGTTGCTTCAAGACTCATTTGCGCATAAAAGATTTTTTGGTTCATCAAAGCCGCTCCTTTTGAAGGATACTCTATTAACTGAAAGTAAGAATCTCTGAGTGAATGCGGCATACGGGTTTTCAATTGATCTACTTTTTCTACCAAATCAGTGTAAGCTGCCAGTCGCTGTTTTTGGGTTGCTGCATCAAATTTCAACAAACCCATATGTTCCGGTTTTCCGCTTTGTGCCAATTGATAGTATTGATTTTTAATAAGAGCTATTTCAGTTGCAAATTCTTCGCCAAAAGTTGATTTTGCCCAATCATAAACGTATTCAGATGCATTTTCGGGAGTCCATTTTTTAGTATCCCAAGCCATATCCAAGAAAAATTGCGTTTCCAGTTCGGCTGGTTTGATATCCCCAACATTGACTACCCAAAATTTATCGGCTCCAAATTGATACGCTTTAGTCATTTCGTAAGCAATTAACGAAGGCGAATTGGACGAAAGCCAAGTATAATCGTGCGGACCACCTAAATAGGACAAGTGATAGTAAATTCCGCTAGAACCACTTCTTTTTTGCTCTGCAGTGTTTGATAACTGGCGTAAATATCCAAAGTTGTCGTCTGTCCAGACCAAAGTAACATCATCAGGGACTTTTAAGCCTCCTGTATATAAATCCAAAACCTCTTTATAAGGACAGAATATTTGAAGCGCATTTGATAAAGCGCCAAAATACTTCTTGAAAATACTTCTTTGGTCATCTATGATATTTTCTACCAAAGCAATTTTTCCTTCTTTGGTCTCCGGACCAGTAATACCGCCATCACGAATTCCGCGCATTCCAACGGTGTACATCGCTTCATAATTTTTGGCCGCATTTACGCGATCTTCCCAGTATTTGTATACTTCGTCTTTATTGGTATCGTAACGGTAAATTCCCGGTTTGCGTCCGTATTCCTGTTCGTAGCCTACTTGCCATTCGAAGGTGTTGCTTCGCAGCATCATATCGCAATGCGTGGAACCAATTACAATGGCATATTTATCAACCACCACAGGATTTTGAGGATAGTACCAAAAAGCTTTGGTGCTATCATGCATGGCTGGCCAGATTAAATTGGCTTTCAGCCGAAGCAATAATTCGAAGACTTTGGCATACGTTTTTGGGCCGATATCTTTGATATCCGTATCCATATTTTTGGCTGCCCAGGGATGCAGCCCCCAATCCTCATCATTGATAAAAATGCCACGGTATTTTACTGAAGGCTCTTTTGATACTACATTTCCAGCCAAAACATAAAGTTCTTTTTGAGGTTTTGGTTTCACATCAGCCCACCAGACCCAAGGAGAAACTTCAGCCAATTTTGATATTTCAAATAAACCGTAAGCTGTTCCCCTGCGATCGCTTCCGGCAATTACGAGAGCTTGTTTTACACCTTTTATTGGAGCACTAACTGTTGATATGCTATAGGTTTCCCATTTATTTTGAATAGCGTCGACATTTATTTTTTTGGATTTAATCAGTTGGTCTATATATTTGGAATGACCAATTGTTCCAGCAATAATCAAGTAGTCTTCATTATTGTTCAAGCCATTGAGGATAGCCGGTTTTGTTCCACTAACCAATTGCAAATCGGAGGCAAGAGCATTTGCTACAATGGTTACTACTTCAGAATCGGCTTTATCGGTGAGGATTGAGGGAACCCTTCTGTTTTGGATTAATGGGAAAGCTGTCGGCGTTGCATTAACGGTTGTACTTAATTGATTTTTTTGAGGCTGTGCCAATATTTCAGTACAACCGATACTTGTATAAAGAAAAGTTGCGAAACAAGAAACAGCAATCGACTTAAAGTTTTGTTTTCCTAAAATAATGATTAATTGATTAAAATTCATAACAGCAAAAATTTGATTTCTTCTTTTGAATTAATCAAAAATAAAAAGCCTTGAATTTATTGTCCAAGTTTGACTTTAATCAAAGTGCGTCCATAATTTTGTACATGATTTACTCCTTAAGTAATAATGAGTTACAATTTTAAAACTTATAATAAATACTGCCATCCAACGAGCTTAAAAGACAATTTTTAATAAAACCATTGCGTTCAAACTCTACAAAAACACCTCTTAAATCACCCAATGATTCTTTATAATCTCCAGTATATATTGGTTTACCATTGACGAGCAAAATAAGTTTTTTGTTATTGTTGATTAATTTAATCGTATTCTCTTTTTTAAAATCAACAACAAAAGGAGACAAATTATTATCAGTTCCATTTACTGTTTTTTCACTAATTATATTTGCAACTATGCTGCTGCAACCTGAATTTACAAAATGAAAACGTATATCGTTAGCAGCACCCGAAACTTTAAAAACCAAACTACTGCAAGTAACATCTTGATTTTGAAAATCTTTTTTGAATGTTGTTTCAAAAATAAAATTATCAGCATTATGTTTGAGCGGCGTATAGTTGCACAAACGGGTGAAAAATGGTTGCAGAGTATCTATGCTGTATTTTTGCAATTCCCTGTTTGAAATAGCAAATAAACTATCTTGGTTTTTATGAGCTAAAAATGCACAAAAACTTTTCGGAATAAGGCGTTGTCTTTGAAATCCTAAAGCATACCATTTTTTATTGGTGGTGGTTACATACACTCTTGCTTTTCTATTTCTATTTTCCTTTATTTTATTGGTAAGATTAACATCAAAGACTCCTGGAATAAAATAGGTATGTGCAATCGTTTTTTTGTTTGGATTTAAATAAACTGGTGAAGTTTTATCGCCAAAATCAATAAACAAACTATCCGATGCATGATTGTTATCAACAGCAAAAAAACAAGTTTTAGGCAGAATTCCTTCTGAGGAAGACAGCTTTAAATTAATCTCGTGTACATTAAAATCAGAGCGATTAAAATACCTATAAGCAAGAATACCAGTCAATAATGCAGTAATAAGCAACACAAATATAATGTAGCGGATTTTATTGTCCGTTTCCGCTTCAACAAGAAAATTCTCGTTATTTGGGGTCTCTATCTGAAATTCATTTTCATTAAAACCAGAATAGTTTATCAACGCCTCGAAAGTAGCTTGCTGTGGCAGATAGTATTTATCTGTTGCTAATTTTCCAAAAATACGTTTTAACGTATTATGGCTGATGCTAATTTTGGTTTCTTCAAAAATGGATTGGCTGAAATCAAGATAGTCATTGTGTTTCCAATCTTCAGAATTGCCACGACCAAACTTTTGTTCGCATTGTTTAATTATAACTTTTAGTTGTAATCGCTTATCCATTTTGTAAATTCATGCAAATAAATCGTATCAGCAGGTTTTGTTAAAAAACAAAAATAATGAATTAGGGTTAAAACTAATCTACATATTGTGTAATCATGGAACTTATCGCTTTTATTCACTTCTTTAACATCAATCTTTAACCGTTAAGGACAGCTTTTTATACGATACAAATTGAAGTTCAAATTCCTCTTCAATATTTGCTATATAGACGTTGTTTTTAAAACTAACACATTAACTTTTTAATACTCTCTCTTCTAAAAAAGCGTTTAACTTCACTTCTCTGGCTAAAACTAACGTATCATTTTATTGTTCAAATCCAAAAGTAAATTTTCAAAACAGCGGTAAAAATCACTAAACTTTTACTGAAACAAATCGTTCTTCGATTTAATCTTTTCAGATGAGTTCTGAGAGTCAGATTCTTCCTTTCAATATGATTAGTTCCGAAACGTTTAACAGAATGCTGCTTCTCTTCAATCAAGTATCTGTAGTTTTTAAGTCTGTCAGTAAATATCTTTTTTGCTTCTGATAATTTCAGAGTTTCCAGAACACGATTCAGCGTTTTATTAGTTCGTTTTCCAACATTAAAACTCACCACATTTTTAGAGTTCTTTTCCAGAGCATAAACTAGCCATATATAATTTTTCTTGTGTCTGATATTCGTGCACAGCTCATCAACTTCATAAGTTTTGCCTCTGCTGATAATTGGTTTGGTAATACTTCTGGCAATTGATATAATTCTTTTCAATAATGTCGTAGCAGATATTTTTAATATTCTTGCTGTGCTTCTTATCCCTAAACCTTCTTTAGTTAATTGAATAATATTATGGTTTATATCTACATTATAAGCTTGATATCTATAATTTTCCACTCTGGTTTTCCCACATACTCTGCAAATATATCTTTGACTGCTAGACCTTGTCTTTCCATACTTTATCATCTTTCTGATGTCACCAATACATCTGTAACACCTAGTCTGGTTTGACTCCATTTTTTTCGATTTAAGGTATTATAAAATAAAAAAACAGCCCAAAGGCTGTCTTAATTTTTATGCTATATTAATATAAATATCTGATTTTCTGCAAATTTTGGATGCAATAATTAACCACCAACGCATCTGATACATTACCTCTTTTATGCTTTAAAAGTAGAACGATTTGGATTTTACTTTGCAAAAATATATAGTCTGATATCTTGATCAGATACTAGATCGCTATACTGAATACACTTTTAAAAAGTATTTTAAAAATAAGTTCTTTATTTCATGATGCTCAATGCTTGGTGTTTGTTCAATATCAATAACAAGGTTAGATGAAAACTTTTTTTGATGCCATAATGCCATAAAATCTTTGTTTTTCGAAATGATATGTACAGGAGTTTTAAACGAATTATCATCCGTTGTTATCATCGGTGGCTGATGATCTCCAAAAATGACAAAAATAGTATCTAATGGTTCGTTTAAAATTAAGTTTTCAATAGTTTTCAATTGATATTTTATGGCTTCAAAATAATTCTCTTTGTTGTTGCTTTTTGGATCTGTAGGTTCATAATCTTGTAAAGAAGTAGTATTACAGTCCTCCCATTTATCCAGAAGTACAGTCGGACTATAAAAATCGTAATGAGAATTGAGCGTTTCTACAAAAAAAGCGAATGGGTTATCTTGGCTCTTAGTTTTCATGATTTGAATTGACCGATTGAGAAAGTATTGATCCGGTGCGGACTCAAGGGTAAACAGAGGGCCTGTATAATTAAGATCTTTGTTAATAACAAGATCTTGAACATCTGCAAACTCTAAAATTTCTTTCCATGGCACTTTAAAATTTTCAAAACCTCCAATTCCTGTAACCAAGAAAGTGTTGTAATGCAACTTTTTCAATACAGTAAAGATGGATTGCACCTGATATTGATCTCTGAGCTGCACTAATTTTCGGTAAAGTGAATCTGTTTTTATTTCTATGCCTTTGAGTACTGAAAAAAATGCCATCCATGAACCGCCGCCGCTTACAGGCGAATTTGACAAAAAACTTGCTGAATGCCATTGATCATTTTGGATTCTTTGATGCATCGCTTCCAAAAGTTCACTATATGGCTTCTTATATACTTCATTTTCATATAAAATGGCACCATAAGATTCAATAGCTATAAAATAGATATTAGGCTTTTTTTTCAAAGTTTGATCTGACGATACAATAAATTCGCTTTTATTATAAATTTTAGGTATTAAACCAATCTCGCTCTTTGTTTTTTTACTAAAAAAGACATTCGAGCTGATTAAAAATATAAGCGATTGAATTTGCATACCTGAATAGTGATCAATATCGCTAGTCTGAAAATAAATATAATTTAAATTGCGAAAAAGAAGGTGTCTAAATGGAATCAATATAATAATTGGTGCAAGTATTTTTAATAATATGATATTAGTATTTTCAATTTGCTCAAGCATTAAAACATTTAATCTAATAGTAAAAAATAATAAAATAATAAAAAAACTAATTCCTAGTAACAATTGTTTTTTGTAGCCCGCCCATGCAATTTTCAAACCTTGTTTTATGAGATGAAAATCACTTACAATAGCTGGAAAAGTATTATAGATAGTATAAATACTGTAATGATAATAAAATACAGTTAAGGTAAAAATATAATATACTTGAAACGGAACAGCTACATACTTAAAATTAATATAATCTTTAAATATCGACAGAATAAGTATAACTATTGTGTACTCTAAATTTAGCCTAAAAATGTCTTTATTCATTCGTGAAACCACCGCCATTAATCCTAATCGCCAATTCTTTTGTCTAAAGATTTGATTTTTAGGAAAAAAAGTTGAAGTTTCTTTATTGAAAAAATATAAAGGAACAAATAGTAAAAAATTAAGGAATAAATAAATAGCGACTACAGTCATAAAACTAAATCTTTTTATTGTTTATTATTTTATTTGAAGAAAATTATAGTTACATTAATCCTCTTCAAAACCAGCCCAGGCATTTGGATTTTCTTTTATCGAAACGTTGATTTTTCCTTTAAAATCATTTTTCATCATTAAACTTATTTCGTCATAAATGTATCGGGCTATAAACTCTGTTGTGGTAAGTTTTCCTTTAAAAACATCCAGATCATCTAAGTTTTGATAATCCAGTTTTGCTAAAATATCTTTAACAATTTTATGCGCCAGTCCAATATCAATGACAACATTATGCTCATCAAGATTGGTGGTTTTAAATGTTACATCTACTACAAATGTTGCTCCATGAACATTTTGCGCAGGGCCAAAAAAAGGAGATTTTAAGGAATGAGCAATCATCATGCTTTCTCTAATTTTTACAAAATACATATTTTAAAATTTTGGTTAATATTTAACTACGGTTATAAAGTCGTCATTGAGTTTATTTTTTCTAATCTGAGCAAAATAATGAGGCAAATCATCAAAAGGAATTACGTTGGATATAAAAAACTCATAATCAACAGTTTTAAGCAAATTTTCGACTAATTGTTTTCTAGTAAAAAAATTATATTTTTCTTTTTTATCAAATGGTATAGAAGATACTTGCGAACTAATAATCTGAAGTCTTTTATAATGAAAATTTCCACCTAAGTACAACAAAACCGGATTGTTTCCGTACCAGCTCAACTCTATTATTTTTCCTTCTTCAATAGTATGATCGATACAATATTGCAAGCCTTTTTGATTGGCAGACACATTAAATGCAATATCATATTCCAGGTTATTGGCACATAATTCAAACCCAGATTGTTTTAATTTTTCTTTTTTTATAGGATTTGTTTCGGCAACAAATACAGTTGCTCCAATGTGTTTTTTTATGGTCTGCGCCAATAAAACACCTACGCTTCCGGCACCACAAACCAATACTGTATCTGTTTTTTTTACTTTAGATGCCCAAATAGCATTAATTACCGTTTCGAGATTAGAAAACTGCGTTGCAACCAAAGGATTTATATTTTCATCCGAAAAAAAATAACAATCCTCTTCATTAACCATAATTTGATTTTGATGAGGATGCATCAAATGCGCCCATCTGTGATCTTCCGTTTCTCCAACTAATGAATAGCCATATTTTATAGGAAAGTCAAAACTGCCTTGCATATAGTTCACTTTCATTTTAGTATAAAGATCAATTGGAATTTCTCCGTTGGCAACGAGTTTTTCTGTGCCTAAACTTATCGAAGAATACCTTGAATGCAGTTTAATTGACTGATTTAAGTTACCTAAATCAAGCTGTTCAGTTTTTATTTCTGACTTGTTTTTATCGTTATGCCAAAGTGCTTTAACTATCATAATTATAAATTTGAAACTATCATCATAGCATTTCCCATAGTATAATACTCCGGATTATTTAATAGAATTGCTTCATCTAAATCTTCAATATCATCCAAAGCAATTCCGTTTTTACCTGACCCAAATAGCATTGGTGCAATATGAAACTCTATTCTTGAAAGCATTTTCTTTTCTATAAATTTTCTAATCGTTAAAGCTCCGCCTTCTATAAGAACTGAATGAATCCCCTTTTGTTTCAAGACTTTCAACATTGATTTTACACATATACTATCAGCGTCATCATTTATATTAACTATTTCTACATCAGAAGGTATATGATCATACGACAGTTTTTTATTGCTAAAAAGTAAAGTTTTCCCAGCAACTAAATCATCAAGTTCTAAAGTTGAATTTGCAATGAGCACTTTTACAGGATTATGGCCTTTTACAAGTCTCACATTCAGCTTTGGCCTATCGATCCTAAAGGTATTGCCGCCAACAAGTATGGCATCAACCAGCGCTCTGATTCGATGGTTATGAATCAAATTTTCCGGATTCCCAATCCATTTCGATTTTCCGGATACAGTTGCAATTTTACCATCAATAGTTTGTGCCACATGAACACAAGTAAAGGGCTTTTCTGCATCTTTGTTTACTAATATATAGCCCAAATAAAGTTTGAAAATATTTTTTAGCTTTTTAGGAAAGTTCTTTCCGTATGTTACTTTATAAAAGGCTTTCTTTTCATTATTCGGATAAAAATAAATCACTGCCATAAATTCTGATAACGAAAAATCTGCATTTTTTATAACCTTATAATCATTAGTGATATATAATGTTTCATTTGATGGATCAACGTTTTTATAGATTTCTTTTATATTTAATAACAAATCCCAATAGACCGATTTCACTTTCATGTTTGATTATTTTTAAAGGGTTGCCAATGTTCTTCTCAGTTTTTTTTGGTATTTTATCAGAAATATCAAAATAAATAGACCAAATTGAAAAATAGCTATTGAAGACACAAGTGAAGATTTATCCAGAAATAACATCACACTATTTAATAAAACAAAAAGAATAAAATAGAAATAGTTTTTTATATCTGGAAGTACTTTTGTCTCAAGAATGGTATAGAAAATACAAACATTCAACAAATTTGAAATCCCGATTGTCATCAGCGCACCATTGATTTTCAGTTTTGGTATCAAAAAATAAAAAAGAATGGTCATTACAATTATTTTAGCTACTGTAAGATAATTGATCTTCTTGATTTTGTTTTCGTACATTAAAATAAGCGCCAGAAAACGTAATAAAATTAAGGGCGAAAACGCAAGGGCAACTATCGGAAAATAGAAACTTATGCCATTGTATTTATTATGATTTAGAAACCAATGAATATTTGTGCCAAAAGCGCATAAAAAACTTAATGCAACAAACCCAACTAAAAGATAAAAATCTATCTTTTGCTGCACTAACAATTCAAAACCTTCTGTTTTTTTTGAAAGCAACGAAAATAATTCTGGTCGTATTGCATTATCCAGACTATTGAACAATATAAAAATGGCACTTGAAATACTTAATAAAACGGAATAACTCGCTAAATCTTCAAGCGGTAAAAATTTCTCTATAAAAAACTTATCTAATTGATTTTCTAAATTATAAAGTATCAAAAACGGAATAAACGGCAATGAGAACTGAAGCGCTTCTTTAATAACATTTTTTGAAAATTCAATTTTAAAAAGGAATCTATTATTAAAAATAATCAACAGAAACAGAAATATGTTTGCGCAAAGCGACGAAAGCAAAAACCATAAAAAGCCTAATTTCAATACTTTTATACACATTACCTGCAAAAAAGGTGTAAGTAAAATATTGATTATAACATAGATACTATACTTTTTAACTTCAAATTTATTTTGCAGATAGAGAAAATAAAAACCATTCAGCATGCTTATAAATAATGATAACATCATTATAAATGTATAAGGAAAAAACGAAATATTATTTTTGAAAAACAATATAAAAACATGATTACCAAAAAGATACATTATCAATATCCAAAAACAAAAAAGTACAACCTGAAAATTAAAAAGGCTTCTAAATAATGACAATTGCTTAGTTGTATTATCTGGTTCAAAAAAATAAATATGTCGAAATGCCTGATCTACTTTTAAGTTTAAAACAATAGAAAATACTGCAAAAAAAGCATTTGACAACGACAATATTACATACTCATTTGTAGTGAGATATTTTAAAAAAACAGGCAATAAAACAAACCCAATTATCGGAGGTAAAACCCCAAAAAACGTATATATTAAAGTATGTTTCATTCTTGCTTTGTTATACTAATCAATTGATATTTCATTACTTTTTTTGCGAACAATTTATCGAGTAATAATCCGCCTTTAAAAAGCTTTTTAAACATAGACTTTCGTCTGAATACTTTAAAAAACAGAAGTTGTATATTGATTTTGAATACGGATTTTTTAGGCATATAATGCGTCAAATCTTCTAAGTCTAATTTAAATTCATCTGACATATTAGAGAAATGAGACAATGCCAATAAAAAATTCAGATTCCAATCGGTCATAAAACTTTTAGCAGTTGCATTTATAATTTTATCTTCAAAAAAATCATCTACAATAATTAATTTACCATTTGTATTTAATCCGTTTAATAATGCATTAAAATCTTTATCAAAGTCTAGAGAATGTTTTAATGATTCTACACAAAATATTAAATCATAACTAGATGCGGCCGTGTTTTCAAAATTACTCACCTGAAAATCAATGCTTTCAAAATGATATTTACTTTTATTACGGTGAGCACTTTCTATTTCTAAATCACTAACACTGATTCCGACAACTTTTGCCGCATTATTTTTAGCAAACAATAAACTCCCAAAACCAACACCACAACCGGCATCTAGAATAGATTTGTTTTTTACGTCTATTTTTGAAATCAAATATTCATAAATATCATTGAAGTTTCCTCCAAGATTTAAGCGTTTATGAATTGGATATTCTTTATCCGATTTAAGTTTGGCTTCAATTTGAAAAAGAGCGTTGTATAACTGTGTTATGTTGGCAGGTGTATTCAAGTTAGTTCTTTTTCAAAATAAAAATAAATTCATTGGCATATTGCAATGGCGTAAAACTGTTTTGTTTGTTTTTGTACCCCTTAAATGTTCCAAAAGTCAAAATCTGGAGTATTCTCATGATCGGCCATTGATCTGGAATACAGCTTACAATTTCAAAGTTTTCCTTCTCGAATAAAGCTTTCCATTGCTGATAATTTTTTGCATCCTGATGTCCTTTTTTGTTTACTGTCAAAAAAAGTTTTTTTGTAATCAGCCAGCGCCATGAATTTGAATTTCTTACCATAAAACAAATACGGGAATCAGAAGTTGTAACCCTTTTAATATCCTGTAAAACTTTTTCTTTATCAATCATCCGTTCTAATGATCCCAGACAGGTAACAAAATCAAATGTATTGTCCTTAAAAGGCAACTCTTCGGCATTTGCCTCCACAATATTGGCTTCCGGAAGTTTCAATTTTGCTGTTTCAACGGCTACACTAGAAATATCGACACCACTGCATTGGGCTTTATAATCTAATCCTATTTCTAACATTCTACCCAAACCGCACGCAACATCAAGCAGTTTTGCATTAGGCTTAATCTGAAGCAATTCAGCAAAAATATAATACGCATTTTTAGGCCGAAGATACATTTCTCCTCTTGTCAAATAAGTATAATCAAACCATTCTTTAATTGTTTGCTGTTGATTGTCAATCATTTTTTCCATTTAAAATAATAAAAAGCGTTTCGTTTGAGTGATGTAATCCAAGTATTCCTCCTTAAAGTTTTTTTTTAGAAATTCCTCTTCAATTTTTACTCTGAATCGCATATAAAAAAAGTAAAATACCAATCCTGAAAAAATCAAAAAACTGGGAAATAAAATTCCGAATCCTATAAAAAACAAAAACATACCATCTAATCCCGGATTTCTGGAATATTTGAAAATACCTTTCGTATGGAGTTTAAAATTGTTTTGTATTTGTTTATTCTCCTTTCGCATATATAACATAGACCCAAATGTTATCAATCTGCCCAGAATTACACATAATGATCCGACAACAATTAACTCATAATTGGTCTCAAAAAGAAGCCAATTATTTTGATGAAAATTTGGAAAAAAATATAAAAAAGGTATTAAAAAATAAATATTTATAAAAAAGAACGGCACGGTCAAAAACATCATTTTTTTCCATTTTGGCCATTCATATATTTCTGTAATATATTGGCTTTCATCAATCTTATAATTATTGTTTTTTTTGAAAAAGTTTTTCGTATTTGCAACACTTGGAACATGAAAAAAAATCAGTTCAATAAGCAAACTAACATACCCAAATACAAATGCAAAAATGATCATAACCCTTCTATTTTACTTAAAAACAAATCAAAGTTAGTCTCCCAACTTTCTATACCTATATTCTTTACAGATTGCACTAATTGTAAATATCTGTTAGGTGAAATTAGAGTATTTTCAACTCCATTTATCATTTCATCTATATCAAACGACTTTAAAACACCCTGAAAACCAATAGACTGATATTTTTTATAATTACCTGTAGGTGTAATTATGCACGGTAAATGTGTACTAAATGCTTCCATAACTGCCATACCATAACTTTCGTAATCAGAAAAATGGAGCATTAAATCGTATTGCAAAAGCAAATCATTTATCTGCTGATGTGGTACGGCTTTATTAAACGTAATGTTCTTTAATTCAAATCGCTCTGATTGATTAATCATCTCTAAATAATAATTTTCTGAGAGTATTTCTCCGAAACAATCTATCTTAAAATCTAAATTTCTCAACTTTTCAGCAACCTTCAAAAGTTTAACGTGTCCTTTGCCTTCAATAAAATTGGCCAAATAAACTATTTTTTGAGGTTTCTTCTTAAAGTGATCTTTAGTCTTCCAGCCACTATCAATTCCCGGTTCTATTAAATAATATTTTTTAGTTTCTGGCTTTATAAAATCATTAATATAATCTGATGATACAGTTCCTGTAATAAAAATTAAAAATGATTCACAAATCTGTTTTTCAATTTTAATTAACGTATCACTTTTTAAATGTGTCTGATTTATGGAAGGCCAAAGATGAATCAAAAAACAAATCTTAAATTCTTTCAATCTAATCATATTCAGATTTTCATCAATCAAAATACCATCAATTATATATGATACCTCATTTCTAAAGTTGTATTCATTAATACTTGCAACAACCTCAACTACAACGTTTTGTCCTTTTTCTGCTAAAAATTCATAAAGCTTAGCATTGTAAATAGTTCCTCCGCTAATTTTTTCGCAGATACCAGATGTCAAAATAATAATCACACGCTCCTATTTTTTAAAAAAATGAAAAAACGAAATCAAAAATGAAAATAAAACCAGCACATTTCCTATCGCTACGATGTATTTTCCGATCGAAAAATGAACATAGAAAAACAGAATCAAACTAACAAAATAGCAACCTGCAAAAAAGCGGGCATATTTCTGCTTTGTTTCTACAAAAACTTTTCTTGTGTATAAAGTGGTTACAATTTTATAAAAATACCGCATACTTCCTGCAACTAAAACCCATTGCATCTCTACATGTTCTAATGCAATCAGCCACGAAAACATTAAACAGAAAAAAGCATCAGTTTCCATATCTAGCAGTCCACCAAAATGCGTAATTTGATCAAGTTTTCTTGCCAGAAAACCATCGACACCGTCTAATGCAACAAATAAAGTACCCAAAATTGCTATGCTGAACCGATTATCACTTATAAATGGTAGAGTAAAAAGCAACATTAACCTAAATAATGTTACTGCATTTGGTAAACCGCCCCAAGTTTTTTTTTCGGTAAATCCATCCCAATTTTTAACCAAAAAAAACAAGAATACTAAAGCCCCAAAAATGAGACTAAACAATACGCTACCATTAAACACATCAATCAACAATCCAATCAAAATTAGAACTGAGTGATAAAACAACCAGTCGATCTTCATTTTTTTACATTTCATAAAAATAAATTCTGCTACATTTAAAATGAAAACATTATATAGAAGCTAAATTCAGAAAATGCTTAAAAAAATCTCTTTTTGTACGCAAATAGCCTTCATTTTCTTTTGTTGGCTCAATCTCAATAGAGATAAAATCAATCAATGTTACTTTTGAATTCTCAAAAGCCTTTATCTTCTCAGGGTTATTTGTCAAAAGCAGTATCGATTTCACGTCTAAATCTTCCAAAATGGTTATCGCTTCATCAAAAGATCGCCCATCAGAAGGTAATCCAAGTGACAGATTCGCTTGTACGGTATCCATTCCTTTCTCCTGAAGTTTATATGCTTTGAGCTTATCAATAATCCCAATATTGCGTCCTTCCTGGCGCAAATAAATTAAAATACCTCCATTTTTACTGAAATAATCCATTGCCCTATGTAACTGCTTACCACATTCACATTTAAGAGAATGAAAAATATCTCCCGTCAAACATTCCGAGTGTAATCGTACTGCAACTGGTTTTTCAAAATCAGTTTTTTCATGTACTAAAACAATATGTGGCATCCAATCATCAGCATCCTCAGAATATGCTATAATTTTAAAAATTCCCCAATCGGTAGGTAGCTGCGTCTCAACTTGATTCTTTAAGGACATAAATCCAATGATATTTTTTTAATAATAAAACCAAAAAGGTCTAAATCTCGTATGTATATACTTTATTAAAACAAATTACTTTGGTTCTACCCTACCACATTTAAAAAAAAAGCTAAAAACAAAGCAACACAAGCACTTGTAATGAAATAATCTTTCTCTTTTTTATATAAAGTGTAATTTCTACTAAATTTTAAAATTACAATCGATTAAAAAAAGTAAAAATCTATTCACTGTTTTATACATTTTTATCAGCAATGAGTTCGTGTAATACAAGCGCTAACGAGAAAAGAAGAAAATCTAAAAAAAAGTTTTTTTTTGCAAATTTTTATTTCGTACCTATTCTAAAAAACACTTACTTCCATGTAGAAACAAATCAATTTTTAACTCCAGTCGAACAACAATCAATTAGTATAGACTTAATACTTTTTCCCACCCAAAAAGCTGAGACTAATGTTAATTTTTTTTTCTATTTATGAAATTCTTGCTACAAAATTTAAGGAGACTTATTTAACCAAATAAATTATCATTTTGTTAAAAATTCCGAAAACCAAATAGATTTATTTTAAAATCCCAGACAATAATTGATTGAGCCAAACAAAGACAATACTCCCCTAACTTAAAACATTCTTTTCAAATCCTCAATAATATTTGTAGAATTGTATGTCAGTTTACCGCCATATACCAATTTAGTTTTTACATTTTTTTTTCATCAATCCCCAACAGGACATCTAAACCAAACTTGTAAAGCCAATGAAAGACAGGCACTACATATAGTAAGCCATTTTCTTCAAATCATCCAAAAATGATGTTGTAATCTGTCCTGTCCCCGTCACAAAGCCCTATGGCGCCAATTTAATTTTTTTTATGAAACACTTATTTCTGTTCAAAAATTAGGTAGATATTTCTATTTCCTTTTTCTTCTAAAGATTGTTTTTCTAAATAATGCAAATCCATTTGTTAGTCTGTGTTTTTTAGCAACAATGGGAATACTCAAAATAGTGAGCAGCGAAATACATGCAACAGTACTGGAGCTGCCTTCCTTTTTGCCACAAAAAGGCAAGGCTGTTTTATTTAAGTTTTTGGCCTAATCTTTTATATTTCAAAATTTTTGGTGTAATTTTACACCAATAAAACAGCTTTTACCATGACACGACAAAGTATATCATTAACTGCTCCCAATGAAGAGTGGCTAAAAAATCAGGTTAAATCAGAAGAGTTTAGCAGTAAAAGTGAAGCTATTAACTTTTTAATAAAAAAAGCACGTTCTCAAGAAGAATTTTATGACTTTGTAAGAGCTAAAATAGATAAGGGAGAAAAAAGCGGCTTTGCAGAAAAGCAGAGCAGAGAGGAAATGTTAGCCGAGTTTAAAAAAGATCTGGGAAATGTATAGCTACTATATAAGTAGCGAAGCCAAGGAAGATTTAAAAAGAATTTATTATTATGGTGTCAGCAAGTTTGGCGTAGATCAGGCTGATCACTATTTCAACATGTTTTACGACTGTTTTGCCAAAATAGGACAAAACCCATTTTTATTTCCATCTGCGGACCATATCAGAAAAGGGTACCGTTATTGCGTTTGCGGTGTTGATACTATTTACTACCGGATAAATGGAGATAAACGGGTCGAGATTATTACCATTATTGGAAGGCAGGATTTTTAGAGCGGGCTTACCTCCGTTTTTGCAACAAAAAGCTAGGGCAGTTTGAATAAAAATCATAATAAGAAATCTGTTTTTCATTGTAATGAAGTCCCTGTGTAATCTGTTTTGAACGAGAGTCTGCCGCAGCATATTTCCTCTATCGGCAAAAAAATGTTTTTATACTAACTTTTTAGCATAAATTTACCGATAACGGAATCATGCCGATTAATTATTTTTAAGGAGTGCCTAGCCAACAATATAATGCCATTCATAATTGATGGACAGCCTTAACTTTTTTATCAGGGAGCGCTTCAGGAGCGAAACGGCGTAAAAGAATATTTGATGGACGCGTGGCTCTCACTGCTCAGGATAATCAGAAATCAATACTTAATCATTTCAAGATAGAATAGATAAAAAAACAGGGCAAGACAATCAGTCCGACAATAAAATCATTAAATTTGCATTAAAAGGAATTACGACAGCAAAAAAACAACACAAATCATTAAAAATCAAAACATTAACACTTAAAAGTTAACAGTTTTATTTTAATGGCAACATCGTGGCAACATAGGTTCTAAAAAACGACAAACGCAGGAAATAAGCAGGTTCCGGGCTTAAGGTTCGAATCCTGCTCTCCCCACCAAAAGGGTAAAAGAAGCCGAAACGAAAGTTTTTCAATCTTTTCAAAAACCCATAAAAAACGTGGTAAAGCCTGCAAATCGTAAGATTCGCAGGCTTTTTTAATTTAAGCCTTTTTTCAATTTTTATAAAAGCTCACAAAATTAAAGATGTAGAATCGGTGCATTTAATAACACCAGATGCCTTTTACTTTTACATAGGTTTTATTCATTTTCCAGCCGGTTCTTCTACTGTTCTTTGTCTTTTTGAGTTCCAATTCAATCAACGGTACAAATTTAAACACCCAGCGCTGAATCGTAGCGTGATCAACTGCTATTCCACGCATTTTCATTATTTCCTCAACATCGCAGTAAATCACAATTTGAAATAAACGGCCTGCAAATAATAGCTTTGGGACAACAATGACCTTTGGTATTCATTTAATATATTTTTAAGATCTAGAGATAATAGCTATGCAACTGATGCGACAGAACCAATTGAATTGCTATTCCTCTATTCTCAATCCTAACCGAGCCTAAGCGGAACAGCCGCAAAGACCTTATAATATTTGAATTAATACCCTTTACAATCTAGCCACCTAAATTTTATTATTCTTGCCGGAAAACAGAACACATTGAACTTTTCCAACAATATTCGATTCTGGAAGGAAGCCCCAAGACCTTGAATCTGAGGTCCCTTTTCTATTGTCTCCCATCATGAAATAATAGTTCAGCTTGAATTTATATTTGTCTACTTTTTTCCCATTCATAAAGTAATTACCATTCTGCTGTGTGATGATTGCATTTTCAAATAAGCTTAATATTTTTTTATACAGCAGAAAAGTATCCGGATTCAGATTTATTTCCATTCCTCTTTTAGGTATTAATAAAGGTCCCATCTCATCTAATGTCCAGCTGCTGTGTGCAGTCTTTATTAATTCTTCCTGAGAATCTTTAAAAAAATCTACATTCTTTTTTATCGAGTCAATGCAATTCATTTTCTGAAGTATTTGAAGTTCGTGTTTTGAAAACATTGCGCTAGCCCGATTCGAAGAATCGTTTTCATAAATCAGATTTTCTTCTATTTTTAGCGAATCGATTATGGTGAAGAATTTTTTTTTGTCTTTTAATTTGAAACTGCAGCTGTTTTTGACCGTTTCAGGAGAGTTATAGAGCTTGGAATTGGCATAGACTTCCCCTTTAACTATCATTATCGTATCCCCTGGCAGCCCAACACATCTTTTAACAACAAAATATTTTCGGCTTAGATCCAACGAAAACACAAAGACATCCCCCCTTTCAATATTTGTCGTCCCCCCTAGCCTGTTGTAGTTCCACCAATTGTCCTTTATTTTTGATAGAGCATTTTTATTCCTGTAAAAAGCCAGGTTTACCAAAGGGATGTCAAACGGAGAACATGGCAATTTGGGTCCATATTTTAGCTTGTTTACCACAATAACATCACCAGGATACAAAAGGTTTTCCATTGAAGAACTTGGAATTCTAAATAGATCAAAAACTAATAACTTTGTAAAAATCAATGAGGTTGAAAGAAACAAAAAAACAGCTATGCATTTAGTGATTTTTTTTAAGAAAGAATGCTTAATTAATTTAATGTAATATGACACAATATTATAAGCTACTATAAAAAGCAGTATTGCACCACTCAGCCAAAACAAACCTAAAACTATTAAAAATAACACCAGAGAACTTATCAGTATCTTTTTCATCATAAATTAATATAGTTTTACTTATTCAAAATTCACTGCTTAAGGTAATTTCAGCCTACATAGTTTTTTTTTAATTTTTTTTCTTTGTAGCGAAATTTTGAAATTTATACAATAGCGAAAACATAACATAGCGTTTCAAAACTGTGTTTTCGGCATCGACAACAGCTGTTGGCGTGATGGTTCTTGTAGTACTCTGATTTTGATTCAGTAAATCATATACTTTGACTTTGAAAGTCATTTTATCTTCTGCGAATTTGTAGGACAAACTGGTATTCCATAAATAAAAATCTTTTTTATACGGTCCAGAAATATCCGAATTATATGTATATCCAAAATCATTTCCAAAAACCCAGTTTTTTGGCCAAAAGCATGTTGTCTCAATATTAAGATTATGCAGTTTATTGGATGTTGAATTAATAAAACTGTTGGTGTATTCGGTATCATTGTATGCAAAACTATATCTTGGTTTGATGCTCAATAATTTTCCGTAATCGTAGGAAAGCTTGAGAACAGGAGAAAAACGCAATGTTTTTGCAGAATATAACTGTCCGTTGGTGAATCCTTTATCCAAAATATAATCGGTGTTTATCGCAAACATCAACAAAAACACATGTGCATTTCTCTTTATCGTCTTATTCCATTCAACTCCCAATAGGGTATTGAAGGTTCCATAAACATTCTGATAAGTTGCAATTTGTCTTCCTGCATTATTAAATGCTGAAGCCGCTATTATTTGATTATCATAAATAGTGGTGTTAGAATATAAATCATAACCCGAAAGGTTTTGAGAATTATAACTGGTATAAGTAATATAAGCAACATGAGACGTTGATGCCTTCAAATCTGGGTTTCCAGTTCTTGTTACTAATGGATTATCCAGATTAGGGACGGCTAAAACCTGATAGTCCTTAGGAATTAAAAATCTGCGTTCATAAAACATATACAATCCTTTCTCTTCTGTAAACTGATAACTCCCTTTGAGCGATCCCTCAGGAATTATGTAATTTTTGTTTAGGGTTGTAGTCTGGTTAATATATTCTGCATTGTTCTTCGCCGTGACAAAATAAGTGCCTGTAGATACTGTCAAATTGAATTTATTTTTATTGATGGTAAAGCCCACTTTAGGATTAATTTGAAATCTAGTAGAAAAACTATAATTTGTAAGTGAATCTACTAATTGATGAACGGAATAATCGCGGTCATAAGTTTTTTTATCATCCTTAATTTTTTCCCACTCCGTATTAAAATTAAAATTCAAACTCAAAGAGTCTGTTAATGGTTCTGTATAACGCAAAGAGCTTAAATATCTATCTCTTTGGTTTAGTGCTTTTACATTCTGATTACGAATGTCGTTAGGTGTATTTCCCTGTTGATAAATCGTCGTAGATTCTATAATTGAATTGGAGTCCGTTTTTAGATTTTCGTTGAAAAAGCTGGCCGTAAAATATCTTCCTTTCTTTTTTGTTTTTGTAAAAACACTGATATTATTCTGAAAATTTGTATTATCAGTTTCATTCAGATTATCAGAATCAGCAGTATTGATCAATTGATCATTTTCGTCGGTGGTTTTTCTATAAAAAGAAACAGTTTCTGTGGTATTTCCGATTTCGAGTTTTGGAGTAACAATAATTTTTGTCATTGGCGAAATATCAAGCTCAAGATTAAAATCAGCATTGTGCTTCGTAAATCCCCTTTTGGTTTTGGTAGTCGATTCGGTAAACAGGGAACTTTCAGGCAAGAGTGTTAGTTCTGATGTTCTGTTATTATTTTCAGAATCAGAGTCTGTAAAAAAATAATTCCCATTAGATTTATTGCCTTTAAACCATTCATCAACATAGTTCATCCCGATTAAATTTGATTTTATAATCCCTGGTCCTCTTCCAATTACAGGTCCTCGAGAACCTGAATTTCTGCCTCCCCGCATATTATCAAAAACCTCATCCATAGAAAATCCAGCAGCGTTGATATTATTCGAAGAAGCTAAAAAACTGATTCTTCTTTTATCTTTGAAGTAGCTCAGCAGGGCGCTGCTTTCATACCGGTCAGAACTGCCATAACCACCCAAAAATTTTCCAAAAAGCCCCCTGCTCTTATCTTTTTCTATTGTTAAGTTGATGGAAGCTTTATTAGATGTAGAAGCTTGTTTTGTAAATTCCTCCTCTTTAGTTTTTGTATTTGAAACTTGTATTTTCTTTATAATTTCCGAAGGCAGGTTCTGAAGGGCAATTTTACCGTCTTCCCCAAAAAAAGGTTTACCGTTAAGCAGTATTTGATTGACTTCTTTACCGTTTACCATAATTTTTTTGTCATCATCAATGGTAACTCCTGGCAATTGCCTCAATAGTGTTTCTACATTTGCATCTGGACGAAGCTTAAATGAAGATGCATTAAATTCCAAAGTGTCTTTTTTAATGCGAATAGGCGGAGCTGCACTTTTTATTACGACTTCGTTTAGCTTGTTTTCATATTCCAAAAGTTTAAATACTCCTAAATCGGCGTCTTGGCTTACATTTTCTAATGATTGGGAAATTTCCTGATAACCTTCCGCCGAAATCTTAAATACTACATTTTCTGTCTTAGATCTGGTCTCCAATTTAAAACGCCCAGATTTATCTGAGATAGTGTATGCTATTACCGAAGAATCTTTGGGGTGAATTAAATAAACTGTCGCTGATTCTATCGAGGATTCGGTTTTATGGCTAATTAGTCTACCATTAATAACAACATTCTTTTGCGAAAAAGAATAAAAGCTGGATAAACAACAAAAAATTAATAATATATAATTTATAGTGAATTTCATTAAGTGGTATTTTTTATAATCTTAAATCTGCACGAAAAGCAGTTGTTATTTAGCTTTTATTAATAATAATTTCAATTAGTTTTGAACTACCTGAAAAATCAAAACAAGTAATGAAACTCTACAGTGAGAAACAGTGTAGAACTGCCTACAATTTAATTCCGTTCACCTACAACTTTAAGTTTGAAATTTTCCACTCCCAGTAAGCCGGCAGCATTTACTGCTTCAATTTGCCCTAAAAAGACGGCGTTGATATCCGAACAATAAAAGTGAATAACAGCTTCTCCTTGTTCATTAGTGATAACATCGGGCTTCCAAAAAAGAGTATTTCTGTAATCAGGAAAAGGGTCGTTTATTGTTACTTTATCGTAGACCGCTTCATAAAATTCGCGCTTTCCATAGTAGCCTTTGATCATTTTCAAATTAAACTTTTGCAAAAGCTGTTCTTCTGTCAAATCCTGATCGGGATTTTTATAAATGATTTCCCTAGTCCCGTAGTAATTTTGGTGCGGGTAATCAGTTCCTAGTATTTCTCTGTTTTTACCAAGAAGCACAACAACCTTCTCTCCATTTTTTGGAGCTCTGGTTTTGCCTTCATGATGATTGTTCATAAAACAATTCAAAATAGGTCTTGAAGGACCTCCTTCCAAACATACAAAATCCGAATTCCTAGAATTCAATCGTGATAAGCTATCCAAAGTTCCTAAATATTTGTTTCTAAAAACCTTCTTGTTTTTATCTCCGACAACGACCTCGTCTAATTTTTGAAGATGATTTAAACGCATTACTATTTTAGACGTATCATCAAAATTTTCTTTTACTATTTTCTCAAGTGGATAGTTGCTGGTCATCTGTTTTCTGCTTGAGTTTATAACATCAAATGAATTGTCTTTTAGCTTAATTACATATTTAGGCTTTTCAGCTGTCATCGGTTTAATAAATAGATTTTGACCTTCTCCCATCTTTAGGTGATTCGAGGTTATGGCAAAGCTTCCATTAGGATTGGACGTAAAAACATCTTGCCCTTTTGAGGGATTGGACGTAAAAACCATTACGATTTTTGATATCTCTTCTGAGCTTTTCTTATTTGGATTCTCTAGCCCAAGATTTCCTGAAATACTGTCTGATAGAATCGTTTTAAAAAGTGCATTATGTTCCTTTAAATTGTTTTCATTCCAAACATAACGTCTCCATCCTTGCGTAAGCAATAACAAATCCAGCGCACTTTCTCTATTCGCATTGTTTTTATTGAAATAATATCCAGGGTCATAAATTTGGCCATTCAACTCACTAGAGAGATAATAATGAGTCATTATATTTCTTGAATCAGTTTTGTTTATATACAACTGATCAACAACACTTATCCCCAAATGAGCAATTACAGGATTACGATTCTCATCAGTGACTTTTATTTTTAAAGTAGCCTTTTCTCTTTTTTGATATTCACTTTTATCAATTACGCCTTCTATATTTAATTTCTTTTGCTGATTAACATAAATCAAACGCTCTGCTATTGGTTCTACATTTTCATTAAAAAGAGTTACCTCAGAAATACCCTGAGGCAACTCTTTGAGAGGTATTTTGATTGTTAATTCATCTTCTAAGATTCCAATTGCAACACTATACACCGTGCCTCTGGACTGTACTCTTAAAAAAACGTTTTTCTTGATTGTCTTATCACTATTTTGCACTTTAAAAACAGCGAAATTACTATCATTACTCAGTAAATGTAAAATAGTGCCTTGCGCGAAAATCTGTGGCAACGGATAATTTATTTTATTGCTGAGTTCGATGTGATATTTACTATTTGATTTGGGCTTAAACAAAAAACTTCCCATACCTGCATGAGCACTTTTAAAATCTAAAATCGAAATGTTATTTTCATACAATTTTCCAGACACATCAACTGGAAATCCTTTTGAATCCAAAGCCTTAAAAGCAATTTTATTCTGGATGCCCGACACAATATTTCCACCCTCAGGGAAAAGAGTAAAACTTAAACCAGTTTCTTTTTGAGCTGCTTGATTTTGAGAATTGACTTTGTCATTAATACTCTTTAGTATGTTTATCTTCGCTGTTGAATTAAAACTTTTAATGCCATTGTAAAAAGATGCTGAACTGTAAACTGCCAAGCTATAAGAACCAGGTTTTAGGGAATCATCAATATAGAGATGGCCGTTTACAAAACCATTTTCAATTTCATATTTTTCTTCCCATACCACTTTATCCGTTTGATCTTCGATTAACTGAACAAATAAAATTTTACTACGCAAGGAAGGAATAAAACTTTGCGAATCTAACACATATGCTTTAAACCAAAGGTCTTCCTGGGTTTCATATATATTTTTACTTGTTCGTATGTAAACGTTATCTAAATGACGATTTTTAGTCAATGTCTGAATGTTGTCGGCTATAACATCGGCAATATTAGTCTTGGCTTGTGAATAGCATACTTCTGATATCATATACAATAAACACACGCTAAACTTTAGCAGTAATAGGGTTATATGTGATTTCGCTTGGCTTTTCATTATTTGATAACTTAAAGTGGCTTTTATAGAATGCATGAAGGGAATTTATTACCCGAAAAACAAGAACTCCTGACTAGCAATATTATTTTAAAAAAATCTTCTTTACAGACTTACCCTGGCTTTAAGCTTTTCAAAAGCATTTGAGTTATTGGGAGATTGAAACTCATGACTTACAAATTCTCCATCATTAAATTTGATAATGCAAGGATATATGCTATTGTTTGTAGAAACGATAAATTGATCTGCTCTGTCTACTATTATATTAGAATGTTCTGCTATTTTAACACCTGTTTTTTGCTGTAAAATTTTAAGAGATTCTATTTTTGTCAATACAAAAAATATTCTTTTGTTATCGGCGTTTTTTTTCAAAAAATCTTCGGCTTCCTGAATACATCCTGAACATCCTAACCCAGGAAGTATCACAATCCAATCTATATTTTTCTTTGTTCCGATATTATCGACAGCATTAGTTAATTGATCTTTTTCTATTTCTTGAATACTTTTATTACATGAAAAAGAAAAAGCAATTAAAGACGACAGCAGGGTATATAAAAATAATTTTCTCATGTTTATTTAATTTTTTTAGGTACAAATATTTTAAAATTCAGACTTCCTTCATCGACATCTTTTTTATCTATGAATTCTATATTAAGTCCTTCTTCTGTTACAAAACTATTCTGCCAATGCCAATCTTCACTTGTTCCTATAGTTGTTTCTCCCAAATAGCCAAAATTGCTGTCAAGTATTATTACCGTAATAGGTTTCTCTTTAATCTGAGTTTTGATTGTTGCATTAGGAATTGCTCTTCGTAAAAAACGATAATACACCTTTCTGTACTTATCGTATTTGATTGCCGCATATAAATCCTGACTCACAATATGCTGGATCAGATCTTCTCTTTTTGTTTTGTTTGGTTTCTTACCAATCGATAAGATAGTTCCAGCAAAATTGCTTCCTGCATATACTGTTTTGTATTGTTCTGAACCAATTTTGGTGATGTAAAGTTCATGTGAAATCGGAAAGCTATAAATTAATTTATCTCCATCAGGATGAAGTTCGCCAAAGACTTCTGTAAATGTTTCGTCATCCCAATTGTAATTGCTTCCGTATAATGAAGAAGGATAAGTATTATTGAGCGTCAATTCATTTGTTTTAAGATTAACTCGTTCTAGAAATTTTATTTTAGAAATTAATGAATCGGGAATCGTTCGAATGTATTGAGCAGGTAGCAGCAACTCCTTAGAAGTTTCTAAAAAAGGATTAGAAGTTTCAGGAAGAAATTGAGCATAAAACAAAGATTGACTGGAGGCTTTTTTAAAATCCTGATTATCAGTTAATGGTATCTTATCTAATACTTTACCTTTATCATTAGCAATCAATAATTCCAGATTTATATAATTAAATACATAAATAGAATCCATATTTTTAATATGATACCCTAAAGGCATTTCTATACCATCGGCCCCTTTTTTATTATAGGAAATTCTTCTTAGAAAATTTAATGTTTTGTAATCATAAAAATAAATCGAATTGTCATAGGTGTTTAAAAAGGTTAAGTTCAAGGTGTTGCTGGTTGCATCTTTATACATTTGAATATATTGAGGCTTAGGAGCTGTATTGGTGTCCAAAATAATTCGCTTTGTCTTAACTGCACTTAACTGCATTGTTGCTTTAAGTTTTCCCTTATTTACGTTTTCAATCTTGTTTGTATTGGTTGTACAGGATAAAAAGACACAAAAAAATAGTAATATGCCAAATATTTTAAGGTTTAGTAATTTCATAGAAAGATTGTTAAACAAGACCAAACTCAAGTCTGGTCTTGAATTATGACTAATTGTTAATAAGCAATTTACAAGTGACAATCTCTGGTTGAAGTGTCATATCTGCATCTGCCTCCGACAGTACAAAAAGCATTTGCAGACGATGCGTTAGGTGGCGTGCATTCAGCATTAGCTGAATTTAATTGCAAAAGATTACTCAAGCTGATATCTTGATTTGATTGATTGTCAGTATCTGTGTTTGAAAACACTACTAAAGAAAAGGTAAAAACTGCTAAAACTCCTATAATTTTTTTCATTTTAATAAATTTAAATTTTATAAATCATTTTATGTCTTGTAAAAGTCTTTTAGGAAATACTACCTTTACCAAATATTAAACAATAGATTTTTTACTATTATTTAGTCTAAAAAATTAAAGACTTCCTCTGGTTTCATTTGGGTTTAGTTCATAAGCTCATATTTTAATTAAATAATGTGTGACTATATTTTTAATTATGAGACCAGAGGTCTTATTTAGACAAAAGAATAACATCATAGGGACAAATTCTGTCACTTTGCTACTTAACCATAAAATATTTATTACTTTTTCTGCAGTAACTAATATTGTATCCTTCATATCTTAGACTATTTAACATTCTTTTGATTGTCCTAATGCTGCAATTATAGTCCTCAGCTACTTTTTCCAGTGAATGCAGTCTTTTATGTTCTATTAAATACAGAAGGTAGTTTTCCTTTTCTTTTCTTTCAGCGTAAGTCATAATGTTATAAGTTTAGACCAATGCTTTCGGTCATTATCAAAAGAATATGCCCTCGAAGGGCTTAACTATTAAATGATTTCAAATAAAATCCCAAGTGAAATCATTTACCATATTTGGCAATTATTTCTTTCATTTCATCCCTCATCTCACCAATAGCTGTTGAATATATCTTAACCTCTTTTTGTAAAATTTTCTCAGCGGCATCTACAGCTTTTTCATGTTCTCCGGTCTGTTCATATAATTTTGCTGTGAGATATAAAGGATAAAATCTGGACGGGATCATATAATAAGCGTTTTGATAGGCCAAAACTGCTTCATCATACTGTTTTTCATTTTTGTAAGCATCCCCTAAACCCGTTTGGATGATAGTTGTGTTTAACTGTCTTTTTGCTTGCTTAAAAATGTCAATAGCCTGTTTGTTCTGTTCACTTAAGGATAGGGCCTTTCCATAATTCATCAAAAAATCTCCTTCATTATATAGAAAAGGATATGCTTGTCCGTAGATCTTAACTGCCGTAGCATAATCATTGGCATTATATCTTTTCTGCGCATCATTCCAGTTCTTGAAAGCCCCTTGCAGCTGTATTGTGTGCATTATTTGCCCTGTTATGAAAACAATGCTAATAGCTGCAATAAAAACTTTAAAACTATTTTCAACTCTTTTGTTTAAAAGATTATCATTCACTATAAATTTTGATTTCTTTGAATCAAGATTAGCCAACTGGGCCAATAGAAAGTACATAATGACTTTTATCGGAAGAATCTGCATAGGATAAGAGATGAAAGAAAAAATAAGCATTCCTAGCAAAACGGACTTTATGATTTGCGAATGCAACTCCAACTCAGGCTCAGTAGAGACAGAAAATATTATGTAAATCAATACTAGCAACAACAGAAAGCCTATAAAGCCGTTTTCAGCTGTAAATTGGATAAACTCATTAAAGGCATAATAAGTATTATCTGCTAGATATGATTCTGAAGTTTTATCATTCTCTTTGAAATAATTGGCTTGATAGACCATATAATGTGCTTTGAAACGATCAAAACCGACTCCGAAAAAAGGAGAGTCTGAAATCATCTCGCTGCTGATTTTCCAAATAAATGCCCTGCCTTCTGATGATTTTTTTTTATGATTATAAATGGCAAAACTTATAATCGACACAATTACAACCGATAAGGCCAATAAAGCTATTTTAGTGTATGTGACAACTATTCTTTGTTTGAGTTTTCTAAAAAAATGAAACTTTAAATCCGCTAACATTCCTCCGGACACCAATACAGCTAACCAGGAAGCTCGGGATTGTAAAACAAAAAGCAGCATTGAGATACTCCATAAAGCAAGAAGAGGAATATATAAAAAAATGCCCTTTGAATAACGCTCTACAAATAATAAGCATCTATCTTCCTTTGTTTTTAGCTGATCTACTATTTTTTCATTAAACAAATATACCCCAAAAGCAATTATCCAAACCGTCGCCAGGAAACCCGCATAAGGTCCAGGATTAAAAAAACTACCTGTAATCTTAAATCCGGAATGATTTGAAGACAGAAAACCCAATAACTGTAAACACCCATGCAGTGCTTGGATAATACCCGAAATTAGAATGCAAAGCAGTAACCAGAAAAAATGCCTGAAAGGATTAAGTCTAAGAATGAAATAAAAAAGACCAAGCCCTAATAATTCCATAAATCGTATGGAAAATCCGTAATGAGGTTGAATAAAATACCGATTAACAATAATATAAGCGGCAAGTATCAATAAAACAAAATCAATTTTAGAAAGCAAAAAAATCCTCTCTCTTCTGTAAATCATTTCAGAAATACATAAAACTATAAGCGAAATAATGATGTATTGAAAAATAACGAACTTGCTGGTTATTGTGGACTGCGCATAATCCCGAATATTAATCTGAGGAACAACTAGTACAAGAATAATTACCGCAGTGATACCCAAAAGCCTTGAAACAAACAATACCTTATTTTTTAAAATCATTACTGGCTAATTATGTTAATTTTATTGTAAATCCTCTAATTCAAATTCTATTTTCCTGCGTAAAACCTTGTTATTTTTAGTTCAAGTTAAATTTACATTTACTTACAAAAAGACAATATTTACAATTATTTTTCAGTCTATATCTTTTTATAATGCATTATTCATAAATACATAATTCGTAATTTTTAACGACTTTTATTTTACTAATTATCAAAAAATAAAAAATGTAATCGATTGTAAAAATAAAAATATATTTACAAATAAATTATATATTTGAAAAATATTTTAAATTTATTTTATTTTTAAGCAAAAAATACATCATTAATTAAAAAATAAATGTTAAATAATTAAAAACAACACTATTTAATTAATATTCTTTTAATGTTATTTTAATGTTGAAAGATTCAAAAAACCCCCTTTTTAAATCAATAAAAAACGGCTAGATTCTAGACATAATCAATACTTGTTAAATTAATATCCCAACAATATCTATAATTCATTTTTTAGTGAATCTTTCCAATCAATAAAAAAATGACATTGCTCAACAACCTAACTTGAATGAAATGATGAAATTTTTATACCAGCTGATTTTGATTGTATTTGTTGCATCCTGTAAAAATCATTCGGACAGTTTAACTGCAGCGTTAAGTGAAGCTGGAGAAAACAGAAATGAAATGGAAAAAGTTTTGGATTTTTTCAAGAAAAAGCCTTCTGACAGCCTTAAGTACGAAGCCGCGGTTTTTTTAATCGAAAATATGCCAAATCGAAAATCCTATAAATCTCTAGCTGGCTTCGAAGGTGCTTTTGAAAGCATGCGCAAATATCCCATAAACGATGCGCGAAAAGAGATATTCAGAAAAATATTTGATTCCGTTTCTCAGAAAGTCACCTTGAAAAATGCAGAATTGATTGCAGACATCCAGTTTCTCACTTCTGATTACCTTATAAACAACATAGAATTATCGTTTGAGTCGTGGAGCAAACTGCCAAAAAACAAGAGAGGTTCTTTTGAAGAATTTTGCGAATATGTTTTACCCTATAAAAGCGGAAGCGAACCAATTGAAAAAAATACGCGAAAAAAACTGATTGAAAAATACTCATGGGTCTATGAAAAACTTGAAAACAACACGCCACTAAAAAAAATCGTGGATTCAATCACATCTGAATTTGGTCATTCTAGTATAACAAATATGGAAAACTACTATCCTCAGCCACTAAGCATCAGCCAAGTTGAAGACACCAAAGTAGGCACATGCGACGATGGAGTCAATTATATAGTCAATGTATTCAGGTCTTTAGGAATTATATGCGCAAAAGAAATGATTCCTCATTGGGGCAATCACCATTCACTGGGACATTCTTGGATTTACGTAAAATATGGTCCAGAGGAGTATTCTACAGATGTACAGGGTGGCATAGATTTAAAAAAGCAATACATTGGCGAGAGTATTCCAAAGGTATTTAGAGAAAGATACAGCAGACTAGACCAATATGCTTTTTCTCCATTTTCTCAGGATGTGACAACTCGATACACTCCTACTGTAAATATAAATATCTCTAATGTCTTTGAAGCACAAAATTCAAAGCCGGTATTGTGTGTTTTTGATGCGGACAACATCTGGAAAGCCGTTTCATCGGGGAGATACAACAGCCAATATTACACTTTCGATGCTGTGGGGGTTAACGTTCTTTACATGATTGGCACACAAAACAACGGAGCATTTATTCCGGTTGGATATCCTTTTTATATAGACAAAAAGAAACAAATTCATTTCTTCAAACCGTCAAAATCAATCGTCAATTCGGAATTACTGAGAAAATACGGTCTCAGCAGCCCAAAAAGTACCCGTAACATTGACTGGGTCAAAAATCTGAACAATTGTGTTTTTCAAGGAGCCAGCAATATTGATTTTAGCGATGCGGTAACCTTACATACCATATCTAATTTTAAAAGCACGCAAATAAACGAGGTCAAAATAGCAAACAGAAGAAAGTTCAAATATGTTCGGTTTTTCTCCAATGATAAAGAATCTTACTTAGCCTATTTATCATTTTGCAATAGCCGAGGCGAGCATTTAAAAGGAACTGTTATTGAAAAAAACAATTCAGTCACTAAATGGTCCGAAGGGGCTTTTGATGAGAATCCCTTGTCTTTTTCGGGAGGCAAGAAAGTTTCTCTTGGATTTAAATTCAGTAAACCTACAGAAATCAATTCTATTAAATTTCAGGTAAGGAATGATAACAACCATATAAACATCGGAAACAAATATGAGCTTTTCTATTGGGACAAAAAATGGATATCACTAGGAAAAAAAACAGCTAAAGATACTGTCATGCATTACTCCGTTCCTCAAAATTCACTATTATGGTTAAGAAACTACACCGAGGGAAAAGAAGAGCATGTTTTTACCATTGACAGCCACAAAAATCAAAAATGGCTAGGATTTGATGATTTTTAAGCCAACTCCATTTTTATCTACTCCAAAATACACACCAATAAAAACAAAAACAACCTACTAAAGCAATGTGAACTAGGCTTGTCAGGCTTCAATAAATGATTAAAAAACATCTTTAAACCTTTATAAAATTTAAAATGAAAAAAGAAATTTACTTATTTTTTTCAGCATTAATCCTTCTGTCTTGCTCAAAAAAATCAAGCTCCTTATCACAAGCATTAGAAATGGCAGGCGATAACAGACAAGAATTGCAGAGTGTTTTAGATTCGTATAGCAAAAATCCCTCTGACAGCCTGAAATATAAAGCTGCAAAGTTCCTAATTGAAAACATGCCTGGTCACAACTCAGAAAGAAAACTTTACGGCTTTAACAATGCTTTTGACAGCATAAGCAATTATCCGATGAATGATTATCGCAAAGCAGTTTTTAGGAAAATATTAGATTCGGTCTCTAAAGAAACAGATGCTGGCAAACCGGAACTACTCCCAGATATCAAAATTATAAACTCTAAACATTTGACAAATAATATCGATTTAGCCTTTAACGCATGGAATAAAATCCCAAAACAAAAGAGGGCTACTTTTGACGATTTCTGCGACTTTATACTTCCATACAAGAACGGTGATGAACCTATTAGCGAAGATTCTAGAAAAAAACTGGCTTCAAAATACTCATGGGTACACAAGTTCCTCAATGAAGGAAAATCTCTTCGTTTTGTAGTAGACTCAATAACACGAGAATTTGATTATCAAATCATTATAGAAATCCGGACGTTTTACCCTCAAACCCTAAGCATAAACGAAGTTGAAAAATCAAGATTTGGCTTATGTGATGACGGCGTGAATTATTTTGTGAACGTATTCAGGTCCTTAGGAATTATAAGTGCACGAGATATGACACCTCATTGGGGCAATCATTCAGCTTTAGGACATTCCTGGCTATATGTTAAATACGGTGATGAAGAGTACTCTACAGATGTTGTAGGCAATATTGACCTAAAGAAAGAATATGCAGGCGAAAGCTTGCCCAAGGTCATGAGAAAAACATACAGTTTGCAGCAAAAACATGACTACGCCCCAAACCTAAAAGATGTCACTACAGAATATGTCCCAACTGCAAACATCAGCATTGATAAACTTTTCAATACATCATCTTCAAAGCCTGTTTTATGTGTTTTTGATGTTAACGATCAATGGAAAGCAGTTACATTTGGCCAGAACAATAAAGATAGTTTTTCATTTAGTGATGTCGGTGTCAATGTTCTATATATGGCAGCCAGTTTTGACAACAATACTGTAGTTCCAATTAACTATCCTTTCTTTATTGATGCTTCGAAAAAAATTCATTTTTTTAAGCCCGATGAGTCAAAATTTAATTCTAGTGTCATACTACGGAAGTACGGATTAAGCTCACCAAAAAACAGGAGAATAATTGATTGGATGGAAAACCTTAATCAAGGAGTTTTTCAGGGATCAAACACTGAGGATTTCAAAAATGCTGTTACGCTTCATGAACTATCAAATTTTAGCAGCACCCATATTCATACCGTAAAAGTAAAATCGCCCAAAAAATTTAAATATGTTCGTTTTTATTCCAATAAAAAGGAAACATACTTAAGCCTGCTTGCCTTCTACAATTCCAATGGAGAACAATTAGATGGAGAAGTTATAAAAGTGAATAACAGGAAATTTAAATGGGAAAATGGAGCCTTTGATAATGATCCTCTGTCATTTTCCGGAGGCAAGGACTTCTCGCTTGGATTTAATTTTTCAAAGCCACAAGCAATAGAAAGCATTTCTTTTCAAGTAAGAAATGACAATAATCACATTAATACAGGTGAGAAATACGAACTATTTTACTGGAAAAAAGGGTGGGTAACGTTAGGTAAACAGACAGCAAAAGATACTATGCTATATTATAAAACCCCTAAAAACAGTCTTTTATGGCTAAAAAACCATACTACTGGCAAGGAAGAACACATTTTTTACATTGATAAAAAAAACAAGCAAAGATGGTTAGGCTTTGATAATTAGTAAGGTCTTTGCATAACAACCAATTGGAGATGCCTCCTATTTTGCCATAATGCCCTTTTCTATTATTCATAATTCCACTTTTGCATAAAAATACGGAAAAAGAGCAACTATTACAAATATCATCTTTGAGGCTTCTCTAAGTTTCAAAAATAAAGATTTTACTTTGTTAAAGTTTTATGTCGAATCGTGGCGTTTACTATTTTGAGGATGACAAAAAAGAATTCTAAAAAAACGCTTTCTCATATCGGGATAAAATCTCGATGCAAGTCTCTGCCGAATAGAAAATCCATCGCTATTGAATTACCGCAATTACCTAAAATTAAGGTTCTGTCGCATCTGTTAGAATTAAGTATAAGAATTTAAGTCAATTTACAGAATGATTTAAACATAGTTTTTCTCTGGCCCTATCATCTGATACTTTCAAAGCATATGTACAACTTCTTCTCTTCTTCTCTTCTTAATCTCTGACTCAATGATAGTTGCAAACTTATAAAACCGGCGCTGAATAGTTGCATGATCAACATGAACTTCCACGCATTCTCATAATCTCTTCAAAATCCCGATAGCCTAATGTAAACGTAAGCTTAAAATGTACTATCCGCAGTATAATAGACTTCAGATGGCAATGACCTTTCGTATTCATCAGTTTAAAAATCAAAAAAAAGTAAAGATAAAACTTAGCTTTAGATGCGATAGAACCTGATATTACTTAGAAGCATATTCAATTAGCAAAAGCTTCTGGAAATCTTTTTAAATCTAATTTTAAAAAAAGTAAAAGGCTGACAAAATAATTACAGGCTTTACTTTTATATTTTAATCTTCTTTATAAAGCCGCATTCATACAATAACCTTAAGTAATTTATTTAATTGGAATAAATCAATTTTACCCACAACAAAAAAACATCCATTCACGACAGAAAAACCTTCATTAACGACATCTTTTTCATTTTTTTTATTTTCAATCATTAATTTCATTTCAGAAAATAAAACCTAGAGTCATAAAGCGTTTTCAAGATTAATCCAAATAAAATACGAATACCATAGAAATCATTTTTTTTTATTTTTTAACATAAAATTTATACAAAATGGGACAGTACAAAAGTCGTCAGGAATTTTTAGAAAACAATCCAAGATCAATTGCATTCGCCGCATTGGCTGAAGCAACAAAAATGCAGGACAAGATTACCAATCAAGCGATTAAACTTAATCCAAATCAACTAGAAGGAAAGGAGGTTATAATCATCGGGTCTGGGGTTGGAGGACTTACCACTGCGTATGAATTACTTGCTCAAGAGTCTGGTGCAAAAGTAACCATTCTGGAAGCATCTCATAAAACGGGAGGACGCTGCATGAGCTTACGCACAGGAGATACACTCATCGAAGATGCAAACAGTGATTTGTTCGATTCGAAACCTGGAAAACCACAAGTTGTTCGATTTAAACGGCCAGTGGGAGACTCAGAACCTTACCTTAATGCAGGTCCTGGTCGTATTCCAAGCAGTCACAAACGACTCCTTTCTTACTTAAAACGTTTTTCGGTAGACGTTGAAATATATGTGATGAACTCTGAATCTAATTTGGTTCAAAAGAACGAAAGTTTTGGAGGCAAGCCTATGGTTTACCGTCGTTTGGATCATAATACAAGAGGTTGGCTGGCGCACATGGTATACAAAAATGCGGAAGAATTACTTCGCAATTCAAAAGTGGGAATTAGTAAAAGTAATCTTAAAACACGCGTCGAAGAATTACAAAGTTTGATGATCAGTTTCGGAGAACTTGATGTAGATGGGACCTATAGCGCAACGGCTGGATCACCTGGCTTCGAAGATGGAAAAACACGCGCTGGATATGAAGTATTACCTGGTGTCGCTGCTGGAATTGTAGCCGATGTTTTGAGTTTTGATAAATTGCTTGAATCAAAATTTTGGGAAGGGACGAAATTCTATCAACCTACAGATTTTCTTTGGCAACCTACTTTATTTCAACCCGTTGGAGGAATGGATCAGGTGCAACACGCTTTTGCTCAACAAGTGGCTGCTTTGGGAGGAAACATTCTTTTGAATAGTCCTGTAAAAAAAATAAAATGGGACTCAACTAAAGAGAAGTACATCATTTCGGTTGGACAAGTTGGAACAGAAGAACCGATCTATTATGAAGCTGATTATTGTGTTTGCAACCTTGCGATGCCTTTTTTGAAAAACATTCTAGATTCTGATCTCTTAAAATCGGGACTTGAACCTGAATTTAAAGATGCTTTAAAAGCCGTTTTTGTGGCACAATTTGAACCAACACAAGCTCCAGGCTACAAACCGCGAAAAGACGGATACGTTCCCCGTTTTTTAGCCTGTACCTCCAAAGTGGGTTGGCAAGCAAATCGATCTTTATGGCAAGGAAGCCCAATAAGCCCCAAGACAATGGGAGTTGAAAAATCCGAAGTGGGAGTTGTACCTATTTTTGGAGGTATCTCTTGGACAGACAGTGAAATTCAACAAATTTGGTATCCATCTACGGCGTATCAAGACGAAAAAGGCGTGCTCACAGGCGCTTACAATTTTGATAAAGTAGCACACGATTGGGGAAAATTACCCGTTGATGAGCGACTTACCAAAGCACGAAATGATGCCAGTAAATTCGGCAAGAAATTTGCCGAAGGCTTGGGAGAAGGTGTTGCCATAGCTTGGCAAAATATGCCAAATATCAAGGGTGGCTGGGCATATTGGCAAGCCGTTGGAGATGCGAACTACTCAACGAAACAATTTAACGCTATTGCACAAGGATCTGGAATTATAGATTCGAAAACAAAAAATGCAAGCAATGCTAACTTTTTTATTGTTGGTGATCAAATTTCCTCCCTTCCTGGTTGGCAAGAAGGCGCTATTGCAGCTGCATTAAATGCAATTTCGAGAATGGCAAAACCAGACGTTCAAATACAGCCATTGAAAAATTTACCAGATACTCGTTTGATGGTGGAAGGTATCTAAATCAATTAAATAGAAATGAATGAAACGACGTGGAAGACATTCTGCGTCGCTTTTTTCATTATACTGTTTGCTTCAAAAATTATTACTCTAAACAACAACCTGCTAACTCATTCATGAAATTTGATACTGTATTATTCTAAAATATCTGTCACTTTCATATAATTTTATTTTTGGAGTTACCTCCAAAAGTGCCACAGAAAGTTAAGGCGAATTTTACAAGTCATTCACCTCTCTAATTATTTCTGAAAATTAATAAAGGGGGCGAAAATTCCTTCTTTTATTAGTCTCCAATTTTCATTAGAACATCCCGTAATTGTTTTCTTATATTTGATACTTAAAAAACTGAAGTTTTTTTCACAGACTGACATTAGCGGTCATTGTAACCGAAAATCAAAACTTATCTAAATGAAATATAAATTTTTGTTATTGATAGTGTCATTATTAAGCAACTTTTCATTTGGGCAAAATTCATCGACCAAGTTGTCTAACCAAGCTGTAAAAGACGACTTTGACTATTTATATCAGTCATTGCAGGCGACACATTATAATCTTTTTGCCTTTCAAAACAGAGAAAAATATGACGAATTGTTTCTCCAACTAAAATCAAATTTGACTACAGATTCATTGGATCTATTAGAAACAATTTCACTTTATCAAAGATTGGTGAGCTTTGCAAATACAGGACATTGCGAAATAGATTATCCTGCTAAACCTTACATAGAATATGCATATTCTGGTGGAACAGTTTTTCCATTGGAACTGGCTTTTGAAAATGAGAAAGTTTACATACGTAGAAATTTTTCTACAAACAAACAAATTCCAATTGGTGATGAACTATTAACCATCGACAAAGTACCAATCGATGAAATAAGAAAACAACTGTATCCCTTTGTTTCAGCAGAAAGAGACTATTTTAAAAATGCCAAAATCGAGTTCTGGTCATTCCCAAGGTTATTTTTTCAATTGAATGGCAGAAAGGATAATTGGCAAATTCAAGTTAAGAACAAGAATAACGAAATAATCAATACAGAAGTCAGTTCAATATCCGTAATGGACTATGAAACTAATAGGAACGGAGAAATTGTGAATCCTAAAAAAGCATTAAAATTTTATGGAGACGTAGCTTACCTAAATGCAGGTCAATTTGGGAGTAATGAAGCAAATGGGGAAAAGTTATTCAAAAATTTCATAGACTCGACATTCACTGTAATTAAAGAGCATAATGCTAAAAATTTGATAATTGATTTAAGAAATAACCCGGGTGGTCATAATGCATATAGTGATTACCTAATCTCCTATTTTGCAAATAAGCCTTTCAAATGGTATTCGGAGTTCTCAGTCAAGACAAGTAAGATATTAAAAGAACATACAACTTTACAGGCGGATACTACTGATGAATACTCAAGAAATATTTTAAGAAATCCAGACGGACAAATATTCAAGTATGATTTTCCGCCTCATAATCCTGTCGAAAAGTCAAAAAGATTTAATGGAAAAGTATATATATTAGTAAACAGGCAAACTTATTCTATGGCGGCTGTGAGTGCGGCACTTATCCAAGACTACAAATTCGGAAAAATTGTTGGCGAGGAAACAGGCGATGTCCCTACGTTATATGCCTCGCAGTTTTCCTATACGCTTCCCAAAAGCGGAATAATAGTTAAAGTACCCAAAAGCTATATTGTTAGGGTAAACGGGAATAAAAAATTAGAAGGCGTAAAACCTGATATTTATATTCAAGACCATTTATTAGATGAAAAAGATGAGATATTAAACGGCCTAATTATTAGATTGGAAGAAACAACGAACCGCTAACAAGGTGCTCTTTACCTTTAAGAGCATGGAAACAGTTAGAAAAAATACAGCTTCGAATTTAAAATATCATCTGTCGATATGAGCATAAAATGCGGAAGCTTCATTGACGTCGCCTAAGAACTTGGAATTAGCGAACATACTCTCTCACATGGAAAAAAATGCACAAGGACGGGAAACTTGGTTCTTTCGCATCTGCCATATAAACCAGAAATAAATATCAGTTACCCTAAAAATTATGCGGTCAATTTACAATTCGAAAATAAGCGTTTATTGTAAACCAGTATTCCGCTGGTATTAGAGCCGTTTTTATCAATATTTATTACCGTTGCCGGCCGTTATTTTTTATTGCTTTTATTAAGAATGACTGCGCACTCATTCTCCGTGTTCTTCTGGTCAAAAGAAAATCCACGGTATTACCCCATTTATCAACGGCTCGATATAAGTAACAGAAATATAAATTTAACATGCATTTTCTCAAGATTAAAATACAAAAGTTAAAAATTATAGTATCTTTAAGGAAAGAATTACAAGTACTACAAATTACTAAGTAATTCACACTTTCTGATTTAATCATAAAATGACTTTTCAAAATACTGCTCAAACTGAAAATATTTCTCCAAACTTTTCCCTAGCAGCCATTGCATGCTCTTCGGAAGAATTAGAAACCTTACATAAAATAGTGTCGCAGATTCCTAAAGATTCGGGTATCGTTTATGTTATTTTACAGCACTTATCTTCAGGCAATCCAAACGACCTTACTGTTGAATTAGCAAAAATAGCTCAAGTTCCTGTTGCAGAGATTGTAAATAAAATAGATTTTCAGCCTGATCATATTTATGTTGTTCCTGAAAACAATTATATAAAGGCAGAAGATGGTGTTTTAAAAATGCATGCTATTAAACGCATTGATAAAATCAGCAATAATATTGATCTTTCTTTGGAGGCAATTGCCCAAGTTTATAAAAGTTTTCTCGTTGGTGTTGTTCTTTCTGGTACTACATCTGATGGCACTTACGGATTAAAAAAAATCAAAGAATTTGGCGGTTTAACCATTGTTCAGAATCCTGAAACGACAAGTTTTAAAACAACCTCCCAAAATGCTATTGAAGCAGCTGCAGTCGATTTTATTCTGGCTCCAGAAAATATTGCTTTTGAGTTAAACAATATCCGTAAAAGTTATCTCAGCAACAATGCCTACAGTGATGAAGATCATATTTCAAAAAAGGAAGAAGAGGTTCTTCATCAGATCTTGAATCTTATTCTGCAAAAAACGGGAAATGATTTCTTTAATTACAAAAAACCAACTATAAGAAGACGTATTACCCGCAGAATGCTGGTTTTGAAAAAAGAAACCATGAGCGATTATTACACCATTCTTCGTAACGATAAAAATGAACAGAATCTTCTTTTTAATGATTTATTAATTCCAGTCACCTATTTTTTCAGGGACGAAGATTCCTTTAAGTCTCTTTCCGAAACCATTTTACCTCAGCTAGTACAGAACTGCACCAATAACAACCTGCGCTTGTGGTCCGTAGCATGTTCAACAGGAGAAGAAGCTTACTCTTTGGCGATAATAATCTGTGAATATCTGTCTGCTCAAAATATTACAGATTTAAAAGTACAGATTTTTGCTTCTGACATTTCGGAGCAATCTATAGCAAAAGCGAGATCTGCCGTTTATTCTGCCCAAGACGTACAACATATTTCTGAAACAAGGCTTGAAAACTATTTTACGAAACGTGACGGTCATTATCATGTCAATAAGATAATTAGAGATATGTGCATTTTTGCGACACATAACTTTATTAAAGATCCTCCGTTTGCCAAAATCGATTTGGTTTCATGCAGAAATGTAATGATTTACCTTACTTCTTTTTTACAAGAAAAAGTACTGAGCTCTTTTCATTATTCTCTTAAAGAAAAAGGCTTTTTATTTCTTGGAAAATCAGAATCGGCTAATATCGCGCCCAATTTATTTGATACGGTAATCAAACAAGATAAAATTTACGCCAAAAAATTTACGCCTGCCCGCTATGTTCCTCAGGCGTTTAGGCCTTCTAATGCGATAACTAATAAATTAAAAACATACGACAGCAGTAATCCAGAAACAGATTTTAGAAAAGTTGCCGATGACATTCTGTTTTCGAGATATACACCTGCAAGTGTGATTGTAAATGAACATCTAGAAATTGTTCATTTTCATGGCGATACTTCTCCATTTTTACTGCCGGCTCCGGGAAGACCCAATTTTAATATTTTAAAAATGGCGCGTGAAGGAATCAGTTTTGAACTTCGCAATGCTATTTCAGAAATTAAAAAAAATAAAGAAAATATCATTCTGGAAAATCTTTCTGTAAAAGACCAAAATCATCAAGCTTCTGTTGAAATTTTGACGCTTTTAAATGATGAAGAACATCTTATGATACTTTTTCATAAAAGTCCGATTCCAGAAACCGATTCCAATTCAAAAAATGATAAAAAAAATGCCGATCAGCTTCGAATTATAGAACTCGAAAAAGAATTATCACAATTGCGTGAAGATATAAAACGTGTTACAGAAGAACAACAGATTGCTTTTGAAGAACTTCAAACCACAAATGAAGAATTATTAAGCAGTACAGAAGAACTTCAGGCTATGAATGAGGAATTGGAGACTTCTACAGAAGAATTGCAATCAAACAATCAGGAATTGATGTGTACGAATGATGAACTTTTAGATCGTCAGGAACAGTTGCTATCTATGCGACATTATGCAGAATCGATTGTACAAACTATTAGAGAACCTTTAATTATTATTGATAAAGATTACAACGTAAAAAGTGCAAATCCGTCTTTTTATAAATATTTTGGTTATACCGAAAAAGATACAGAAGGATTTTCATTTTTTGAAATTGGAAACTGTCAATGGGATATTCCAGAATTTAAAGATTTAATTTTTAAAATGCTGGTCCAGAAGCAGACTATTGAAGATTATAAATTACAAATTCTCTGCAATGGCACTGATAAAAAAACGTTGATGGTCAACGCACGTTTAATCCAGAATACCAAACCAGACGGAATGATACTTCTGGCATTTGAAGATATTACAGATTTATTGGCATCGAATGAATTATTGAATAAAAGAAATGCAGAATTGCAAATCTACAATGAGCAGTTAGAAAATTTCACTTCGTCGGCAAGCCATGATTTGCAAGAACCCCTTAATAAAATTCACATGCTCTGCCAGCGAATTTTTGAAAAAGAAATTGCTTTATCAGAAAATGGGAAACACACTCTGCAGCGTGTTATGTATTCGGTAAAGAATATGAGTCAGCTGATTGCCGATCTTATCAATTATTCGAGAATAAACTTTACCGAGAAAAAATTTAAAAAGACCGATTTTAGTCTGCTTCTCAAAAAAACATTGAACGACATAAAAGACTCTATTGAGGAAAAGAAAGCAGTGGTTACAGTTGATGTTACAGCCAATTTGGTAAATGCAATCGCTTTTCAAATACAGCAGTTGCTCACAAACCTTATTTTAAATTCTATTAAATATTCTAAAGAAACTGTCGCGCCAGAGATTAGCATAGAAACCACAAAAGCTTCTTCAGAAGAAATCATAAATCTTGGAGGAAATCCTGAAACAGAGTTTATTAAAATTAACGTAACTGATAACGGTATCGGTTTTGATAAAGATTTTGAAAGCAGAATTTTTGAACCTTTCTACAGACTTCATGGTAAAGGTGAATATTCAGGAAGCGGACTCGGTTTAACTCTCGTAAAAAAAATAGTTTCAAACCACAATGGTTTTATCAAGGCATCGAGTAAAATTGGTATTGGCACGACTATGAGCATCTATCTTCCTTCATAATCAAAAAATTACTTCTATTTTAATGGGAATTATGAAAGTCTAAATCTATAATTATACTACAAAATCTAGAAAAGTAGGTTTATATTTATAAATGAAGATATGATTAATTTTTTGAGCTTTCATAAAAAATATAGTAATCCTGTAATCGCCTGATAAATTAGTCCAAAGAGTGAATTTACAGCATCTATAACAGCAATTTAAAATAGAAGTTATTAATATGAAATAAAGAGAACAAAGTCTACTTTCAAAAATAAAATAGACTTTATCCAATTGAACAAATTCAAGGCATTATGGTTTAGTTCAATTAATGGTATCTCTACCCTTCTGAGTCGTGTTTTCTCTAGACTTAGTAGTTTTTCCCTTCTTTTCAGTACGCTGTCTGCTGACTGTGTCTTTCTTTGTAGTAGTGCTTTTCTGCGTACTCGTTTTGTGTTTGCTTTTTTTACTGTGAACAGTATCTGTACTTTGTTTTTTCTTAACAGGAGTTTCCTGTGCGGATGCAAATCCAAAAAACAAGATCATACAAAAGCTTGCAATTAAATTTCTCATAATTCATTTCTTTTAATTAATAATTTGATTTTCAAAACAATGCTTATTGTTTCATTGCAAATTTTACAGTTTTGACTATCAGTTATTTACACCTAAAAACATTAAAATTATAGGATTGCCATAAACCCTCATTAAAAATGAAAACAAATGAACCAATAAATCAATCAAACATTAATTTTCAAGTTACAGCAATAGGAAGTTCTCCCGCTGAAATTGATGTATTAAAAAAAATAATATCTGATCTGCCATCAGACGCAGGAAGAGCTTACCTTATTTTTGAAAATTTTTCAGCTACTCAGACACCTAATCTTGCAGATGAACTCGCAGCACATACTAAAATACCAGTTACTGAAATCGTTCATCACATTGATGTACAATCGAACCATATTTATGTTATTCCTGAAAATAATTTTCTGATTTACGAAGACGAAATATTAAAACTAAAGCCTACAACCAGAAGCACAAAAACCAATAACGGTTTCGATATCTTTTTTGAAACAGTCGGAAATACTTTTAAAAGCTATTCGATTGGTTTAATATTAACTTGGTCGCCCTTTGACGGTTCTACAGGTCTTAAAAAACTGAAAGAAGCTGGCGGATCAACAATTGCTGCGCTGTCAAAAAAAGGATTTATTCAAAATGCTGTAACTTCTGAATACATCGATTATTTCACGCCGCCAGATGAAATTGCTGATAAACTACTGCAAATTCATGAACGGAACTTAGTAACGCATTCTTACGGAGAAAAAGAATCAACACCCGATGAACAGGAACTGTTGCATCAAATAATTGAAATATTATTTTTAAGAACCGGTACCGATTTTCAGCATTATAAACATACTACACTCCGAAGAAGAATTGCAAAAAGAATGGTTGTAACGAAACAAGAAACCTTCGAAAAATATCTTATCTTGTTACGAAACAATACCAAAGAACAAGATTTTTTGTTTGATGATTTATTGATTTCGGTTACTTATTTTTTCCGAGATCAGGAGGCTTTTGATAATTTGTGCCAAAGCATTTTCCCTTCTCTTATTGAAAACCTAACCAATTCAACATTACGATTCTGGTCGGCAGGCTGTTCTACAGGAGAAGAAGCTTATTCACTTGCAATCTGCATTCACGATTATTTGAAAGAAATCGACAGAAACGACATAAAAGTGCAGATTATCGCTTCAGACTTATCTGAAAAATGTATTTCGAAAGCCCGTTTAGCCACTTATACGGCACAAGACATAAAAAATATAAGCGAAAAGAGACTTCAAAAATACTTTACCAAAAGAGACAACAGCTTTCATGTAAATAAAATCATTCGGGATATGTGTGTTTTTGCCGTTCACGATTTAAGCAAAGATGCGCCTTTTGCCAAAATTGATTTAGTTTTGTGTCGCAATGTTTTAATCTATTTTGATACCGATTTGCAGAATCAGGTACTAGCATCATTTCATTATGCACTTCGCGACAAAGGCTTTCTATTTCTCGGAAAACCAGAATGGACACAACACGTACAGCATTTATTTGCTACCGTTGACAAATTGAACAGAATTTACACTCGTAAAGCCGTTGAGCAGTTCCTACCCAAAAAAATAACACGAACAGATTATAATCCACCTAAAATAAATGAGAGCAGTGACCCTGAGACAAACTATAGAAAAATTGCTTCAGATATTCTGCTCGAACATTATTCTCCAGCTGCTGTAATCATTAATGAAGATCTTGAAATTGTTCATTTTCATGGCGATACCAGTCCGTTTTTACAGCCTGCACCTGGAAAACCCAGTTTCAATATTTTGAATATGGTTCGTGAGGAATGGGGTTTTGAACTTAGAAATAATATTTTAAAAGCCAGAAACGAAAAAAAGAACTTTTCGGGAGATTTTATTTCCTTAAAAAAGCAGTCTTTTTTAACTTCATTCGAAATTATTTACCTTCCTGCTTATACTGATTTACTGCTCATTATATTCTGTAAAAAAACTATTGCTTCAGCAGATTCCAATAATCATAATTCGCTGGAAATGGAGAAAGAACTGCTGCAACTTCGAGGCGATTTTAAAAGGGTTACGGAAGAACAGCAGATTTATTTCGAAGAATTGCAGACTACAAATGAAGAATTGGTAAGCTCAAACGAAGAAATGCTGATGATAAACCAGCAGCTTGAAAACTCTACTCAGGAACTGCAGTCTAATAATCAGGAACTTTCGAGTGTAAATGATGAACTTCAAAATCGTCGTGAAGAACTCGCTTCCATGCGTAATTTTTACGAATCTATTGTCAATACCATTAAAGAACCGCTTCTTATTATCGATAAAAATTTTATCATTAAAAGCGCCAATCCCGCTTTTTACAACTACTTTAAAACCAATGAAGAACAAACAGAAAGTCTTTCGATATTCGATATAGGAAATTCACATTGGGATATACCTGCGTTTAGAGAATCTGTACTAAAAAAAGTAAGCCATGATGAGATTGTAGAAAATTTCAAAATCCAGTTTGACTTTGATATTCAGGGAAAAAAAATAATGCTTATTAACGCAACTCCAATTGTAAATACTGATCCAAACGGAATGATTTTAATAGCATTGGAAGATATTACAGATTTAGAACAAAGCCATGAATCTTTGAAAAATAAAAATCTGGAACTTCATAATTACACCAAACAATTAGAATCGTTTACAATAGCAGCAAGTGATAATTTATTAGAGCCAATTCGCAAAATTTATATGTTTGGGAAAAAGCTTTTAGATGCCGAAAAAACGCTGACAGAATCTGGAAAACATAACTTAAACCGCTTATTAAGTTCGGCTGTAAATATGAATCAGCTTCTGGAAGATCTGATTGATTACTCGAAAATAAATTTTGGACAGAAAGAGTTTAAAAAAACAGATTTGAATATTGTTCTAAAAAAAGTACTATCCGACTTAAAATCCAGCATAAGCAAGCAGAAAGCCACAATAGAGATCAATACGCTCCCAACGCTTCGTATTATTCCTTCGCAGATGCAGCAGCTTTTGACTCATTTGATTTCTAATGCCATCAAATATGCCAAACAAGACAGCAGCCCGAATATCAAAATTGGCGTTGCCGAAGTTGCTCCTAATGAATTAATAGATTTTGGGGCCGATTTCGAAACGCAGTATATTAAACTTTTTATTAGTGATAACGGAATTGGTTTCCCTAAAAATTTTGAGACTCTTATTTTTAATCCTTTCTATAAATTGAACACGAGCGACGAACAATACGGAAGCGGACTCGGATTAACATTGGTTCAAAAAATCGTGCACAATCATAAAGGATTTATAAAACTTTCAAGCGAACCCAACAAAGGAACAACTGCTTACATCTATCTCCCCGTTTAGCATCTAATCTACAATATAAGAATCTCCAGAAATGGAGATTTTTTTGTTTTACAACCATTTTGTGGCAATTCTAGAATTATCATTTGCAATTGTATAAAAAACACATTCATGCAAAAATTAAATTTGGAACACTTGACAAATTACGGTCAGCAACTACTTATAAATCTGAAAGATAAGACTGTAATTATTTTAAAGTTTTTAACTAATAAGAAACACCATGAAAAATTTTCAAGACGAAAAACAAAGAGATTTATCCATCAATACCTCCGATGGAACAAACAAAATTTTAACCACAGATCAAGGCGTGAAAATTAACGATGATAACAATTCACTTAAAGCCGGGGATCGCGGGCCATCATTATTAGAAGATTTTATTTTAAGAGAAAAAATTACGCATTTCGACCATGAAAGAATTCCCGAAAGAATCGTTCACGCACGTGGTTCGGGTGCACACGGATTTTTTGAAGTAACTAATCCAATTCCTGAATTAACCAAAGCAGGTTTCTTGCAGGAAAAAGGACAAATAACACCCGTTTTCGCTCGATTTTCTACCGTAGCAGGATCAAGAGGTTCTACCGATCTTGCGAGAGATGCAAGAGGATTTGCCGTGAAATTTTATACGCAGGAAGGGATTTATGATTTAGTTGCCAATAACATTCCTGTATTTTTTATTCAGGATGCCTCGAAATTTCCCGATTTAGTTCATGCCGTGAAGCCAGAACCTCATAACGAAATTCCGCAGGCTGCATCGGCGCACGATACTTTTTGGGATTTTATTTCGCTAATGCCGGAATCTATGCATATGATTATGTGGGTAATGTCAGATCGCGCTATCCCGAGAAGCTACAGAATGATGGAAGGTTTCGGCGTTCATACCTTTAGATTAATAAATGCTCAGGAAGAATCGGTTTTTGTGAAATTCCATTTTAAACCCAAATTAGGAACACACGCCGTTGCTTGGGATGAAGCGCAGAAAATATCTGGAAAAAATCCTGATTTCCACAGACAGGATTTATGGGAAGCTATAGAAATGGGAAATTTCCCAGAATGGGAATTAGGCGTTCAGGTTATTCCAGCAGAAGACGAGCACAAATATGAATTTGACCTTTTGGATCCAACAAAAATTGTTCCCGAAGAATTAGTTCCCGTAACCATTGTGGGAAGAATGGTTTTGAACAAAAACCCAGAAAATTTCTTTGCTGAAACTGAACAAATTGCTTTTCATCCCGGTCATGTGGTTCCAGGAATTGATTTTTCTAACGATCCACTTTTGCAGGGAAGATTGTTTTCTTACACCGATACACAATTATCGAGATTAGGAAGTCCGAATTTTCATGAAATACCAATCAATAGAAGCGTTGCTCCCGTTCACAACAATCAGCGTGACGGACATATGCGTCAGGAAATTAACAAAGGGCGTGTCAGTTATTCTCCAAATTCACTTGGAGGCGGATGCCCGTATCAAGCAAAAATTGCCGAAGGCGGATTTGCAAGTTTCAACGAACGCGTTGACTCTCATAAAGTAAGAGCCAGAAGCGAAAGTTTCAACGATCATTTTGGTCAGGCCAAATTGTTTTTTAATAGCCAAACGCCTGAAGAAAAAAGCCATATTGTAAAAGCACTGCGTTTTGAACTTGGAAAAGTAGAAACAACAGCGATCAGAGTCAGAATGCTGGGATTATTAGAACAAGTTGATGTAGAACTTGCTCAAAAAGTAGCGCAAGGACTTGGAGCAAAAGTGCCACCAGTTTTAGAAACACCTGTAAACAAAGGCGTATCGCCAGAAACAGAAGAAGCAGGAACTCAAGAACCAAAAGCTGTTCAATCTTCGGTTGAATCATCCCAAGCTTTGAGTATGGTTAATAATCCAACCAATTCGCCAACAATCGAATCTAGAAAAGTAGCGATTCTAGTAACGGAAGGCGTTTCTGAAGCTGCTGTAATGAACCTAAAAAATGCACTGAAAAAAGGGGGTGCCAAAGGCTGTGTTATTGCTCCGCATTTAGGTTCTGTTACAACAGATACTGATGGAGCAATTGCAGCAGAATTCAGTTTCCTAACCGCTTCATCCGTTTTGTTTGATGCTGTTTATGTGCCACACGGATTAGGATTAAATGCTTTGGCAGAAAATGACGATGCCCTTGAATACTTAAACGATGCATACAAACACTGTAAAGTGATTGGTGCCGACGGGGAAGCTTCAGAAATAATTAACGCTGCACCATTTGCTTCAAAAATTACAAACGATGATGAAGGCGTTATTGTAACCAGCGAAATTGCCAGCGAAACATTTGCTCAGGAATTTATAAACGCAATGACCAAACACCGTTTTTGGCAGCGCGAACCAAACTTATACAATTAATCAAAAAAATATAAAAATGAAAAATTCAGAAAAACAAGGTCAGACCAATGCTGCAAAACCAAAAGCAAGCGAGACAAAAGACATTAAAAATAATGCTAAAGTAAATTTTGTAGAACCTGCACCAGATGCTGCTACAGAATTGAAAGATTTATTTATTGACAGTCTAAAAGACATTTACTGGGCAGAAAACGCGTTGGTTGGTGCGTTGCCAAAAATGGTGGATAATGCTTCATCAGTTGGGCTTTCAGGAGCTATTTTAGAACATCTTTCGGTAACTAAAAATCAGGTTTCAAGATTGGAACAGGTTTTTGATTTATTAGGAGAAAAAGCCGAAGGAAAAAAATGTGAAGCGATGGCGGGTTTATTAAAAGAAGGAGACAGCATTCTTTTAGAAACGACTCCAGGCGCAGTAAGAGACGCCGGCATAATAGCCGCTTCACAAAAAATCGAACATTATGAAATTGCTACTTATGGAACTTTAGTAGCTTTTGCAAAAGCAATTGGCGAAAATGATGCCGCAAAATTACTAACCCAAACGCTTGCAGAAGAAAAAGAAGCAGATTGTTTACTAAACGACGTAGCATTGAATTTGGTAAACATTGTTGCAGCAGAATAAAAAAACGCTTCTATTTTTTACTTTTTTTTATTACTTGAAAACACCTGTATTTTAAACAGGTGTTTTTTTATTTAAAAAAGAATAACCAGCTGTTAATTATACAATTATAAATGCCATTATATATAAAATAATGATTTTTAGTCCGTGTACATTTGGTTTGTTAACAAATTAAAAAAAAATATTATGACAACTTCAAACACCAAAAAAAGCACTGAAAGTGCTAAGGCATCAGATAAAAAAACTGATAAAAAAGAAACAGCTTCAAAAGGCGGTTCTAAACCTGCTTCGGATTCGAAAAAAGAAACAGGCTCAACTAAAAAATAACATTTAAAAAATTGTATTATGAATATAGAAGAAAAAGAAAATTATAATCTTGAAGATCAGAATTTTCAAAATAGAGAACGATACGAAGATCCAGATATTGATGCACCGCCAGCAAATCATTCCATATCCAATAATGCTGAACCTGATTATAGAAATGATTTAGAAAGTCAGGAATTTGGCACTACTAAATTTGACAATGAAAACTTGGGCAATGAAAAATCAGATATTGATGAATTTGCCACAGATGAACTGGACAACGACGAATTGGACAACGACGAATTGGACAATGAATTTGATAATGATGAGTTGGAAGACGACGTTGATGACGATGAAATTGACAATGACGACTTGGACAATGAAGATCTAGGAAATCTAGATGACGAAGAAGGAACAAATCCAGATCGAAATCTTTAAAATATGAAAGCCGTCTTGTTTAGACGGCTTTTGTTTATAAAAAATTTTGCTTTTCCCTTTTTTCTTTAGTTAAAGGTTTAGGCTTTTTTTCTGCTTTCCAGTATTGTACAATTGTGTTTAAGACCTGCTTAAATTTTTCTTCACTGTATGGTTTAATAACATAACTTTTGGTGGGAGTCGAATAGGCATCTATCACAAAACAGTTCGAAAACAAAATAGAATAGAAAAGACAAGGAGAATTAAATAGTTTGTAAATAGTTTTATAGTCGATGTCTTCCTGTTTACAATTTCCATTAAACTTCAGGATGTTTGAAAAAAATAAAAACGGTTTTAATTGCTGAGATACAAGAAAAGTTTGTGCTTCATAAAAAGTACTAAAATGTAGTAAGTCATTTTTTAAATCAGTTTCTTGAAAAATCTGCATAAATAAATTGACATCTTCTTTATTTTCTTCGATTATAATAATTGGTCCGTTCATATCCATGATTTTATTTTTTTGGAGATTAGACGTAAGAATCTAACAAAGATTAATAGAATATAATAGCCGATTTACACTATTACACCTTCAGTATTACATTATTCCCATGTTTTACTAAATTTTGTATTCAATCATGAGCAGAAAGAAATCAAATTTTTAGAATTCTTTTCCAATACACTAAACCAGCCAGATATAATTTTTCTTGTGTCGGATATAAGTGTGCAGTTCATCTACTTTATAAGTTTTGCCTTTGCTGATAATTGGCTTGGTAATATTTCCGGTGATAAAAACGATTCTTTTTTATAATGTTGTGGCTGATATTTTCAATATTCTTGCCGTGCTTCTTATTCCTAAACCTTGTTTTGTTAATTGGATAATATTTTGATTGATATCTGACTTATAAGCTTGATTTGTATAATTTTTATAAAACGGTGACCACACTTTTTACAATAGTACTGCTGTTTATAGTTTTTCGTTCTCTCATTTTTAATAACCATTTTCTCTTTACATTTCGGACAATTCATATCATCACTAACTCTGGAATACCATGTCGCATTTTTACTCATTTTAGCTCATTTAAAGCAATATTAAAACAAAAAAGATGAGCATTACTGCTCATCTTTAAACTATTTATTTCTAAAATTTGTTCAATTCCAAAAGGTTAGCATTTCAAAATCTCATATCCCTAACTTTGAAACACTACCAATTAACTTTTACGTACTAAATAAAAAAGTATTTCTTCTTCCAATTCTTTAGATAAGTTTTCACATTGCTGTTCTTTTAAAAAGTTTTTTTCCTTTTTTTTCCTGTACAGCTCCGCATTTGCAATATTACTACAGTAATGGTCACAAATCTCTTTGAATTTTTGATCTTGCAGATACATCTTTCGCATCGAATCAAAATATTCCGCAAATCTCATATTATACAATTTATCAGGTAAAGACATCTTTGGAAATTTTAAATATTTAATTGATTATTGCTGATGAGAAGAGTTAAGTTTTAAACTGCCTACTTCGTTTTAGTTTTTTTTGGAGACTTTGATTCTTTTGAATTTCCTAAATTATAGGTTACTTTTTCAATTTTACCTGTAAACTCAAAAGGAAGCTTATAATTAAAATCAACAGGCGAACCGGCATCCATTCCAACATCCAAACCTTCGTTGAGTGATATCTGAATAGGAATTGTTCTTTCCAGATGTTGTTCGGCTACTTTTTTTCCGTTTACCAGCATAGTTACCGTAGCTGCTTTTCCTAATTCCTTTTCTTTTCCTTCATATTTAAAATCCACTACCAGTTTTACTTTTCCTTTTGGCAGTGCCTCTTTTCCAGTAATTGTTGGGCGTTCTAAAGCGAGATTATTATAAACAAAGCTTGGTTTTCCATTCTGCACATATAAACCATAACCGCCTACTAAACCGCCATGAGTTACAATCATCCCTTCTGCCCCGCCCTCAGGAATATCAATATCGGCAGTAACAGACCATGATTTATTTAAAATACGTGGTGAAGCTTCATTTGGTAATCCTACCTGGCCTGGATAATAGGTAAAAGTCGTGGCATCTCCTGCAAGAGTCGGTCTTCCCATGAGCTCTCCATTAAGCCTTTCAACTGCCCTCCAGTCTAAAGGCAGTACATTATATTTTGAAGCTTCCACCCACCAAAGATCTTGCATTTCACGCAGCTTAACCGAATTATTTGCGGCTATATCATTGGCTTGAGAAAAATCCTCATCAACCTTATAAAGTTCCCATTTTTGCTTATCCGGATCAAAAGTACCTCTGTTGGGATTCCAAGGTGCAAAAGACAACGCCGATGCCATCCATCCATTGTGGTAAATACCACGATTAACGCCTAATTCAAAATATTGTGTCGTATGTTTTTCTTTAGCTTTGGCATCGTTAAAAGTATAAGCAAAACTTACACCTTCAATGGGCTTTTGAGTAATTCCGTTTATAGTTTCTGGAGGCGTAATACCGATAAGTTCATATAATGTCGGTACAACGTCGATTGTATGAGTAAACTGGCTTCTTAATCCGCCTTTATCTTTTATTTTGGCAGGCCATGAAATAATCATCGGATTTCGAGTTCCTCCAAAATGGCTTGCCACCTGTTTTGTCCACTGAAAAGGCGTACACATTGCCCATGCCCATTCTGCGGTAAAATGATTAAAATGCTTTGGACCACCCAGCTCATCAATAAATTTTATGTTATCCTGCCATTTTTCTGACACACCGTTAAAAAACAGATTTTCATTTACCGATCCTTCAATACCTCCTTCTGCACTCGCTCCGTTATCTCCCGCTATATAAATGATTATAGTGTTATCTGCATCTGGCAGTTGTTTTACAGCATCTACTACCCTACCCATTTCATAATCACAATGTGCTCCGTATCCCGCAAACACTTCCATCATTCTGGCATAAAGCCTTTTCTGGTCTGCATTAAGAGAACTCCAGGCCGGTAGACTTTCTGGTCTTGCCGTTAATTTCGCATCTGGTGGAATAACGCCCAGCTTTTTTTGTCTTTCAAAAGCCTGTTCTCTGTAAGCATCCCATCCCATATCAAATTTTCCTTTAAACTTATCAATCCATTCTTTGGGTGCATGGTGCGGCGAATGGGCTGCACCAGGGGCTAAATATAGAAAATAAGGTTTATCTGGCGCGATGGATTTTACTTTTCTTACCCAGGAAATCGCATGATCTGCCAAATCAATAGTCATATGGTAATTTGGGTCTTTTGAAGCGGGAACAAGATTTCTGTTTTCATACAATACAGGATTCCAATGATTCATATCTCCTGCATTAAATCCGTAGAAATATTCAAATCCAAGTCCGTTTGCCCAGCGGTCAAAAGGTCCCGCTTCACTAGTTTCCCAAGGCGGCGTATTATGGTTTTTACCAATCCATGCGGTCATATAGCCGTTTTGTTTCAGCACCTCACCAATTGTGCCACAGCTTCGGGGAAGCACGCAGGTATAACCATCGTAGCCTGTAGCCGTTTCACAGATTACGCCAAAAGTCGCCGAGTGATGATTACGTCCTGTTATGAGTGCTGCCCGCGTTGGAGAACAGAGTGCTGTGGTATGAAATTTATTAAAACGGATTCCTTCGTCAGCTAATTTATCCATCGTCGGCGAGGGAACCCCGCCACCAAAAGTACTGAACTGTCCAAATCCGGAATCATCTAATAGAATCAATACCACATTTGGGGCACCTTTTGGCGCTTTTATCGGTTGTGGAAACTGCGGTGGGTCAGAATCTTGATACGTTCTTCCTACGTATCCTGAAAAATGGAAATCAGGCTGTGGTAGCACTTTTGGAGTTTCTGGTTTATCATTTTGCTGACCAAAAGTAAAATTAGAAATCAGAATCAAAAACAAAAAGAATTTGCTTTCACTTTTTGTTAGTTTGCCAACAGCGTAGAAACCATTTTTAAAAATAGTAAGTGTTTTCATCTTTTATGAGTATTAATAATGTCGTTAGTACTTATTTAACTTCTTCAAAATCTCCTGGTTTCCATGTATCGTTAAAAGCTCCCGCTTCGGGCCCATAAATACGAATGTATGCGAACCATCCTCTGTTGGGAAGTGTTTTTATCCATTGACCTTCTTTTCCTTCAGGAGCCTTTGGTCCAAAGTATAAGTCAATACTTTTTTTTCCAATTTTGTCTTTCAATTCAAACAAAGAACGAAGTGCTGCTTTATTTTGATCTGTTGCAACCTGACTTCTTGTTAAAGCATCATAAATAGTAATAGACCAGAATAATTTTGCCGGAACTGGTGTAGGAATCGTCAATTTGTATGTTTTACCGCCGTCAACATATTTTCCAGTGGCATCTTTAAGTCCGAGCCAATACAAAGACCCAAAACCTTCTTTTCTTCTAAACATTGAAGGCGAAGCTCCAATTGCCTGATAAAACCAAGTTTCGCGACCGTCAAGATCCACATAATCCGATGTGTTAAAATCTCCATCTTCAAATCGGAGGGCTACCCATTCCCATTGACGGTCTTTCCAGACAATACGGTCCGAACGACGGTCAGCAAAGGACTGTACCCGCATTTGGGCATTTGCAATTTTAGCCGCTTTCTCAAGAATTGCTTTTAGTCTGGCATCAGGCTTAAAAGGCTGTCCTTTCTTTATTCCTAAAACTGCCAGCTCACCGTAATAATTCCTGTAGCCTTCATAAACAGGTTCGCGCTGTATTACATCATTTAAATTTTCCCAGTATTTTATATTGTTTTCCCATTTGACTGGTGTCGTATTTTGAGGCTTATCTGTAAGATCAAGCCAAGCCGGTTCTTTCCAATCTTCAGGTTTATTAAGGGGATACACTTTTACCGTTTTAATTCTTTCTATGGCAGCCTTCACATCACCGCCAACAGGAAGCGAACGAATACCTACTGTAAGATTGTTTGAAGAAGACTTCCAAACATGATAACCTGAAGACGGCACATTGCCTTTGTAATTTGGCGGCAAAAGAAGGTGCCTTCCTCCGTTACCGGCATCTGGTCCTGGAATTCCCATATCTGCTACCCAACGCTGGTTGACATCCATTGCCACAACAATAAGAGGTCCTTTGGGGATATCTATTATCATGGGACCTTCAGACAAATCAATAGGAATAGGTCCGTAAGGTGTGTCTGAATTGAGTGTGAAACCTATCTGTCCCGGTTTTGTATCTAAAGTTCCAAATGATTTGTTGGGAATAATTTTAATGCTGTCATTTCCTTTGACCAATCCCTCACCGGAAACTGTAGGATAGAAAAATTTATATGCCTGTATGGCACGGGTAAGGTCAGCATCATCATAGGCTTTTTTTATAGCAGCCTCTGTAGGATAGCCACCGATAAATTCATAATCTGAACCAGATTCAGAAGAATCAGTACTCGTTACTTTATTTTCAGTTTCTTTTTTACAACCTGCCAATACCAACAGCGAGAAATAGATGTAAATTATTTTTTTCATAAAAATTGATTTAATCGTTTAAACTTTGAAACATTACCAAAGTTACAGCCACAATCAATTTAAAATTATTCTAACCTCAAAAATTCGGTTTCAAGTTATAATTTGAAACAAAGTTCTACCGCTTAGATAAGTTATGAAACATCATTAAGTTATTGCTTTAAATCATCTCAATTGTCAAAAATATATAAGCTTCATATTGTTTGATGAAAAGAAATTTTTAATGGAAAACTTAAAGTTTGTAAATCATTTTTTTTAAAGAAATGATCAGTACACAAATCACAATCACATTGAATTAATAATTTTGACATTTAACCCCTAGAAACCATACTAACCTCTTTGTAGCTGCTAGCTTTTATGCGAATAAAAGTTAAGATTGTAGCCTGCAAAATCAATCATCATAAATTTAGCATGTATTGGGAATACTTTCCTACTTCATAAAATTTAGACTAAGGTTCTGGGGATTTAAAAAGCTTGGTAAAAATGAGTTTAGAATCCAGTATTTTTAATACATTTGCTGCACAAAAAAAGGATAATAGTACTACCTGTCAATTCGTTACTATTTAAGGTTTTGAGAATGATTTCATATTGAAAAAGTAAAAAATTGAATTTGGTGCAGAATCGGTGCACAACGGGTTCAAGCTTAAAGTTCGAATCCTGCTCTCTTCACAAAAAACGTGGTAAAGCCTGCAAATTGTAAGATTCGAAGGCTTTTTAGGTTAAAGCCACTTTTCATGTTTTTTAAACCGCCCAAAATCTTCGTGGCAGAATCGTGGCAGAAAATTATTTCTAAAAATGTAAAGCCTGTAAAACAACCCTGTTTTTACTTAGAGTCCGAATAGCAGAGCGTCCACAACTTTTGTAAGAGTCTATTTGAATTGTTTAAATTAGTTTTTTAATTATAGGTTCGAGTCTAGTTTCCGCTAAAAGTAGAAGCTTCTAATTCCTCTCAGAAAACAAATTGTATTTTACTTGTTGTTCACATGAAATCAAAAAGTGGTCTATCTCAGCCTCAAAATTTATATTTAAAAAAAACATATAATAAAGCATTTCTCATCAAATGGAATTAAAAAGATTTAAGCTCAAACAAAATACTCAAAAAGCAGAAGACAAAAATTTGTCATTCAGAGCTTTTGATATAGAAAATTTTAATATTAGTGAATATCTAAACCCTCACAAAAACGATCATTTTTTTATTCTAATAGTGGAAAAAGGAAAAATTGATATTCAAATTGAAGAGAACGTTTTTAATCTAAAATCGGAAAAGATATCGATTGTCTTCCCTGACCAAATTAACTTCCTTTCAAATCCAAGCAGTGATCTTAAAGCTAGAATTATTTTATTTGAAGAAGTTTTATTCTGTTCTGACATATTGAAAAATGAATTAAGCCCTTACAACGTAAACTTGTCTGCAAATCTTAACTGTAATGCACTCAATAAAGAAGAATTTAAAAATGCTTTAGCACTGGTAGAAAGCATTCAAACTATATACAATAGTCCGACGCTTGTCAAAAAAGAACAGGCGCGCTTTTATATCAAAATATTTTTGCTGGGACTTATTGAATCTATTCACGGACAGCATCCTATATTGCACCAAAAAACAAATCAGCATGTTTATATTGCTTTTAAGAAATTGCTGAACGAACAATTTAAAAGCCAGCGCACCGTACAATATTATGCTGAAAAACTCGGAATAACGCCTAAAAAACTCAATGAAATAACAAAAAAACACTGTAATGAAACTGCTATTAATGCTATCCATAACAGGATTTTAAAAGAAATTAAAAGACAGCTTTTATTCTCTGATCTTTCGCATAAAGAAATAGCATTTAATCTTGGCTTTAGTTCTCCGTCGGCTTTGAACAAGTTTGTGAAATCAAAACTTAAAGAAACCCCAACTGAACTTCAAATCGAACTTTCACAGATTTATAATACCTAGCACATATTCATTTTTGTTTACGTTATTATTAGTAACAACTAAATCAAAAAGTGGCGCAAATTTATAACGCATCGTCCTGTTTGTATAACATTCTCCTCTTTTCCTGATATACTTTTGTAAAAGCAAATACTACTGATACAAAGATGTACAAATCCTTATTGCAATAGAAGCATCGCAGATTAATTATTTTATTCTGCTTATTTGCTTCTTAAACCGGCAATATTCATAAGTCAAAATTTACAATAGTATCTTCATTCATACTACTTGTCCATGCACTCAATACTTTGAACTGCAACAGGCATTTATACGCTTATTTTAAATAAAAAAACATGAATATCAATAGTTCGATAAACGAAAATCTTCAGACCATTTTAGAAGAAAACCTAAAATTGGCAGATCAGATCAATCCTCAGGAAATTGATGCATTAGTTAACAAAATTAAATCAGCCAATCGAATCTTTTTTATGGCCGCCGGCAGAAGCGGACTTGCTCTAAAAATGGCTGCCATGCGTTTTATGCATTTAGGTTACAATGTATATGTGGTAGGCGAAACGACTACTCCTGCTATACTTGAAGGCGACCTTCTTATTTTAGCATCTGGATCCGGAACTACCTCCACAGTAATTTCTGCGGCAGAAAAGGCAAAAAAACAAAATGCTTCAGTTATCGCCATTACAGCCGACTCAAAAAGCAGACTGGCAGAAGTCGCAGATTATATACTCCTCATTAATGCTGCCACAAAAACGGACTTTGGGGTTTCCGTTTCGCAACAGTACGCTGGAAGTCTTTTTGAACAATTTACATTATTTATACTTGAGAGCATTTTTATGAGCCTTTGGCAGGAATCTGAGCTAACCAAAGAAGACCTGTGGCCTAAACACGCTAACCTGGAATAATTTTTTTTTACTTTTTAAAACATTTTAGACATGACAAAATTACAAGTCGCAATTGATTTACTTACTACAGAAGCAGCATTAGAACTTGCTGGAAAAGTAGCCCCTTACGTAGATATTATAGAATTGGGAACGCCCCTAATTAAGGCAGAAGGCCTTAGCGTTGTAACGGCTATGAAAGCGGCTTTTCCTGATAAATTAGTATTTGCTGATATGAAAACCGCAGATACCGGAGCCTTAGAAGCTGAGATGGCTTTTAAAGCAGGTGCTGACCTGGTTACCGTAATGGGAACTGTTGATGATGCTACCATTAAAGGTGCTATAGAAGCAGCAAAAAAATATGACCGAATGGTAGTTGTAGACACTATTGGAGTAAAAGACAGAGTGCAGAGAGCAAAAGAAGTAACTGCATTTGGAGTAGCTTTTGTAGAATTACACGCAGGTCTTGACGAACAAGCATTACCTGGATATTCCGTACAAACACTTATCGGTGAAGGAAGAGAAGCAAAAGTTCCGTTTTCTGTTGCAGGAGGTGTAAATATCGATACAATTAAAGATGTTGTAGCAGCTGGTGCAACTGTAGCTGTAGCTGGTGGCGCCATCTATGGCGCTAATGATCCGGCAGCTGCTGCTAAAGCATTAAAAGATGCTATAAACACTGTTACTTTATAATAATATGATTCCTTAAGGCTGGTCTTCATTTTTATAGTGCCAGCCTTATCTTCTTTTAGATTTTTTCAAAATAAAAAAAGAGGGTGGTAATTTGAGTTTTATAGTGAAATCGTGGCACATGGTGTTTTTTGAAAAGTCGAAATCCGGTAAAATCAAGGTATAACGAGTTTAGGCACGATGTATTATTGTTCAATTTTTAACTTTAACACCTTACATCTATTATAAAATAAGGAGATACTTTAAATCTCCTTATTTTTATAATGTACTATGTCAAATTCAGAATTATTAAAACTTAATATAATTCTAACTAGTATGCTACTGAGTTTAAATTTAATTTTGCTTTCTGAAGTCCTTTCCCTGTTACTTCCAACTGAATTGCTCCAGCCTCTTTAACGGATTTAACCAATACTACAAGTTTGCCACTGAAAAGCTTCATTTTATTATCATGAAATATTTCTAATGAAGTAGCATCTCCATTACATGCAGCTCTGTAAGTCGCAGCACCGGTTACTTTGAATTGTAATTCATTAACTGCTGTCGGACATGGAATTCCGTTTTTATCTACTACCGAAACGGTTACAAAAGAGATATCCTCCCCATCCGCTTTGATCGTTTCACGATCTGCTTCAAGAATAATTTTATAAGCTTCTCCGGAAGTTTTAACCTCGCTTTCAGCCGCTATTTTTCCATCAGAATGAAATGCTACAACTTTTACCGTTCCTGGTTCGTATTTAACATCATTCCACATTAAACGGTAGCGGTTTTGCGGACTTGAATTATTCTTTTTCTGAACGCCCATACTTTTTCCGTTTACGAAAAGCTCGGCGCTGTCATAATTCGTATAAACGAAAACCGGAGTAATTTCGCCTTCTCTTCCTTTCCAGTTCCAATGTGGCAGAATATGAAGTGTTTTATCATTCTTATTCCATCTGCTTCTGTAAAGATAAAAACGGTCTTTAGGAAGTCCTGCCAAATCTGAAATTCCGAAATACGAACTTCTTGATGGCCATTTTTCATCATAAGGCGTTGGTTCTCCTAAATAATCAAAACCTGTCCATACAAATTCTCCAATAACCCACGGTTTGTCATCCTGAAGTACAAAATCTTCATCAGGAACATTTGACCAACTACAAGCTTCTAAATCATAAGACGAACTTTGAAAATCATCGTATTCTTTATTCTTTGCCTGCACAACAGGAAACTTATAAATTCCTCTTGAACTTACTGTCGAAGCTGTTTCTGATCCTAATATAAAACCTTGTGGAAATGTTTTATACGCTTCTTCGTAAAGATGAACTCTATAATTTAATCCCGGAATATCAAGCAAAGCTCCAAAGCCAGATTCCATAGTTGCTTTTACCTGATCCATACCAACAGTTACGGGTCTTGTAGGATCTTCACGATGAAAAATATCCTGTAACCATCTGGCACGTTTTACTCCTTCAGCTCCCCATTGATCCGGAACCTCATTACCCGAACTCCACATTACAATACATGGGTGATTTCTAGTAGCTCGCACCAAACTCACAATATCTTTTTCTGCGTATTGTTCAAAAAAGCGGTGATATCCGTTTTCTACTTTTGGCTTTGCCCATTCATCAAAACTTTCAGCCAAAAACATAAATCCCATTTCGTCGGCCAGTTCAAGTTGTTCAAACGAAGGCATATTATGAGAACTTCTGATTGCATTGCAACCCATATCTTTTAGAATCGTCAATTGTCTGCGAAGTGCTGCTTTGTTGATCGCCGCACCGAGAGGCCCTAAATCATGATGAAGACAAACGCCTTTAAATTTCGTCACTTTTCCATTAAGCCTAAATCCTTTATTAGGTTCGTATTTAATAAATCGGATACCAAATTTTATGTTTTGTTCGTCTTTTAAAGTTCCGTCAGCTGCATATAATTTAGTTACTGCAGTATACAAATAAGGGGTTTCTGTACTCCACAAATTAGGTTTGGCAACTTCAATTGTCTGATGAAATTTTCCATCTTTCATTTCTGTAGCTTTTTGTGTTGCTACAACATTATTATTTGCATCTTTTATCTCGGTTAGCATTGATAAATTATTACCAAGAACCTCAGCTTTAATATCTACAACTGCATTATCCCCTTTCATTTCGGGAGTTGTAATAAAAGTTCCCCATTGCGCAAAACTTTCTTCTTCTTTTATTACAATACTAACATTTCTATAAAGACCCGCACCAGGATACCATCTTGAAGAAAATGGCAAATTAGTCAGTTTTACAGCCAATAGATTTTCTGAAGCCGCTTTAAGTTCATTGGTAATATCAATAGAAAAATAACTGTATCCGTAACCCCATTCTCCTATTTTTTTCCCATTCAAATAAACCTGAGGTTCGCTCATTGCACCTTCAAAAATAAGAAGTGCTTTTTTTCCTTTTTTGAATTCCGGAATAGAAAATGAATTACGATACCAGCCTGTTCCAATATGAGGCAATGATCCGGTACGACCTGTTTTTTCGGTCGGAATTTTTTCTCCGTTTTGTTCAATTGCAGAAACCTGTTTGTCCCATTCTTTATCAAAAGGTCCGTAAATTGCCCAATCGTGAGGAACACTAACTTTTTCCCATTTAGAAGTATTAAAATCCACCGAAAATGCGTCTCCTTTTACTTCTTTAGAAAAGCGCCAATTATCCTTTAAAATAACAGTTGTAGATTGTGACATCACTTTTCCAGACAAAAAAATCAGAAATAAGAATAATGTTGATTTAAAAAATAGTTTCATTCTGTTTTATTTTTTTTCACCATTAAGGCATTAAGTTAATTAAGCTTGGTGTTTGTTTTGGCATTAAAAATCAAGTTAATTAAGCTAAGCTTAATCAACTTGACAAAGCTTGACTTAATTAACTTAATGCCTTAATGGTAAAATTTAGTATTTATTATTTGAAGGCATCCAATGCCGGTGACGGTTTTCCGTCAGGAAGCCATGCATTTAGCTGATAACCGCTCCAGCTTTTTTCGCCTTGTGGTTCCCAATAAATAACGCCTAGACCTTTATTATTTGGTACGCTTTTTACCGCTTTTATAGTGGCTTCAAGCATTTCTTTGGTGTTTTGAACTGCTTCAAAATCTCCTCCAACTTCCACTACCATAACTTCTTTATTGTAGCGCGAAGCCATATCTTTTAGATTATTTTCTAAATCTAAAATCGTGCTTTGATAATCGGTTTTAATCCAATACGGGTAATACGATAAACCAATTACATCATATTTTACCTTGTTTTCTGTTGCTTTATCAAAAAACCATCTGAATTTTTCACTCTTATTCCCTTCATCCAAATGAACAATTACCTTCATTTTTGGATCGACAGCTTTTGTGGCTTCATATCCTTTATTAAGCAATTGCGCCAACTGACTGAAATTGTCTGTACTGCCTTCCGGCCAAAGCATTCCACCCGGAATTTCATTTCCAACCTGAACCCATTCCGGAGTTACTCCTGCTTTTTTCAGCATTTTCAAAACGTCATACGTATGCTGATAAACATCGGTTAACAATTCCGGAAAAGAATGTTTTGCCCATGCAGCAGGTTTGTTTTGTTTGCCGGGATCTGCCCAAGAATCGCTGTAATGAAAATCGATCATAATACGCATTCCCATTTTTTGAGCGCGAACCGCCATGACAACCGTTTCCTCCGGACTGCAGTGTCCGCTGGCTTTATCATCATTTGGATTTACCCAAACACGCAATCTGATCGTATTAATGCCGCGGTCTTTTAATAATTGCAGACAGTCTTTTTGAGAACCGTCTGCATCATAAAATTTATAGCCAGTTGCTTCCATTTGCGGCAACCAACCTATATCTGCACCTTTTGAAAATGAGTTTTTTTCGCTAATCATTTTTGATTTACACGAAGTAAACAAAACGCCAGTCATCATCAAAAAGGAAACAATTTTAAGTGATTTTTTCATGTTTTAGTCTTTACTGAAAGCTTGCATTACTGATAAGGCATTATTATCAAAACTATACAAAGCCTGATTTTCGAATGTAGAACCGGTTGTCGATTGTGTTCCTTTAAAAGCAACCCATTCACCACCCCAATACGCAAAACCTTGCCCAAATTCTGACGCTTTTACTAAGTTTTTAATATCCGTTACAAAAGTTCTTTGCCCTGTTGGAGTTGCCGGATAACCTGGAACCAACTGATCACTTGTTCCCACGATATTATTCGTCTGATCATTATGCAATAAAGTAAAAGGATAAGCAGTTTCTGCAATCAAAACTTTTTTGCTGAATTTCTTTCCTAAAGCATCAATAGTATTTTTTACTTCGTTTAAATCTTTACCATGCCAAACAGGATAGTAGGATAAGCCGATATAGTCGTAATCAATGCTTTTCATTTTATTGAAAAACCAATCTGTACCGCCGCCATTTACACCGGCATAATGAACCATTATTTTTGTATTTGGCGCTTTACTGCGAATCGCAGCGCTTGCTGCAGATAACAAAGCGATACACTGTTGTTCGTTACTAATTAGATTTCCTTGTGGCCATAATAAACCGCTATTGATTTCATTACCAATCTGAATAATATCTGGATTAATTTCTGTAATTATCGAAGCGGTATAATTAGAAACTTCAGTTTTTAAATCGGCAAAAGATAATTTTTCCCATACTTTAGGAGTAGTCTGTATTCCCGGATCTGCCCAATCATCAGAATAATGAACGGTAAGCCAAACTCTTAAACCTGCTTGTCTTGCTTTTTGTGCCAATTGTTTTACTTCGCTGAAACCAGAACGACCGTTTACAGGATCTTTCCATAAACGAATTCGGACTGTATTAACACCCGCATTTCTAAGCGTTGTAAGCATTCCTTCGGCTTTGCCATTACTGTAAAATTTAGTTCCTAAAGCTTCCATTTGAGGGAGAAAAGAAACATCTGATGCTCTAATAAAAGTATCACTTGCATCTGGCGGATTAACAGCTTCTGTGTCTGTATTGTCATTACTTGAGCACGAAAACTGAATTGCCGTTATAACAAGTAACCCTAAAATTTTTATATATTTTTTCATGATAGAAGTTATGAATAATGAAATTTTGAATTTAAAACAAGTTCTTTTACTGTAAAGAAGAAGCCTCAAAAAGCTTATTGAGGCTTCAGTTATTTTAATTCAATTTATGGAGTTGGAATAAACATATAACGTCCATCTAAATCATTGAACCAGATTTCATATTTTCCGGCCTCAACAATTATATCTCCGCCATTGTCTCCCCAGCTTACATCCCAGCTATTGTTTGCTCTGAATTTCATTTTCCCTGCTTTTAGCGTTTGAGTCACTTTCCAGATATGAGCATCAAATGATGATTTTACTAAAGCAACATCCTGACTCCAACCTGCATCATCTCCTGTTAATACAGATCCTGTCATCGTAATTGTTGCATATGTTGTCATTGGTCCCGTGTACGGTGTAATTTTGTATGTTAATTCTTCAAGATTAACTTCAAAACTATAATAACCTGAAGCTGTAGTTGGGAAAACGCCTGGATCAGTATCTCCTTCTGTTGCTCTGTATTGTACTTTAGCACCATTTGTTCCGTAAGCTGGTGCCCAGAAACCAATTTGTTCTATTAATTTAAAACCATCTTTATTAAAAAACCCTGTATAATAGTGTTTTGCATTTTCTTTTGGGTCTCTGTAAATTGGCATATTGTTGCTTGTAACGCTCCAGCCTGCAGCAGTTCCAGGTCCTACTAAAAACAAATCGACTTTTGGGAAAACGCCTCTGTAAGGAGTTAAATTGATCGTTATTGGCGTAGAAAGTTTTGGCTCAGAAAGTGTTGTTCCAACAGTAGATTTAATTCTAACATCGATTGTTCCTTCAACACCTGGAGTAAGTCCAAGTGCAAGCGCTCTTGTGTTAAGTTCGGCCACTGTAATAGAAGCATGTGTAGAAGTTGAAGAGGTAATGTCTACCGGCGCGGCAAACTCCGTATTACTTGCCGCAAATTGTAAAGTATAGGTAACAATTGTTGGTGTACCGTAGCTTACTTTTTCCCAAGTAAAAGTCAAAGCCGTATTATTTGGCGTTTCTTTATTTAGAATAGTCGTTGAACCAACTTCTGGAGTTATCAAAGCGAAAGCCGCTTCCTGAGGTTCTAAAATCATTAAATTTTCTTCGTTTTCACAAGACCCAAGTCCTATAAGTACAACAACTGCTATAAAAATTTTGTATATAAGTTTCATTTTGTGTATCGTTTAAGTTAAAAAAGTTTTAGTAACCTGTATTTTGAGTTAAATTTCTATTAGCTCCCAATGAACCTTCAGGAATAGGAAAAACACTCATGTGAGAAGCAATAGCGATTCCTTTTGAAGAATTTCCTTTCCATGCCCAATTATAAGAGCCACCTGTATATTTTCCAAAACGAATTAAATCTTGTCTGCGGTGTGCTTCCCAGTGTAATTCTCTAGCCCTTTCATCAATTAAGAAATCAAGCGTTAACTCACTTAAAGTAATATTTCCAATAGTCAAATTATTATTAGCTCTTTGTCTTAAAGCATTTACATAATTTAATGCTTGGGTAGTTGTTCCGTTTCCGCCTCTTAAAGTAGCTTCTGCATACATTAAATAGACATCAGCTAATCTGAATAAAGGAAAATCAGTGTCAGCATAAGTAGAACTTACACCAGCTACTCCTGTCGAAGTTTTATTAGAAAACTTTGATAAAATATAACCTTGTGTTTTTACGCCAATATCATCAATATCAATAGACCTTTGTTTTCCTGGATCACCCGCAACACCTTTTCCGATTGTATTTCTAGTATCCTGGCTGAATTTAGCGCCATCAAATTTTTGAGCAAATTCTTTTCTAATTCTAAGCGCTCCAGTCCAACCGCCAACTCCAAAATCGGCACCATTGTTTTCCCATGCACCAATTTGTCCGTTTGTCAAAACCGTTGTTGCTCCCCAGTTTTGAGAAACTGCTCCATCTGACTGGATTCCGAAAATGATTTCTTGAGATGTGTTGTTGTCTGCTTTAAAATTATCTAGATATTTTGGTTTCAAAGTATAGCCGCTTGCAATGATTTCGTTGCACATTGTAATGCAATCATTAAAACGATTTGCCTGAATATAGACTTGTGCATTCAAATACATTTTAGCCAAAATCATGCGTGCCATAGATTGATCTACTCTTCCATATTCATTAGTTCTCGCTGCTTTTAATTCTGGTAAAACCGCTTTTAATTCGGTTTCGATATAATCAAACAATTGCTTTCTGTTTACCTCAGGTCCCGTAAAATTTACAGGGTCATTTTCGGTATACATTGGCGCTTTTCCAAATAAATCCATCATGTTATAATAAGCGTACGCTCTTAAAACACGAACCTCTTGACGGTAAAGGGCTATATCTGCCAAAGTTGTCGCATTTGTAATACCTCTTGAACTTAATTTTTCTGGTGTGCTTTGACGTAAGAACTCATTTGCATAAGCTACAGAAACCATTGTTCTACTGAACATTCCTAAAATAACAGGATTTGCAGGTGTCCAAATGTTACGTTGCAATTCTGCTGTTCCTCCATCATTTTCATAACTCCAAACCAATTCGTCTGTCGTTAATTCCTGCATGTATAATAAACATCTTGTAAACTGGCTTGTTCCAGCATCTACGCCTTCAAGAGAAGAATCATTAGGACCAATAACTCCCGTTAACGTTAGATTGCCATATACTCCGGCAAATGCCTTTTTGTATCCATCAGGTGTAGAAAATAATACATCAGAAGAAAGAACGTCGTCATCTTTCGAGACTACATTTAAATCATCTGTACAAGACTGAAAAATTACAGTCAATGTAACTATTGTTATTACTATATATTTTTTCATGATTTCGTTATTAAAATTTAAGATTAAGACCAAACAGTACTGATCGTTGTCTTGGATAAATCGTTTTGTCTACACCGTTATTTGTGATTTCAGGATCTAAACCACTGTATTTGGTAAGTACAAAAACATTCTGAACTCCCGTTGATACTCTTAATGAAGCTTTGCTGTTGAGCCAGTTCGATAAAGTATATCCTAACGTAATGTTGTCTAACTTCAAAAAAGAAGCATTTTCAATATAAATATCTGACAATACTACATTTGAAGTAGTCTGAAAATTAGTTTCTAATACCTGAGATGGAATATTACTTAAAACTCCTCCATTTTCCATAGCATCATATTGCGCTCTTCCAGCATCAACGGCGTTAAAAATTCGATTTCCAACACTTGCTCTTAAATTGAATGAAAAGTCAAACTTTTTGTAATTCATATTTGATGCAAATCCTAATGTGAAATCTGGATCCGGATTATTGTAAATGTATTTATCTGAGTCATTTTTGATATTGTCTCCATTCAAATCTGCAAAAGCACCATCGATTGGTTTTCCTTCGTTGTTGTATAATTGTTTGTATACGTAGAAAGAATATGGCGTATAACCTTCTCTAAAGATTTGTGAAGGAGTTCCCCTTCCCGCTATATTGTCTCCTAAAAAGATATCCGTTCCGTTAACCAGATTTTTGATTCTTCTTTCAAATTTGGCAATATTAAAATTCATATTCCAGTTAAAATTTTCTGTTTTAACTGCATTCGCGTTAAGTGTAAACTCTATTCCTTTTGTCGTAAAACTTCCAACATTTTGATAAACACGGTTAGAAAAATTGCTACCATCAGATATTGCAGCGTTTACTAATAAATCCTTAGATTCTTTATAGTAAACATCAAGTCCTGCAGACAAACGATTGTTCAAGAAACCAAAATCAAGACCTGCATTGTACGAAGTAGTTTCTTCCCATTTTAGATTGTTTGTTCTTTTTGAAGGAAGTGCAACCGGAACTGGACTTTCTCCAAAATAATACTCCGAATTTCCACTCCCAAGCTCGTATTTCTGCAAATACCCATTTGGTTCAGGAATATCCTGCTGTCCGGTAATACCATAACTCAATCTTAATTTTAAATCAGATAACACAGTGCTTTCCTTAAAGAAATCTTCTTTAATTTTCCATGCAAATGCTGCAGAAGGGAAATTCCCCCAACGATTTGCTTCTTCAAATCTTGAAGAACCATCTCTTCTGTATGACAGCGTTAATAAATATTTATCTCTAAAATTTAAATTTGTTCTAGCAAAAAATCCTAATAAAACAACATCTGTATCTAAAGTAGTTTCTGGAAACGTTGATGGCAAATCTGGATTCAAAATATTACCTGTTTCAAATTTTGAGCTTTGAAATTTTTGATACGAATAACCACCCGTCATTTCAAAATTCAAAGAACTGAACGTTTTATTATACACTAAATAAGTATCTAATAATTTATTTCTTCTGGTTTGTTCTGTATATTCATTTGTTCCATACGGAATATTGTTGTTTGATGGAGCAGAACCCGCATCAGCACCAACTAATCTTCTTCTATCTCCATTTGATTCATCAAAACCAACATTTACAACGGCTCTTAAAGCAGGTAAAAAATGGAATTTATAATCGATTTCGAAGTTTCCAAAAATTCTATCATTTGTTCCTCTGTCATTGGTATTCAACAATTGCGAAACAGGATTTCTTGCTGCAGTTGACACTAACGGATAATTACCGTTGGCATCAACACCTGTAGTATATTCAAAATACCCTCCGTAAGGCGCTCCCTCAACTTTTATAGGTTGTGTTGGGTCAAATCCAATAGCAGTTCCTTCAACACCATCTGTAAATCGGTTGATTTCGTTTGTATAATTAGCCGAAAGCCTCATTTTTAAATGATTGTCTAAGAAAGTCGGATTCATTACTAAACCAACGGTGTTTCTCTTAAAATTATTGGTTAGACGCAATCCCTGCTGATCTGTATTTCCCAACGTTAAACTAGTTGGAATAATATTGAACAAACTTCCTCTAAGGGCTAAACTTTGATCTATAGTTCCGGTATTTCTATAAATTGCTCTTTGCCAGTCTGTATTTGCTGTTCCTAGTTTATCAAGGTCGTCGCTTCTTCTGTCTGCAATAACGCTTCTAAATTCGTCTGCACTAAAAACATCTACCGTTTTAGTCAGCGAACCTGCAGCATATTGTACATTATAATCTACAGATAATGTTTTGCTTCCTTTTTTAGTGGTAATGATGATTACACCGTTTGCAGCACGCGAACCATAAATTGCAGAAGCCGACGCGTCTTTTAAAACCGTTATCGATTCAACAGTTGCAGGATTTAATGATGCTAAAAACGAAGAAGAACCTGTATTTGTTGCATTATCAAGAGGCAATCCGTCAATTACAATAAGAGGATCATTACTTGCAAAAAGCGAACTTCCTCCACGAATTCTAATTTGGGAACTAGAACCTGGAGCCCCGGTTGAATTTACTGTTAAACCAGCCACTCTTCCGTTAAGCAGATTTTCTGTTGTAATATTATTTCCTTTGTTAAAGTCTTTTGTAGTAAGAGCTGTAACAGATCCTGTAGCATCTTTCTTTTTGACGCTTCCGTATCCTACCTGAACAACTACTTCTTTTAGCTGATTTGTATCTTCTTCTAGATATACGGTTACATTTTTCTGTCCGCCAACGGCAATAGTTTGATTGACATAGCCAGTAAAGGAAATCATAATTTTACTATCTGCTTTTACTCCAGATAATTGAAATTTCCCGTCAAAGTCAGTAGAAGTGCTGCTATTAACACCTATTACTTTTATGTTTGCTCCCGGTATGGGTTGTTTGGAACCCTTTTCCAAGACGACACCATTGATTGTGTTCTGAGCAAAAACACAAAAAGGAAGTAAGAATAATAAAAGTAAAAATTTAGTTTTAATTCTTTTCATACTTTTTTAATTGGTTTGATTTAAGTTAGTTTTTGTTAATTCAGTTTGGGTAAAAAAAGATTGCACGGAATAAATCTAAAGAAACAATACCTGTTTTTGCACTAATTGTTTATTAGAATTACAAACTGTTTTATTTTTAAAATAAGATTAATCTTTTCTTTAGAATGAGGATAGGTTTCCTCTGTAAAGTTTAATTGGAGTGTTGGTCATTTTTAATTTGTTTTTGGTTAAGGTAATTAGTCAGTTTGTTTTTAATTGACTCGCTTTAAAAAAATAAAATATTATTATTCAAACGTTATAGCTTATCAACTCACACTGCAAATTAAGGATACAAAGAGTTTTTAAGACAGGGAAAAATTCATTTATAAAAGGGGACAATTTCGTAAAAATATAAATGGAGGACATTAGAAAAACACATTCTTCATTTTTTTAGTCTAAAAAAAATGACAAAATAAATAATTACCCATTAAAACAGCGTTTTTAACAATCTGTTACTTTGTAATATTTTAGGTCTATAGTTTCGAAAAAATTTTCTAAAAAAATGTAAAAACTTAATTTCTAGAAAGAGAGAAAAAGGTATAGAAATTACACCCCATAACCAACCTAAAAAACAAATGTTATTTTAACACACTAAATAATAAATACATTATTTTCGCAAAGCATATAGATATCACATTCATATAAAAATTGATACAGGTTACAGATCGGATCTCTTCAATTTTTCGTATATCAAGAAGCAACATGCTTTTTTAAAAATTTTCTATGAATAAGCTAACCTTATTTATTTTTATTGGTCTTCTTTATATAAATGCATTTGGGCAAAATTACCCAATAAGGCATCTTGATATCTCATCAGGACTTTCTAACAATTCTGTTGCGTCCATATATCAAGATCAAAATGGATACATGTGGTTTGGAACTTTTGATGGGCTTAACAGATATGATGGAAACGATTTTAAAATTTACCGTAATATACATACCGATCCTAATTCTATTCAAGGAAACGCCATAAGTTGCATTGAAGGTGACTATAAAAACAATTTATGGATAGGAACAACTGCTGGACCTGTTATTTTTAATGCAGAACGATCTTCTTTTAGTCCGTTGAAATATATTGGCATTGATAAAAAAGTTAAACCTTTACAAATTACTGCCTACGAAATAATTGCTGTACATTCTGAAAATATTATTCTTATTGCTACAAAAGAAGCCATTGTATTATATAAAGAAGGCGAGAAAACTGGAACAGCAATCCCATTTAATGGAAAATTAAATTATATAGCCCGCTCCATAGCTTACGACCAAAAGAAAAAAATCTTCTATGTTTTTATAACTGGAACTGGTCTTTGCCGATATGATATTAAATCAAAAAAAATAACACTTCTAAATAACAACATTACGGGTGCAAACTGTATAAAACTGACAAATAAAGGACTTTGGATTGGATCTGATGAAGGCGCGTACTTATACAATACAAACCTCAATAGCTATTCAAAAAATTACTTTCAGGAAAAAAAAGTAGTCCGTGATTTTTTTCAACAGGACAACAGGCTTTGGATTGCTACTGACGGCGCAGGACTTTACACTATCACAAAAAATCAGTCTACTCCTGTTTCTTATCAAGCAAGCGGTCCTGTTTCCTTACTAAACAGTAAATCGCTGTATGATATTTTCGAAAGTAAAAACGGAGAAATGTGGTTTGGAACTTTACGCGGCGGTGTTAGTATGATGGGAAAAAAACCGCTCTATTTTAATCATTTTAAAAGCAAAGACCCACAAACTAATAAAGAAGACGAAGATCCAGCTGCCAATTTCATGCTTTCTTTTTGTGAAGATGAAAAGAAAAACATTTGGATTGGTACAGATGGCGCAGGAATGCGATACTGGAACAGAAAGCAAAACACCTATGATGTCTACTCTACCACATCATCAGCCGGCAGAAAACTTCAAAGCAATTTTGTTACCAGTATAGTCAGAGATTCTGATAATGCGATTTGGGTCGCCATGTGGAAAGGTGGTGTATGCCGTATAGATCCAAAATCAAAGGCAATACAGAATTTTTCAATCTATAATCAATTTACTAAAAAAGCAGAACAGGAATCATGGCTATTGTTTTTAGATTCAAAAAATACGCTATGGCTTGCCGTAACAAATGCTGGCGCATTATATCAGTTTGATAGAAAACAAAATAAGTTCATCTGCTACAGCAACACTTTACGCGACGTAACTTGTCTTTATGAAACCAAAGACGGGAAAATCTGGGGAGGAACTTTCAATTCTTTTTTTGAAATAGATTCGAAAACAAAAAACATTAAAAACTATCATTCTGATTACAACATTAGATGTATAACAGAGGATCAAAATAACAATCTTTGGATTGGCACGGTAGAAGGCGGTCTGCTTTTATTTGATAGAAAAACAGGAACTACTAAAAAATATACGACTCAAAACGGTCTTCCAAGCAATACCATATTACGTCTTTTAGAAGATAAAGAAGGAAATTTATGGATGAGTACGTATCATGGAATCTCTAGATTTAATCCAAAGAATAATACTTTCAGAAATTTTGGCACCACTGACGGACTGCAGGGTACTCAATTTAGCTGGAATGCGGGTACAAAACTTTCTACTGGAGAATTTATTTTTGGAGGTCTAAACGGATTCAATGTTTTTCATCCAGATAATATAAAAGATAAAAAAAATACAGGCAGATTTTTATTAAATGATTTGCTGGTAAACAATCAGTCTTTACAATTGGATAGCCATTATATAAGAGAAAAAAAACTCGAAATGATAAGTAGTGTCGAGCTTCCTTATGATAAATCGGCATTAAGTTTTGATTTTGTCTATCTGGATTATATTAATTCTGAAAAAATCAATACCGCTTATTTTCTAGAAGGCTGGGATAAAACCTGGAATTATACTTCAAAAAATAACAGAGCAAGTTATTCTCGATTGACTGAAGGAACTTATGTTTTTAAAGTAAAAACAACCGATGTTTTTGGAAATTGGACAAATGAAGTAACGCTGGCAACAGTAAAAATTCTTCCGCCTTGGTACAGAACTTGGTGGGCATATACATTTTATTTAATCGGCATAATTGCTGCGATTTACGCTTACGTCGGCTATCATAAAAATAAGGAAAGACTTCGCTATGAAATAAAACTCGCTCGTATGGAGCACACAAAAGATAAGGAACATGCAGAGAAACAGTTTTCTATGTTTACTTATATGGCTCATGAATTGCGTACTCCTTTGTCTTTAATCATAAATCCGCTTAAAAGCGCAATTGAAAGAAAAAATCGTACTGAAGATAATCTTGACCTAAATCTAGCCTATAGAAATGCTAAAAGGCTATTGAGTCTTACAGATCAATTACTGCTGTTTAGAAAAGCGGATGCAGATCTTGATGAACTTAAAATTTCGAAGATTAATTTAAATTTACTTTGCAAAGAAATCTACGAAAGCTTTACACAAATGGCTACTGTTAAAAATCTAAATTATCAATTTATTGAAAATGAAACAGCGACTGAAATATTTGGCGATTATGAAAAAATAGAGATTACACTATTCAATTTAATCTCTAATGCTTTCAAATTCACTCCAAACAAAGGATCGATTACCATTGAAGTAATCGAAAATATTGCCGATGTTTCGATAATTATATCGGATACTGGAAGCGGTATCGATGAAAAAGATATTGAAACTATTTTTGAAAAATTCAAACAAATTCAGTCCAAATCTACCAATGGTTTTGGAATTGGTCTTTATATTGCCAAATATTTTGTGAATAAACATCATGGGGAAATCATCTGTAAAAGTAAAGTTGGCGAAGGCACATCATTCCTAATTACGCTTCCAAAAGGAAATAATCATTTTGCAGAAATGAACATCAGCGAAAATCATCCGCACATGTCATCACTTGTAGGAGAACTTCTTGAAGGAATACCGGTTGCTCATCAAAATACACATGAAAAAAGAACAGAACCATCCTATCCAGAAATTCTTCAGGAAGAGTTAATCAGTACAAAAAAAACACTGGTTATTGTGGAAGACAATCCTGAAATGAATCATTATCTGGTGCAGCTTTTCTCTAAAAACTATGTTGTTTATGCTGCCGCTAATGGTATTGAAGGATTAAAACTGGTAGAAAAACATATGCCAGATATTGTACTGAGCGACATTTCTATGGAAGGCATGAACGGTTTGGATTTATGCAAAAAAATCAAACAAAACGATGATTTGAGCCATATTCCTGTAATACTTCTTACGGCTACTACCAGCAACGACATTCATTTGCAAAGCATTACAGAAGGTGCCGACGATTATGTTACCAAACCTTTTGACAGTGATATACTCTTGGCAAGAGTAGACTCTGTAATTCGAAACAGAGGGCAATTGCGCAAGTATTTCTTAGACAGTATTACGCTTCACGAAAATGTGAATAAAGTTCCTACTGAATACAAAGAGTTTCTTGATAAATGTATCGAAATCATAGAAGCTAATCTTGAAAACAGCGAATTTAACCTAAAGAGTTTCTCTACCGCAATGGGCATGAGCCATTCAAGTCTTTACAAAAAGATTAAGGCAATTTCTGGACAGACCGTAAATGTTTTTATTCGATCTATCAGAATCCGCAGGGCTGCAGTAATCATGCTTACTGAAAACATTAATATTGCCCAGGTTGGTCCTCAGGTGGGCATAGAAGATCAACGATATTTCCGTCAGCAGTTCATAAAATTGTTTGGAATGAAACCTTCAGAATATATCAAAAAATATCGGAATTCTTTTAACAAGGAGTTGAATGTCATTCAGAAAAAGGACACTATATAACTGAAATCCTGATTAGATCATGGTTTGTAGCTATCTTTAATTTTGCCAGAAAAAACTATGGCAGATTAGGATGCATTACAAAATTATAGATTTGTTGTTCGAATAATGCGAAAAATTGGTTTATTTCTACCTTTCGACTAATATGATGGTGCCCACAAGTTAAGCAGTTGGTCTTCCTACTAAGACTTTACAAATTGAATACACTCATTAATAATGCACTAATGAAAATAGAAATTAATAAAAAATATCAGTCAAGTTTAATTGCAAATACTGATCTTCATGCAGGTGGTTTGTTTTTTTGTATAATCTACCAAAATCAGCTAGAGTTCTTTGAGCATGGTAAAGTTGAGCTAACAAAAAAGGTCGTTGATGCCTTTCGCCCTATGGATGAGCATGATGTTAAACGTTTACAAAATTATAAGATTGTTGGAAATTACTCATTTAATGATAGAGGATATTTGGTTTGTAAGTTTGAGGATTTATTTTGGACATTTACCGGATTGTCTACTGAAAAAGATAGTTCAATTATTCCCTTTAACATTTATGATAGTCGCTTACTAAATAGATGGGGAGAAGTTTATAAGCTTGAAGAAATTATTTAGTGACAACGGTTTTTCAAGTATTATTGCTTCTTTTCGCTTGTTTTACAATCTCGATTGCGCAAATTAGATATAATCCAATAATTGATCTTTGCAGAATAGCAAGTTAATAAGTATTTAAATAAGAAAAGAAATTTACCTATTATTGGAATAATTTACAAATTTTGTAGGCCCACTCTACCATTCGAACCTTTCAATATCTTAAAAACATAATGTTTCAACAAATACTTGATTATATAAATCAATGTAAAAATTAAAACAAACACAGCGAAGCTGCTAAAAATGAGGCGAAAAATATAAGTGTCTTCCGCCAGCTGGCCCTACTCTATTTTTTCTCTTTTTGATTTGTGATTCAATCAAAGATGCACATTTAAACCTCCAAAGCTGAATTGTAGTACCATCAACTGCTATTCCATGCATTTTCTCTACACACAAATACCTGTAAATCAAAATTTTAAATAAAAAAAACTAAAAAATAATTGCTTTGCGATAACAATGACCTTTGCTATTCATTTAATATTTTTTGAAGCTTTAAAGATAATATACTTCCCATAGATTCGATATAACCTAATAATACCACTACACCATAATAATTATTCATCCTCAACAGATTTTGTCTTAGTTGTATGTGTGTAATATATTGCCATACCTGTAAAAAGCAATCCTCCAACGATATTTCCCGCAGTAACAATTAACTGGTTATACAGCCACCAATCCCCTAAACTTACTTTAGCTCCAAACATCATTCCTGCTGGAATCACAAACATATTGACTACCGCATGTTCATATCCCAATGCAAAAAAGATAAAAATAGGAATGCCTGCCGCCAATATTTTTCCTAATGTTGACTTTGAAGTCATTGACATAATCACTCCCATACAAACCATCCAATTACACAGAATAGCCTTAACAAAAGCCGAAAAGAGTCCTAAAATTCCATGGCCAGCATAACCAATAGTTTTTTTCTCACTGATTTTGATTATCGCCTGCTCAATTAACCCCAATTCTTTTATCTGTCCAGTCTCCGTACTAGCCGCCCAAAATAAAACTGCAAATAATAAGCTCCCAAGTAAATTACCTATAAATACCCAACTTAGATTTTTAATCATTTTGCAACCTGATATTTTACCCTCAAGCCAAGCTAATGGTACTAGCGAAAAACTCCCTGTCACTAATTCAAGACCAAGAATAACGATTATTACAAATCCCACAGGAAATACAAATGCCCCGATAAGACTTAAAGAAGTTTGTGCAGTTGCCATCAAGGCAAGAGCCACGGAAATTGCCAGTAGAGCACCCGATAGAGCCCCTCTAATTAATAGATCTCTGATACATAATTCTGCTTTTTTGACCGCTGTGGCCATCATATTTTCTGCAACCTCATGAGGTGTGATATAGTCCATCATTTTTAAAGATTTAGATTAACATTCTACTTATACTTAGAAATAAAAAAATAAATACGTATAACAATCAATACAAAAATAAGTATTAATACTTATAAATACGTATTTTTTTTAAGATTTTTAAAATATTTGTGAAAATATCTAAATCGGTTTTTCAATTTCTACTAAAAAACTTGCTATTGCTTTTTACTCCCAAGATATAACACTGATTATAAATAATTTAAATATTAAAAAAAGTGTTTACATGGTAAAAATTTAGGCTACCCAGCAACATCATAACAACACAGGTATTGGAGAGGATACATTTTCTACCACAAAAGCTAAGGCATTTTTTTGATATTACACCCGTCTAAGTTTTATGGCAGAATCGTAGCACAGAATTATTCCAAAAATGTAAAGCCGGCAAAATAACCCTGTTCTTATTTAAAGTCCGAATCGCAGAACGACCGCAACTTTTGCAAGAGTCTCTATTTGATTTGAACTCTTTAAATTATTTTTTTTTTCTATAAAAGCTTCTAATTTTTCTGAGAAAACAAATTGTATTTTACTTGTTGTTAAAATGATATAAAAAAGTGGTTTTCCTCAATATTTCCATTTTTTGATAGTAAAGATGCTAATACGCTTAACTAATTTATTGAGTCACAAAAAAACTCTTTTTAAGCCTTTCTCTAAATAATTTGAAAATGGTTATATTTAGCTATTGTAGCCCCTTTCTTTAGAAACTACATTTACAAAAAAATAATATCCAAAATATTAAGTTTAATTCAATATGACTAATCGTTATAGACTTTCTTATCTAAACTAGTCGACTCATTGCAGAACAACCTAAATCAAGAATTTCAGAATGACCTTTTAAAAATTGATAATGAAAAAATTAACTCTCTTTTGGTTTACACTATTAATCCCTTTTATCACATTTAGTCAAAGTATTACAAAAGTATGGGAGTCAGATTCTCTTTTCTTAAAACCTGAATCGGCATTTTATGACTCTTCAAAAAAGATTCTCTACATCTCAAATATAAATGGTGAGTATCTTGCAAAAGATGGCAACGGATTTATTTCCAAACTTAAAACAAATGGCGAAATAGAAGTTTTAAAATGGGTTGATGGATTAGATAACCCTCAGGGAATGGGATTGTATAAGAGAAAATTATATGTCGCAGATATTAACAGAGTGGTCCAGATAAATACCGAAACAGCTAAAATTGAGAAAGTATATCATATAGATAATGCCATATTCCTTAACGATATAGCAATAGACGCCAATGGAGATATTTACGTTTCTGACTGTTTTGGTAATAAGATTTATAAAATATCAAACGGAAAAATAAATATATGGAATGAATCTGATTTTCTTTCTAAGCCTAATGGATTATTATGTACTAAAAAGGATCTCTTAGTGTTGAATATGGAAAGTAAAACTGCATTCGCCATAAACAAACTGACCCAAAAATATCATCAGATTTTTAGCGGAATTGATAATCTGGATGGTATTGTAAGTAATGGCAAAAATGGATATATCGTTTCTGGAGCTTGGCAGGGACAGCTCTTTAATATTGATGAAGATGGAAACAAAACATTGATAATTGACTTAGGAAAAGAAAAAATTATTACTGCAGACATTGAATACATTGCAAATGATAATTTACTCATTGTGCCTACTTTAAATAAAACTGTAATAGGATTCCGCTTGGGAAAATAAAAACTTTTAAATAATATCTAAAGGCACACAATAGCATTTGTTATAACGGGACTATATGCTGCTGTATGTAGAAAATAAAGCTGTAACCAATGTCTTCAAAATAAAAAACTAGAGTTATTAAGCTATAAAAACACAAGAGAACAACAAAATCTCTTGTTGATGTCTTTCTTTTCCAAATAACGAAGTTTTATACTAAACCACATTTTTCTTTATAATATTGAAGTTCCTTATCTGTTTTGAAAAGAAGTTTTTCTAGGAGCTCAATCTTATCTTCGTAAAGCTTTTTAACTGTGTTAAAACTTATGTCACTAGACCTATCACTTACAGCATAATTTTGGGCTTCAACAAAATAACTACTTCTTTCAAACTTAATTATACTTTCTATTGGCAATTCTAAAATAACAGACAGTTGTTCAAGTTTTTCAATACTTAGACTTGCTGTTCCTTTTTCAATTTTACTATAACCAGCCTGAGTCATTTCGAGCCGACCTGCCACATATTGCTGTGTATAATTTTTTAATTCTCTTATACTTTTAATCTTATTCCCTATTGACACCTTTATCATACTTAATTTTATTGGCTTTTATTAATTATTGCTTTCTGACAAAATTAAGTTAGGAAACAAAAAACAGCAATAACATTTGTTTACGTTTTCACGTAAAAATTACTCAATACCTCGCTTCAGACGACTTAAATGAACAGGGCTGATATTGAGATAGGAGGCGATATAATGCTGAGACACTCGAATAAGTATTTTTGGATAAGCAGCGTTCATACTGTTGTAGCGCTGCAAAGGAGTCTGCGTATAAAGCCCCTTAATTTTCTCATTCATCATAAAAAAATAATCCTCCGCAATAAGCCTTCCTAACTTCTCTCCATTCCGAAGGTTACTGTAAAGCAGTCTCAGCATATCGTAAGTAATGACTAAAACAGTAGTGTTTTCAAGAGCCTGAATATATAAATCGGCAACAATCTCTTTTAAAAAGCTTTGGTAATCTGTCGCAAAGGTATTTTCTAGTGAAAAATGGAATGTTTTTTCATCATCATTCTGATCAATAAAATAAATCCTTAATAAACCTTTCAATACAAAATATATTTCGCCACAAACATCCCCTTTAGAAAGGATTATTTCTTTTTTTTTGATTTTTTTTAATGTAAACATCGATTTACAATACGCCCATTCCACATCATCAATTTCTATATAATGACGTATTAATTCATATATGCTTCCAAATTCCTGGCTCATATTTTCTTTTAAATTTCAATTAATACTATTCACTTTTAATAACGCTTTAAGAACTTTTATTATTTTGAATGCCAAATAAATAATATGTTAGCACATAAGAATTTCAAAGTTATATGCATTAAACACAACATGGAGCTATCTCCAATTTCGCTACATTAAGCTATGCTTACTTAGAAGTCAACTTCATTTTTGAAGTACAGTCTGCTAACTATAAGAATTATCTTCCAATGCCTACGAATACTGTTGATAAATATCTAAAAACTTAAAAATATAGTCCAATTAATATCCATCATAAAAATATTGTGTACATTTATTTTTAAAGGTTCTTAAACTTTTCTTTTTGTAATACATTTATTTTTAATCATGACTGCTTCTATAACGCCGGTTCCTCTCAATGAAACTGAACGCCTTAATGCCTTAAAACGCTATAATATACTAGATACACTTCCTGATCAGGTTTTTGATGATGCTACAGCGCTGGTTTCTTACATCTGCGGGGTTCCGATAGCTTATATATCTTTTATTGATGAAAACCGTCAGTGGTTCAAATCAAAGGTTGGATTCGATATTTCCGAAATACCACGAGAAATCACTTTCTCTCGCTATACCATCATGGATTCCAAAATAGTAGAAATTCCCGATACCCTACTGAGTGAGCGCTTCAAAGATGACCCCAATGTAACAGGCGGCCATAAGATAAGATTCTATGTCGGAATGCCTATCACAACTCCAGACGGATACGTTATAGGAGTCTTATGTGCTGTAGACCATGAGCCTAGAGAATTAAATGAAAACCAGCGAAATGCCCTTACCATTGTAGCTCGACATGTAATCAATACTCTGGAACTAGGCAACAAAAACAATGAACTTTCTCAGCAGAAAAATATAGCCGACCGTGCCGTAGCGGCTAAAGAGAATTTCCTAGCCAATATGAGTCATGAGATTCGAACACCTCTTAATGCAGTAATTGGTTTTACCGAACTTTTGGCTGCAACCAGTCTCGATAAACAACAGCTGGATTTTGTAAAAGATGTAAAGATTGCAGGAGAGAACTTACTACTTATTGTTAATGACATTCTGGATCTCTCTAAAATTGAATCAGGAAGCCTAACGTTGGAGCAACGACCATTTGAGCTTAAGAAAGTGCTTAAACATGTCTATGACCTTCTCAAGGTAAAAGTGCGAGATGGAGTAGACTTTAACCTTTATCTAGATGCAGAACTGCCAGAAATAATTTCCGGCGACCCAGGCAGGCTCAATCAGATATTGGTAAATCTGGCTGGCAACGCTCTTAAGTTTACCATGGAAGGAGAAGTGACTATCTCTGTAAAAAAAACAGCAGAAACAGACGATAGCTATCAGATACGCTTTCTGGTAAAAGATACTGGTATCGGCATATCACAGAAGCATCTTAATACTATTTTCGGGCGATTCACTCAGGCTGAGCAGAGCACAACTAGAAAATTCGGTGGTACGGGACTTGGGCTTAGCATTGTAAAACAGCTTGTACAACTGCATGATTCGAATATTCATGTCAAAAGCCTCGAAGGAAGCGGATCAGAGTTTTATTTCACCGTATCTTATAAAAAAGCAGTATTGGAAACTGACCATCCAGAAACCAAAATGGTCAACAATCTCGGTAGGCTCAATATACTCCTGTGTGAAGACAATTACCTCAATCAGAAACTGGCTCAAAATGTAATCGAAGGATTCGGATTTAAAATTGACATAGCCGAAAACGGCAATCAGGGAATTGAGCTGCTTTCGCGAAACGAATATGATCTCGTGCTTATGGATTTGCAGATGCCAATTCGAGACGGCTATCAGACCACACAATATATTCGTAGAGAGATGAAAAAATCTATTCCAATTATCGCAATGACTGCACATTCTATGGCAGGAGAGCAAAACCGATGCTTGGATGCTGGCATGAACGGTTATATCCCTAAACCATTTAAGCAGTATGAGCTTTTGGAAACCATAAAATCAGTACTTAAAAAAAGAATATAATCCTTTAAAGTAACTCATAAGGCAATATTATGGAAAATGAAAAAATGACATGAGGCAAAAAAAAATCCTCATCAAGTCAATGATGAGGATTCCTAAAGAAAGGCGACGACATACTCTCCCACAATGATGCAGTACCATCTGCGCAGGCGGGCTTAACTTCTCTGTTCGGAATGG